>NZ_NKHR01000002.1:29689-349111 GCF_014467285.1 Xenorhabdus sp. PB62.4 | reverse complement strand
CAGAATTTGTCTGGCGGCAACAGCGCGGTGGTCCCACCTGACCCCATGCCGAACTCAGCAGTGAAACGCCGTAGCGCCGATGGTAGTGTGGGGTCTCCCCATGTGAGAGTAGGACACTGCCAGACATTCAATTAGCCAGAGAAGCCATCCTTAACCGGATGGCTTTTTTGCATTTGGGGATTATTAAAAAAATATCGCCTTAAAGACGATAGTGATTTAAAAATTACAGAACGCAAAAAAATCATAGAGTCCAAAAATCACTTCATAGATTGATACAAGCTATAGCCCGCTATAGCGCCAGCTACATCATAAGCCATATCGTGCCAACTCCAGCCCGTTCCAGATGGACGGCTATCATAGAGTTCTTTTGCTGCACCAAGACTGATTGAGAGTAACATACCAAATCGAGTACTTTCACGATGTCCCCAATGTTGACGATCTCCATATGCGTTTCCGGCGGCTGATACAACCGCAGAAAATAGAAAATGTTGCGCTTTATCTTTGCCAATCCAATTATCATTGGCTTGACGCATATTAGAGCAAGATATATTTAATAGGAGAGGTGAGATTATTAATATATTTTTTATGAGGGTGATGACAGTTTTCTTCATCTTAATTTAAGCCATGATTTATTTTTTTAAAATCTTAGCTTATTGATAAATAAGATACAAAAATCCCCTCTCGCAATAACGAGAGGGGATTCAAAAACTGATAATTATTTATCTATATTACAGTATCCTGCTGATTAATCGATCAACTCGAATGCGTCGTAGACGGCGTATCAACTTACGAACTTTAACAGGATAGAGCTGGATATTCTCCAGTTCCTGATAATTGCTGATAATTTTTGTGTGGGTGCGAATGCAATCCAGCTCCATAGAACGTTGTTCTTGCATTTCTTGGTGAGGATCGTGGATAAGAATGGCATTTTCCAGATCCAAACCCCAAGCTCGAGGATTGAGATTATTACCAGTAATCAACTGCCACTTGTTATCAACCCAGATACCTTTTAAGTGATAAGTATTATCTTGATCTTTCCATAACCGAATGGTTAATTGCTGGCTATCGATAAATTTTTGTAACCGACTCGTAAAGCGACGCAAGTTTATTTCATACAGGTAAGGCAATGCCCCGATGATCTTAAACGGTTCTTCTGGTGGGATATAAAAATCATTGGCTGTTTTGTCTCCAATGATGATCTCAACTTGTTTTCCTTGGCGAAGTAGTCGCGATATTGCCCGTACCAAAACTGCTGGTAAATTGAAATAAGGTGTACAAATCACCAACTTTTTTTCAGTACAGGCCATCAGATGGCAGATCGTTTTATTCAGTTGGTTCTTTTTACCTAAACCAACAAGAGGTGTCACTGCCAATTCTTCATTTGAAGCTTGATTTTCGAATTGATATTCAGAATCTCGTAATGAAGCACGGAATTGGCGGATCAAATTTTTAATTTCAAGACTACGAGGACGATTGTGACAAGCCAAATTTCTTACGGCTTCAGCGCTGAGCATACTATCATCGAGAAATTGCTTCATGATTGCTGCAAGTTTTGCATTGTGCAGCAAGTGATAACGGTCATAACGGTATTTTTCATGGCGATGTAGATAAACATCATTAATGCTGGCTCCGCTATAAATGACTGTATCATCAAAAATAAAGCCTTTCAGGTGTAACACACCCAATGCCTCACGTGTGTTCACAGGAACACCCAGAATGGGAATGTTGACCTCAGGATAGCCTTCAGCCATGGAACAGTACCAATCTGCGTTTGTTGCCGCTGCTTCTACGCCAATGCGACCACGTTGAGCACGATGCCAGTCAACTAGGATTTTAATGTCCAGTTCAGGGCGTTTTTGTTTGGCAACATACAAAGCAGTCAGAATATCCCGCCCAGCATCATCGTTTTCTAAATATAATGCCGCGATATAAATATGCTTTTGGGCGTTCGCTATGTGTTCCAGTAAGGTGCTGAGGAACACTTTAGATTGATAAAGTGTTTCTATGTCAGCAACTGACTGCGGTAGTTTAGGCAGTTGCGCAAGGTGTTGTTGGTGTTTTGCTTGTTTAAATTTGGACAACATCACAGTGCGTTTTTTCTCTTAGTTTAGACGGAATATGTTCCATCATAAGGTGTATGAATCAAAATGATCTGGCGATGATACCATTAGTTTGGCTCATTGTTAGTATGAATTAACGTTCCTGAGCTGATTGCTTTAAGTCTGTGCGATTCATCACGAAGTGAGGTTTTTCTCCATCTTCATTAGATACACGCTTAAATCACACTTTAGAGTTTTAGGACAAGATTAACAATGCCATCCTCCAACTGGATATCAATAGCAAATCCAAGCTTCTTGGCAAGTTGAATCATATTACGGTTTTCCGGCATAGTAATCGCATTCAAAACTTGAATACCGTGTTCTCTTGTGTAATGAATCAGCTTAGTCATGAGCTGATAGCCTAACGTAATTCCCTTGAGATCTGATCGCACTAATATCGCAAATTCTGCTTCGATATTATCGGGATCGGCCATAGCACGGGCAACACCGATAATTTCAGGTGCCGTCGTAGGGTGACGTATCGCGACAAATGCCATTTCCCGATCATAGTCAATTTGGGTCATGTTGGCGAGATCGTCATGAGTGAACTCGCTGATTTCACTGAAATAACGGTAATAAAGATCTTCTTTTGTCACTTGGTCGATAAACGTTTTCAGCAGAGGTTCATCTTCCGGCAAAATTGGGCGCAGCAGACATTCAAGATTGTCTTTTATAGAGATAATTTCTTCCAGCTCATTGGGATAAGGGCGAATAGCAAGTCTCTTGCGAGGATCGCCTGCTACCGGAGTTAATTCCATCGTTACATCCAATAGAGTGAGTTCATTACCCGATACAAGTAGCGGGTGAATGTTCATGCGAGCAATTTGCGGACAATCGATCAGGAGATTGGATACCCTAACCAACAATTGACTGAGTAAAGGGATATCCAGCGGCAATAATGATCCCCCTGATTTTATTTTGCCTCCCTTAATTGCTTGAATGACCAGATAACGGGCTAACGCCATATTCAGGGGAGGAAGGGCAACGGCAGCTTGTGTTTCATCAATCCAATCAATGCCCCCTTCTCCCAGCATGATTAAAGGGCCAAATATTTCGTCTTGCTCAATAGAGATTCTCAATTCTTGTGCGCCAGCTCGGTTAGCCATGCTTTGTACTAACAAACCGTGAATTCTGGCTTGTGGGAAGTTTTGTTTGACACGCTCAATAATAGCCTGTGCTGCTGTTTTGACTTCATAGGAATTACGCAAATAAAGCATAACCCCTTGAACTTCAGACTTGTGCGGAATATCTGGAGATCGGAGCTTCAGTGCAACGGGATAGCCAATTTTTTCAGCAATATTGACCGCATCATCACTGTTATGGGCTATCCAGGTCGGTAAGGTATTTAAGCCATAGGCTTCAAGAATAGGTTGTACTTCATGAGTATCTAATCGGATATTTCCATTTTCAAGAGCCTGTTGTATGCACTCATGAGCACGAGCTGTATTCGATGTAATGCCAATTGGCAGGGAGGGTGTCTCTTTGAGTTGTTTTTGATTTCGTTGATATTCCACCATATGCATAAATGCTGTAATTGCGCCTTCTGGTGTGCGATACGTTGGAAGTCCTGCCTCACTAAATAGACGTCGAGCTTCTAGTGAAGAATATTCTCCGCACCAATTAGTGAAAATGGTGGGCCATTTTCCGCGCGGATGTTCCTTAATTGTTTGGATGACTCTGACCGCCGTAGATTGGCTGTGAGATATCGCACAAGGAGAATGAATTAACAGTAAGGCATCATAGTCATGGTTATCTAAAAGCAGCTTAAGTACAGCAATATATTGCTCGGTAGAGGAATCATCACCGATATCTAAGGGATTGCGTAGAAGAAGCGTTTCGGGAAGTATGCTGGATAATTCACTGATCGTTTCTTCATTTAACACGGCGAGTTTTCCGGTTCTCCTGAGTAACTCATCTAGCGCCATCGCAGCAGGTGCAGCTCCATTACTGACGATTAACAAGCGCTCTCCGCGCAGTGGTCGCATAAAACTTAATGTTTCCACAGCAGAAAACATTTCATGCGTATCTTGTACACGCAGTAAACCGGCACGCTGAATAGCAGCATCATAGGCAGCATCGAAATTCTGTTGTTCCCCCAGTAATTGCTGAGCTTTTCGTGTGCGACTGCTTTTTACAACCAGAATGGGTTTATTGCGTGAAGCGCTTCGAGAGGCAGAAAGAAAACGCCGGGCATCACTGATATGTTCGAGATGTAACAAAATGGCACTCGTCTTGCTGTCTCTGGCTAGGAAGTCGAGTAGATCATCAATATCAATATCAACACTATCTCCAAGAGCAATAAAATATGAAAAACCGATATTGCGATGATGAGCCCAGTCGAGGATCGTATTTGATATTGCTGCTGATTGCGAGATGAAAGCCAATTTACCTTTCAGGATAGGAATAGGGGAAAAACTGGCATTCAGTCCTATCCAGGGCGCCAGAATGCCGAGGCTATTCGGTCCCAGAATGCGGATATGATATTTCTGGCTATATTGCTTTAGTTCGTTAAACTGCGATGGTGGCGAGGATAGAATAATAACGGTTTTGCATCCGTATTGAGCCAGTTGTTCCAGCAACGATAGATTGCGGCTGTGATGGGTGCAAATGACAGCAAGATCGGGGAGCAAGGGTAGCTTATCGATAGAAGGATAGGCCAATACACCCAGGACAGCATGCTTGTTTGGTGTTACGGGCAGAATGGGGCCCGTAAAACCGCCCATCAGTAAATTCCGCATTAACATTGAGCTGGCTTTTTCTTGTTTTTCAGAAGCACCAATAACAGCAATAGATCTGGGGCGTAATAATGCTTCAAGTCCGCGCTGGCTCATTTCTGGGATTCCTCATGAGTTATTACATCAATAAACAATCACTATAGATTAAACAGTTACCATGAATAACTTTAGCCACCATCAGTTACTTTAGCGGGGATTGTCAAGAATTACTGTGATTGACTCCCCGGACGATTAGATTTCCCAGCCAGATATTGTTCACGAAAATGATTGAAATGGCCGAGTAACGAGTGTGAGGCTTCAATATCCCCGGCCAATTCTAGTGCAGCGGCTGCAACTTCGGCAGTACAATGCTGTTCTTGTCTGGACGGAACTCGCAGTAAATAGTCCATTTTGGCAATATTGTTAATAGACAGCAGGGGAATATCATCCAAATATGAGCTCTTGCGAAACATTTTCCTTGCCTCAGGCCAAGTACCATCCAATATAATGAACAGCGGTGGTTTCTGGTTATCAGGAAGCTGCTGATACACAGTACGAGGAGGCGTGGCATAGCTGTCTGGGAATATCAAATAGGGCTGCCGGGTTGGATCGTCCAACACCTCAAGCATTTGTTGATCGGGTTCGGTTCTGGACCAGAGAAAAGCGTGTGTATCGGGCAGTATATCTGCAATTAACTTTCCAGTATTGCTGGGTTTCATAGGCTCAGTATCAAACATGATGAGACAGAAGCGGCTCTCCGCGTTTGCGGGTGAGACCATTTCACACAGGCAGTTTTTTTGGGGCAATAAACAATGCAAGCAACGTTGTACTCGGCAACCCCTAGCCTGAAACGGACGGGTAGAACGGGCAAGGCGGTGTTGGCGAAGCTGATAAACGGCGTTGTTATTTCTCATTTAAGAACTCAAACATGTTCGTGGATAAAACCAGTAAAAATTAGCGGATATTTTAATGGATTGTCGTTGCCAGAGGTAGCTTCGGGCGCGCACATCGGGTAATCTTCGCGCCATAGCGCAGTTGGAGAAATAAATGAACGATTCCTATAGTGGTAAGAGCGGTAAAGTCAAAGTGATGTATGTCCGTAACGAGGACAATAACGATAATCGTAAAGACAACGATCGTCGTAAGAATGGGGACAACCGTAAAAACAATAAACGTCCGTTTGGTAAAGGGCGTGAGCAAAGTGACCGCCGTCGTGATAATGAACGCCCTACGCGTTCAGACGAACGTTCTCCTTGGAGAACCGTTTCTCGTCCAGAGGGAGAACCACTTAAACCAGAACATAGTGGTATCAGTGGTAAAAGTTATATCGATCCTGAACAGCTCCGCCGCCAGCGTTTGGAAGAAACCCGTATCTATGGGGAAAATGCTTGTCAGGCAATGTTCCAGAACCGCCCTGATGCAATTGTTCGGGCTTGGTTTGTTCAATCAATCACCCCACGTTTTCGCGATGCCCTTAAATGGATGGCAGCAAATCGCAAAGCTTACCATGTGGTTGACGATGAGGAACTGACTAAAGCATCAGGTACGGAGCATCATGGTGGCGTTTGCTTTTTGATCAAGAAACGCAATGGGATAGATGCAGAAACCTATTTGCAGCAAGCACCAGCAAAAGATTGTGTGTTGGCATTGGAAAATGTAGGTAATCCACATAACCTTGGTGCAATCATGCGTAGTTGCGCACATTTTGGTGTGCAGGGCGTAATCTTGCAGGATACAGCGATGTTGGAATCAGGTGCGGCTGTCCGTACAGCAGAAGGTGGTGCTGAGCATATCAAAGGCATTGATGCTGATGGTTTCACAGCTACGCTGAATAAATTCCGTGACGAAGGCTACTCCATTGTGACCACATCAAGCCATAAAGGAAGCACAACACTGGCACAAGCAACATTGCCAGAAAAAATGGTTTTGGTATTAGGGCAGGAAAGTGATGGGTTAAGCGACAGTACTTGGGAAGATGGTGACATTCGTCTTTCTATCGGTGGTACTGGTCGGGTAGAAAGCCTAAATGTTTCTGTTGCAACAGGCATTATGCTGGCGGAATGGTGGCGTCAGAATAAGGTTTAATTTAGTTGAAAGTAGAAGGGAATAGTTTACTCTTCTTTATTAATGAGGCCCTGACTATTTAGTCGGGGCCTTTATTTTACCCATTAATTTGTTGAATCTGTTTTTATTCCTGTGATAGTGAATGCTCTATAAAACTAAATAAAAACATATTTAATTATTTTTTAACTAAATTATTAACTACGTCTTATTACCCCTAGTTTTTAATAACCCACATAAAATTTATGTTATTTATGGTTTATCCATATTATTAGGCCGCTCTATTAAATAGGGTAGCTAATTTCTCTAAATATCTTACTTTTTAGGGTTGTTAATGGTAATGATTTTAATTATCATTCCATGAATTAAAAAAGAAATACCATAGAGTTCGTGAGCCAGAATTAATACCCACTAGTTGGATAGTGATATCCAGGAATTTATATAAAGATGTATCACTCTGTCAGACCATGTTTTGGAAACAGGAGTATGCAGGATATGAATGAAGGGCTTTATTAAATGTGTTTGTTGAATACTCATCAGGGTCATCAGACCTCCCATTTAACTAGGGAAAATTGGTTACACGCCAACCAACATCTTGTAGCGAAAATATTGCGTGAACTTTGCCATGAAAAACTCATCAAGCCAGTACATCATGGCAAAGAGCAATTTTATTCTGTTGAAATAGATAAATTTCAGTATCATTTTCAAGCACAGCCCTATCAGCTTGATCATTTGGATATTGATGCTGCATCGATAACTAAACTTTGTCATGATCAATTGCAACCTTTAGATGCTATTGAATTGATTATTGAGTTGCAGCCATTATTGGATATTTCTGATAAATTGCTGCCAATTTACCTTGATGAAATATCCAGTACGCTCTATGGGCATGCCTTTAAATATGAAAACAATCGGCTGACTGCACAGGATTTAACTCAAGCGGATTATCAGACGGTGGAAACATCAATGAGTGAAGGGCATCCGGTATTTATTGCTAATAATGGTCGCATTGGTTTTGATGCCGATGACTATTTAGATTTTGCACCAGAAAGTGCCCATCCAGTGACATTAATTTGGGTTGCGGTACATCGAAATAAAACGGTTTTCTCTTCACTATCCTCGCTTTCTTATTCACAGTTAATTGCAGAGGAATTAGAAAAATACTTGCCTGCTCAGTTTGAGCGACAAATGCAGTCATTAGGATTGAATTTGTTAGATTATTATCTGATGCCTTTACATCCTTGGCAATGGAAACACCGTATCGCCATTAGTTTTGCTGCGGATATTGCTAAACAGGAAATTGTTTATCTCGGTAAAGGTCATGATCGCTATTTGGCCCAACAATCTATTCGTACATTTTTTAATATCAGCCAGCCTAAGAAAAACTATGTGAAGACTGCGTTGTCAGTTCTCAACATGGGATTTATGCGTGGATTAGATCCGCATAGTATGGTGACTACTCCACAAGTTAATGAATGGCTTAGCAACTTGGTAGAAGCAGATGATTTCTTTCAGGAAAAGGGATTCACCATATTGCGAGAGCGGGCAGCGATAGGTTATTTCAACCACTACTTTGAAGCAGCTATTAAGAAAGATAATCCACATAAAAAAATGCTATCTGCATTGTGGCGTGAAAGCCCAATGACGATTTTGAAAGAGAATCAACGCTTAATGACAATGGCTTCATTATTACACGTTGATCGAGAAGGTAATTCGGTAGTCGCTGCTTTGATACAAGATTCGGGCTTAATAGTTGAAGATTGGGTATCACGTTATCTGGATGCGTATCTTTCTCCATTATTGCGTTCTTTCTTCACCTATGATCTGGTTTTTATGCCACATGGCGAAAATCTGATGTTGGTATTGGAAAACAATGCACCAGTAAAAATGCTGATGAAAGATATTGGTGAAGAAATTGCCATCTTAAATGGTGAGCTTAAGCTACCTGAAGAGATTAATTTCTTGCATGTCGTTATCAAGGATGAAATGAAAATAAACTACATCTTCCTCGATATATTTGACTGCTTTTTCCGCTATTTGATCCCGCTGTTGCAAAAACATCTTGCATTGTCGGAACTACGTTTTTGGGAATTGGTCGCCCATTGTGTTCACAGGTATCAATCACAACATCCGCATCAGATAGAGAAATTTCGCAAATTTGATCTATTTAAGCCTGATTTTGTGCGTACTTGTTTAAATCGTCTACAAATGTCGAATAACCAACAGATGATAGATCTTGATGATCGCGAGAAAAATCTGAAATTTGCTGGAACGTTAGTGAACCCACTTCATGCTTTACGCGAGAAATATTCTGTTGCTGTTGAGACAGACGAGTGATGGAAACATCAAAGTGAACATAACAACAAATTATTTTGGTAACGGGATGAACAGAGTGATTAATCCAATTTTGCAACCAAATTATTTAACCAAAAGAACCGTGCTTTCTCTGATGAT
Organism: Xenorhabdus sp. PB62.4; assembly: GCF_014467285.1. Taxonomy (NCBI): domain Bacteria; kingdom Pseudomonadati; phylum Pseudomonadota; class Gammaproteobacteria; order Enterobacterales; family Morganellaceae; genus Xenorhabdus; species Xenorhabdus sp. PB62.4. The sequence goes on along the minus strand of NZ_NKHR01000002.1, from coordinate 339,783 downwards.
CCCGCTCATTTTGGCGGGAAATAGTGTAGCTATGGCAGAAGAAGCACAAAGGAAGGAAGATAGGATTGTTGTAACGGCTGCATCGGTAGAACATGAAGGTGTCACGGAAGATACGGGCATGTATAACACGTCATCAATGGTTACATCGACAGGTCTGAATTTGTCTGCACGTGAAACACCACAAAGCGTCAGTGTTATGACTAAACAGCGCATGGTGGATGAAAATTTGGATAGCGTTAAGAGTGCTATTGATAGCATCACAGGCATGACAGTTCATCAGGCTGATAGTGATCGTTTTACCTTTTCTTCAAGAGGAATGACGGTCAGAAATATGTTGCGTGATGGTGTACCTACTTTTTACGACATCCGTTTTAACTATGGTGATAACTTGCTGGATACCGCCATTATTGATCGGCTTGAAGTGGTGCGCGGTGCGGCAGGACTGATGGTAGGGCCGGGTACACCTTCAGCGGCAGTTAATGTAATCCGTAAACGCCCAACCAATGATTTTCGTGGTGAAGCGACCTTGGGTGGTGGTTCCTGGGATAAATGGCGGACAGGCTTGGATCTGTCTGGCCCATTAAATGAAAACGGAACTGTCAGAGGGCGTTTTGTTACTGCTTATGAGCGCTCCAATTCGTTTATTGATCGTGATAAACATGAGAAATATCCTTTTTACGGCATTCTTGAAGCGGATCTAACAGAAAATACTTTGCTGAGCATTGGCGCTGATTATCAAATCAACCATACCCGCGGTGGAATGTTTGGTGGTTTGCCGATTTATTTTAAAGATGGCAGTAAAACTGATTACAAACGTAGTAACAGTTATGCGCCTGATTGGGCCTTCTCCAAAGTTCGTTCATTTTCGACCTTTACCAGCTTGCAACACAAATTTGATAATGGCTGGAGTGTGAAAGGTACCTTTACTTATGACAATAACACGCTTGATCAAAAAGTATTATGGGCGACCGGTTTCCCTGAGCGTGCAACGAATGAAGGGATGTATCCGGGTAATATGACGTTGATTGACGGATCTCGTCGCCAGCGTAATTTTGATTTACAGGCAAATGGTAATTATAGGTTATTAGGGCGCACGCATCACGCCAGCTTTGGGTTGAACTACCAGAAACAAAATTTCCAGAATGATTACTATTATGCCACTTGTATGCTTGAGAAAAATCCAAATGAAAACGATCAAGCTAATACAGGAAAAAGAAATAATTGTAATTACTTAGGCGATTTTACTCGCTCCTCATGGGGCTATGCCGAGCCAACATGGAGCCAACAGAGAACAACGGGATCTCATGGTTATATTGAACAAACCGCAGGTTATGCTGTTACACAATTTTCTTTAGCTGATCCGGTTACCTTGATCCTTGGTGGGCGTGTCACCAGTTGGAAAACTCGTGGTGATAATTTTGGTACATCGCAAAATGCCAGTTATAGCGATCAATTCGTACCGTATGGTGGATTGGTTTATAACGTAACGCCGGATTTTTCAGTTTATGGCAGTTATACCAAAATTTTTGATCCAGAAAGCCGTATTGACCGTAATAACCAGCTCCTTAAACCCGTCTCCGGTGAAAACTATGAGCTCGGTCTGAAAGGTGTTGCCTTGGATAATGGACTTGATTATTCATTAGCACTTTTCGAAATCCGACAAAATAATTACACAGTTGATGATAATTCTGGAAAACCGAAAGCTCCCGAAATTCCAAAAAATGCCAGAGTTTATTATGCAACCAATGGAGTAAAAACCCGAGGCTTTGAAGCCGAAGTCAGTGGTCAGATTACGGATAATTGGCGTATTTATGCAGGTTATACCCAATTCCGCGCGACAATGCCAGGTGGTAAGCGTACCAATACCGAAGATCCAAACCGTTTATTTAAATTGTTCACGACTTACACTTTATCTGGTGTGATGAATGATTTAACGCTGGGTGGTGGTATTAATTGGCAGGGAAAAACATGGCGTGACCTTACCGGGCCTGATGGAAAAGTACGTCAAGATGGTCAAGGTAGTTTTGCCACGGTTAATTTAATGGGACGTTATCAATTCACGCCAGATCTTTCTCTGACAGTGAATCTGAATAACTTATTCGACAAGAAATACTACACCTCGTTTGGGAGCTATACCCAATATTATTACGGTGCACCACGTAATGTTGAAGCGACACTGCGTTACAAGTTCTAACTAAATTACGTTCATAACTAAGTCACGGGCGGCGGCTATGTATTTTTATCCATTTGGGCAACAAGCAGTAGAAGGTAATAGGCAATGGTTTTGATACGTTGCAAGATGCTGGTCGCCATGCTCTTGATATTGCTGGTAGGTTGTGACAAACCAGTAACTTCAAGCAAGTTGCCGACGGATGCTGTCGGTTATCCTAAAACAATCACCACTGCGCTAGGTACGGCGGTGATTAACCAGCCGCCGCAACGGATTGTGGCGTTGGGAACAGGTACGGAAGATATTCTACTGGATTTGGACATGATTCCTGTTGGCATTGAATCTCATCGCTGGGGAGGAGATGCAGAAGGTTATTTACCGTGGTTCAGGGAGGAGATAGAGCGTCGTAGTGCAGAATTGCCTGTCGTTATTGAAATGTACCCAGAATTAGACGTCGAAAAGATCATTACCTTGAAACCGGATTTGGTTCTGGCAACACAGTCAGGTATTACGCGGGAAAATTACGATCACTTATCCCATTTTGTCCCGGTAATTGCTTATCCAGAAAAACCGTGGCAGACGACACCACGACAACAAATTGAGCTGGTGGCACGAGCATTGAATAAAACAGAACAGGGTAAAAGGCTTGTTACTGAACTGGATACCCTGTTAATTCAATCAGGAAATAGTATCCCCAATATTGCTGGTTACCGTTTTGCCTATATTAAAGCAGGAACAACCGGCAACACTTTGTCGATTTATGTCAAAAACGATCCACGTGTTGATACGTTGGTGCACCTTGGTTTATCCCTGCTTCCGTTGGCCAACTCTTTAACTGCGCCTTTTGGCAATTTTGCTGCCAATATCGGTCTGGAGAACGCTGACTTGCTTAATGGAGCAGATATTTTGGTTACATGGTATACCAGTGAAAAAGAGCGTCAGGAAACAGAAGCTCAACCCCTATTCCGCTCCATTCGTGCAGTTAACCGAGGGGGATATATTCCGCTGATCGATCAATCAATTGTGATGTCCATGTCTTATGGTTCACCGCTTAGCTTACGCTGGGGATTACCAAAATTTATGCCGTTGTTAAAGCAGGAGATAGCAAAACATGATAAACCCTAAACGGCGAATCGCCCTTATTTTGGGGTTAGTATTCATGGGCATGCTGACCTGCCTTTGTATAGCTGCCAGCTTAAGCTTAGGTTCAAAATCATTGCCCCTTTCAGCAGCTTGGCACCATTATTGGTTGGGAGATAGTGGAAGTTATTATGATTTGGTTATCAATGCTCGTGAACCGCGTACACTGATTGGTTTAATGGCTGGTGCAGCGCTGGCATTAGCAGGAGCAGTAACACAAGGATTACTACGCAATCCACTGGGCGATCCCGGTTTATTGGGCGTAAATGCGGGGGCCGCAGCTACAGTGGTATGTTTCTCTTTCATCCCAGTTTTAGACGGAATGCCCCGATTCTGGACAGCGTTTATTGGCGCAAGTCTGTCTACGCTTTTGTTTTACCTGCTTAGTGGCGGATCACGTAATACCAATCCTGCCCGACTGGTTTTGACTGGAGCCGCTATTAATATCTGTTTGTTTGCAGTGGTACAAGGTGTCATCTTGCTAAATCCACAGGTGTTGGATAGTTATCGTTTTTGGTCGATTGGTTCATTAAGTTCCATGTCATTCAGTGAAGCCAGTTTGTTGATCCCTTATTTGCTGGTGGCAGTGATATTAACGCTTTCTTTGAGTTCTTCCTTAAATGTGATGGTTTTTGGTGAAGGAATAGCAGGCTCATTGGGTGCTAATGTTGCCAGAACCCGAATATTATCTTTGTTAAGCGCCACGATGTTGGCTGCCGCTGCGACAGCAATGGCCGGTCCTATTGCGTTTGTTGGTCTGGCTGCTCCTCATTTAATGCGAGCATTGGTGGGTAGTGATTTCCGCTGGTTATTACCTTATTGCCTGCTTGCGGGTTCTTGCTTGCTTCTGATATCGGATGTTGTTGCTCGATTACTGATAGCGCCAGAAGAAATCATGGTTGGCATTATTACGGCGAGCATCGGTGCACCTCTACTTTATCTGGTTGCGAAAAGTCGCTCTCCAAAAATGATGGCGGAATAAATGATGACACTGATACATTCGCCAATTAAGCAATCAAAAACGAAAACATTTAAACTGGGAAGCGCCGTTTTGCTTGCACCTTCATGGCAAGTGAGCAGGGTAGTTTTTTCTGTTTTACTGCTCATTGTGGTGTTCTTTTACCTGACCTTAGCGATAGGCAGGGAAGGGATTGATAATCCTTTTCTGTTGATAGAAACGCCTTATCAGGAATTTATTCTTATAAATATCCGCTTACCAAGAGCGTTAGTGGCAATTGGTGCGGGTATGACATTGGCACTTTCCGGTTCCCTTTTTCAGTTCACAACCCGCAATGCACTTGGCAGCCCGGATATCATTGGCGTTAATGGCGGAGCGGCTGTGGGGATTATAATGGCAATGGTTATTTGGCCCGATGTATTGCCTGTTCCATTGGGTGCACTATTGGGAGCTATGCTTGCTGTCTTATTGGTTTATCTCGGTAATGGCGCGGGAATCGGAAATATGTCGGTTAACAAGATCATTATTTCGGGAATTGCGATTGCTGCATTGTGTACAGCATTTGTCGATTTTGCCTCTTCGAATATCCGGCTTGAACAGGCTCAACAACTGAAATCATTATTGAGAGGTAGCCTTGCCAGTCAAAATTGGCAAAATGTTGCGCTGATTAGCGGCATGGTGATTTTCATTCCTGCTTTGTTTTGGTTAGGCAGGCAATTAAATTACACCCATTTTGGAGATGATCTGGCTAATACTCTTGGTGTCCCTGTGCGTCTTATTCGGGTTGTCAGCATATTATTAGCCGTGACTTTTGCCACCATGTCAGTATTGGTCGTAGGACCAGTTGCATTCATTGCTTTGTCTGCCCCGCAAATTGCCCGACGTTTGGTACAACATAAGGGTATTGCACTGTTTTGTACTGCATTGGTGGGCGCGTTGCTAATGCTGGCTTCTGATTTAATGACTTTGATATTACCGACCTCAGCCCGTCTACCAGTGGGGGTGATTACGGCTGTGGTGGGTGGAGTCTATTTGATGTATTTACTGTATGCCGAATTAAGGAGAACACGATAATGTCATCGGATGCCCATTCCCCAGAGATAGCTTCACGGCTGAAAGCCCATGATCTTTCACTGGCATACGGTAAAAGAACCATAATCAATGGTGTTAACCTTGCCATTCATGATGGTGAATTTAGTGTCATCATTGGTCCGAACGGATGTGGAAAATCAACACTGCTGCGGGCTATCAGCCGCAGTATGCCGCCCCAACGTGGGGAAGTCTTGCTGGATGGAACCAATATTCACCATCATAAGCCTAAATCAGTTGCTCGTGAGTTATCTTTGCTGACACAAGGTGCTGTCGTTACTGAAGCACTGACAATTTATGAGCTTGTTTCTCGTGGGCGTTATCCCTATCAATCTTTCTTACGCCAATGGTCGGCAGAAGATGAGCGAGTGGTCAATGAAGCTTTGAAGGCGGTGGATTTATGGGACATATCACATAAATTGGTGAGTGAACTGTCAGGTGGACAGCGTCAGCGTGCTTGGTTTGCTATGACACTAGCCCAGCAGACACCCATTATTTTGTTAGATGAACCAACAACTTATTTGGATATTTCTCACCAGATTGAACTGCTTGATCTTTGTCAGCGCTTGCATCGGCAAGGTAGAACACTGGTATTGGTTTTACATGATATTAACCTTGCTCTGCGCTACGCCTCGCGTCTGATTATGATGAAAGATGGTCAGGTTTATGCAGAAGGTGTTCCTGAGGAAATTGTAACAGTACAAAATATTGCCGATGTATTTGGTTTAGTATGCCGGATTATTCGCGATCCTGAATCTAACAAGCCATTGATTATTCCTAAATATATGCCCATAGCTTAAAATGAATAATAGGAGAATATGAAATGACCGGTAAAAATAATCATGACTCCATTAATTTGGCATCTGAAATATCCATTGAAGATATCATTGATTTATTTGATGGTGCATTTAGCCATTTTAATTCATCATTAAAAATAAATGCAGAAAATATTCCAGAAGAAAGTATGAGGTTTTATCAATGGTCTAGTGAAGATGAATTCTTGCTATTGATAAATCGTTACCAAAATTCATACTATAGTAATAATAATTTAAAACCAAATCAAAAAGGGCTTTATTCTTTATGGACACAATGGTATTTTGGATTAGTTGTTCCACCAATGATGTTAATGTTGTTAGAATATCCTCGAGCTGTTGATACAGATTATAATCTGTTTCAAGTGGAGTTTCATGAAACAGGTAGACCAAATATCGTTTATTATCAATTAACGTGGATGGACGAACCAATATCTTTATTGGAGCGTTATCGTTCTATGTTGGATAGGCATATTATTCCTGTGTGTGAAAAAATTGAAACGTACCGAGGAATAAATGGACGTTTATTGTGGAATAATATTGGTTATGTTATGCACTGGTACTTAGATAATTTCAAAGAAAGGATCGATAAAGAACAATATAATACACTAATACAGAATCTTTTCTTTGAACAAACCCTGCCCGATGGCAGGGATAACCCGCTTTATCGGACAGTGATTATGAAAAACAGTTCCATACAGCGTCGTTGTTGCTGCCAAAGAAATAAACTACCAGGAGTAGGGAATTGTCACGATTGTCCTCTTGAATCTACTGCATAAATAGAAATTTTTCATTTATTATAAAATAAAAAATCATTATGGATGTTGATATGTAATGGCCTTTATGGATTAATGAAGGCATTTGGTTATTTTAAAGAATAATGTCGAGCAATTATATATAAATATAATATATTTCGAGTTTCAGATGGAAAATCAGAGCTTGAAAAATAAAGAGTATAAAAGTTAAGGATATATTATGCCTGATAAAGCTTGCCTTAATTGCTCGCTTGTACTGCCAGCCGTGATTGCAGAAACAATAATTGGCGTCATCCATTCGTCAGTAGATACTTGGGATCAAAGTGCTGATGGTACATTAATAGAGCATAAAATCAGCTATATGGTTTACCTGCTGATTTTCATAAATTGCGTATATTCTCTTCATCAGTCAGCTATTTTAGTACTCAGAAAGCAGCGGCAATATTGGAGTTACCACAAATCTTTTTTTCCAACCTGTGAGTTGCGGTGCCGTTTTCGTCAAATATAAGCAGCATTTACAAGAAATTGTGGATGAGATCGTTATGCAGGGAAACCTGTTATTGACGGATCTTGCGTTCTCCAATGATGAACTTACTAGAAAACAATAATCGTTCTTTCCCAAGTCAGTGGTATTTAGCATTTATTAGGAACAACCATGAAAACTAAGATTTATGATTTTATCGCTATTGGAATTGGCCCATTTAATCTGGGTTTGGCCTGTTTGGTACAACCGATCCAAGAGATTAGCAGTTTGTTTATTGATCAGAAACCTGCTTTTGATTGGCATCCGGGCATGATGCTGGAGAACTCCACCATGCAGACACCTTTTATGGCAGATTTAGTAACATTAGCATCTCCTACTCATCCATTAAGCTTCCTTAATTATATCAAGCAAAAAGGGCGTATCTACTCGTTCTATATTCGAGAAAGTTTTTTCCTGATGCGCAAGGAATACAACCAATATTGTCAGTGGGCTGCCGAACAGTTATCCAACCTGCGTTTTAATACACGGGTTGAGAATATCAGTCATGACGCTATATCTTCTCTTTATACCTTGCATTGCATAGACACATTAACGGGAGATAAGCATAAGTTTTTCTGCAAAAAATTAGTACTTGGAACAGGGCCTTCCTCTTATATCCCAAAATGTTGTCGTCCTTTTACTGTACAAATGGTGACATCAGGAAATTATTTAAAAAATAAGGCTGCTTTACAGCAAAAGAAATCTATCACTGTATTAGGAAGTGGACAGAGTGCGGCAGAAATTTTTTACGATCTGCTTCAGGATATTGATATTTATAGCTATCAGCTCAATTGGGTAACACGTTCTCCACGTTTCTTTCCTCTTGAATATACTAAGCTGACATTAGAAATGACGTCACCTGAATATGTGGATTATTTCTACGGTTTGCCGGAAAAAAAGCGTGAAGCACTGAATCGTACGCAAAAATCGCTTTATAAAGGCATTAACAATTCACTCATCAATGAAATTTTTGATTTGATGTATATCAAGCGACTAAATGGGGAGTTGGATGTTGCGTTGTACACCAATAGCGAATTACGACAAGTACGCCAGATAACAGAAGAACAGGGCGCAGATAAGAAACTGGTGTTGGATTTATTCCAGCAAGAGCAAGAAGCAGAATTTTCTCTGGCTACGGAAGGTGTGGTACTTGCTACTGGTTATCAGTATCAAACACCTAGTTTTATCGAAGGCATACAACATCTTATCCGCTGGGATAAGCAAGGGCGTTATGACGTTCAACGAAATTACAGTATTGATCATAACAATGAAATCTTTGTGCAAAATGTTGAACTGCATACCCACGGTTTTGTGACACCCGATTTGGGAATGGCGAGCTATCGTAATTCACGTTTGATCCAAGAAATCACAGGAGCTGAACATTATGTGATAGAAAAAAGTATTGCATTCCAACAATTTGGTGTTGTTAGTGAAGAGGTTATCTGATGTCCACTGTTATCTCTGTATCATTTGAAAAAACAGTTCCTGAGTTGGGTACATTTTCCTTGCGTCCGTTAGTTCTGGCAGACGATATTGAGGTTATTACTGATTGGGTTAACCGAGATTATGCTTATTATTGGGGAATGCAAGGTCAGACTAAGCAGCAAGTAAGCTATTTCTACCAAGACTTACTTATTCGCCAGCCTGATTCCGTCTTTATCGGTGCATATCAGGGGCAACCTGCTTTTTTGTTGGAATGCTATCGTGCGCAAGAGGATCTGATAGGGCAATATTACCCAGCACGTCCTGATGATATGGGAATGCATATCCTGGTTGCTCCGCCAGAACAAAAAATTAGGCAATTCACTTGGGGAATTTTTCAGACAGTGGTTGCATTCATTTTCAGTAATTCTGCAATCAAACGTATTGTGGTTGAACCTGACATACGTAATGAAAAAATTCATCGTCTTAACTTACGGGCAGGTTTTGTTTACGAAAGAACAGTACAGTTGCCACACAAAACTGCCGGGTTGGCATTTTGTACAAGGGAGCAGCATCAAATGGCATTACAAACAGACATATTATCAGAATTGACTAATCAGAATCATTGTTTTGTCAGCCACTTACATCCAGCTATTTGGCAGAAAGTTAATCGTCTGCATTTGAAGAAAGCCATTTCAGAATTTGCCCATGAATGCTTATTGTTTCCAGAGCAATTGACGGAAGAAACGGATCAAGAAGGTTATTACAGTTATCGCTTAGATAATCATGAGTACTCAGTTAACTACTATTTTCGAGCTCGTAGACTGGCATTGGATCACTGGTTGATCGACTCTGACTCATTACGGAAAATGCAGGATGGGGATTGGGTTGAGCTGGATTTCATCCATTTTATTATTGAATTCAAAAAGCAACTAGGTATTACTGATAACGTGATGCCGACTTATCTGGAAGAACTGACCAGCACATTGCATAGTAGTGCGTTTAAGTATCACCGTACGGGTATCAAAGTGGAAGAGCTGGTCAATGCCGATTTTCAGACAATTGAGGCAGAAATGATGGAAGGGCATCCCATTTTTGTTGCTAATAATGGGCGAATTGGCTTTGATGCAGAAGACTTTAAAAACTTTAGTCCTGAATCAGCTTGTGATATGCGTTTAGTGTGGTTGGCAGCACATAAGAGTAAAGCCCATTTTGCTTGTATTGAACAACTCAGCTACCAACAACTGTTAGAACAGGAATTGGGGCAATCTGAGATTGATAAATTTAACCATCAGCTTATTCTTTTGGGGCTGAATCCAGAAGAATATCTGTTCATGCCTTTTCATCCGTGGCAATGGCAAAATAAATTGCCTTCTGTATTTGCTCATGATATCGCCAACCGGAAACTTGTGTATTTAGGTAAAGGAACGGATGCTTATCAGGCTCAGCAATCAATACGAACGATGTTTAATCGTAGTCATCCTCAGCGTTATTATGTTAAAACGGCTCTCTCGATTCTTAATATGGGATTTATGCGGGGCTTATCGCCTTATTACATGGCGACAACACCTGGTATTAATGATTGGTTGTTTGATTTGGTACAAAAAGATAAAGTTTTGCAAGGCTGTGGTTTCCGGATTCTGCGGGAAGTAGCCAGCATAGGGTTCAGAAATAGCTACTACGAACAGGCTATTCAGGGAGATACACCTTATAAGAAAATGATGGCGGCATTGTGGAGAGAAAATCCATTACAATTGATTGAGCCGAATCAAAATGTGATGACAATGGCAGCGTTATTACATCATGATCAACATGGAAAGGCGTTTTTACCAGCCTTGATAGCTGCATCAGGATTGCGAGTTGATGAGTGGGTACATCATTATCTGAATTGCTACTTCGTGCCATTACTCCATTGTTTATATGCTTATGATCTGATGTTTATGCCACATGGCGAAAATATCATCATAGTGCTGGAAGATCATGTTCCACAATATATTTTTATGAAAGATCTGGCAGAAGAAATTTTGGTCATGGACTTAGATGCGGAATTACCGGAAAAAGCCAGTCGGGTGAAAGTTGATATGCCAGAAGAGATGAAAACGTTAACGATTTTGTCCGATGTATTCGATGGCGTATTCCGTTATTTGGCTGCAATCCTTCATGAGCAGGCAGAATATGCACAAGAAAAATTCTGGCAAGCTGTAGCGCATTGTGTTTTAGATTACCAGTCTCAGCATCCGGAATTTTGCCAACAGTTTGAACGTTATGAACTGTTTACATCAGAAATTAAACGCTGTTGTTTGAACCGCCTGCAAATTGCTAACAACCGTCAGATGCTCGATTTATCTGACCCAGCTCAGAGTTTTAAATTTGCGGATAATTTGGCTAACCCAATTGCTTCATTTGCTAATCACTTGGTGGATACTCTTTAGTGAGCAGCTATAAATTTTCTATCTGAAACGTTTAAACCTCACTGACAAAGGTGAGGTTTTTTATTTTCTTTTATCCCCTCGGCATATCTTTATATCAATATCTCATTGAATAAATTATGAACAAAATTATTTTGATATCGAAATTTTTCAACAAGATATACCAATTTCATCTACTTTAAACGGTCTATTCATATGGAGAACTTTGCCATAGGAATGAAATTTCAGTATGACGGAAAGAGGATAAATTGAAGATATGATGAATATTTTTCATAACGGGAGCGAATGCTCCCGTTACTATCAAAGTTAATCAATAGTTTTAATGTGCTCCGCCTTGGTCTTGTCTCCCCGCAGAAAATGGCGGTTTTGCCATCCAAACCAATAATGTCAAAATAAGGAACACGCCTGCTGACAGCCAAAAGATTTCATTGGCAGAAATAATTAATCCTTGTTGGGTGATCTGTTTTGCCAGATAAGCTGCAATCTGCGTATCATTCATGCCTAACTGACTTAATTGGTGATGAATTTGCTGATAGTTCGGGTTATATGGATTGATGTATTCAGTAAGGTTTGAATGGTGTATTGATTCACGCTGTGTCCACATTGTGGTTGTGAGGGATGTCCCGATTGAACCGGCCAATATACGGGTAAAATTTGACAGGCTGGAAGCCGAAGCCATTTGCTCTGGTGCAAGCCCTGATAAGGTAATGGTTGTCAGTGGCATGAAGAAACATGCCATGGCAAGTCCCTGAAAAAATTGAGGCCATGCCGCGGTAGCAAAATCCATACCTGACTCAAATGTATATGCCCGCCAATAGAAACAAACAGTATAAGTGACGAAACTGAATGTCACGATGTAGCGCATATCTATTTTATGGCCAAATTTACCAATAATTGGGGAAAGCAACAGAGGCAATAACCCGACAGGCGCAGCCGCAAAGCCAGCCCATGTTGCGGTATAACCAAAAACTTCTTGCAATAATTGCGGCAGCAAGACAATCGAACCGAAATACATCATGAAGCCAAGGCTGATGCTCAATGTTCCAATAGAAAAATTGCGCCTCTTAAACAGCGATAGATCAATAATCGGGTGGTCATCAGTCAGTTCCCATATAATTAAGAGCGTCAGTGTAATCACTGCAATAAGAGTGAGGATTATAATTTCGGTAGAATTAAACCAGTCAAGCTCTTTACCTTGGTCGAGCATGGTTTGCAGGCAACCTATACCCATCACCAGCAAAAATAATCCTACAATATCAATTGGATTAATCGCAGTTTCTGTTTCCCGGCCGCGTAATATTTGCATAACCGCAAAGATAATAGCGATACCAAGGGGGATGTTAATGAAGAAAATCCATCCCCATTGGTAGTTGTCACTGATATATCCCCCTAAGATAGGGCCGCAAATAGGCGCAACAACTATCATTACTGACCAAAGCGCTAAGGCCATGTTTCGTTTAGCTGGTGGGTAATTATTGAGTAACAAACTTTGGCAAAGAGGAAGTACCGGTCCTGCTGCGAGCCCTTGAATAATACGGAATAAAATTAGCATACCGAGGCTATTGGAAATACCACATAGCCAAGATGAAAGCGTAAAAATCGCAGTAGCCCAGAGGAACAGTTTCACTTCACCAAAACGCTTTGCCAGCCACCCTGTGATTGGTATAGAAATAGCGTTTGCGACACCAAAAGAAGTGATGACCCATGTTCCCTGCGAGATTGAGGCCCCTAAGTTACCCGCAATCGTTGGTATGGCAACGTTGGCAATGGTGGAGTCGAGAACAAGCATGAAAGTTGCCATTGCCAGTGAAATGGTCAAAAGAGCAAGTTTCGCACCTGTTAGTGGTTCTCTGTTTCCCATGACTCTCCCCTTAAATCGGGTTTCCTGAGTTACTATTAATGACGTCAGTAACTATTTGGTTGGCAGAAGCCATATCTATCTTCAACGCATTTGTGTGATAGGCAGGAAGAGAGCGTTCGGTGGTTGCCAACGTAGTTCCATCGGTGTTTGCTGTATCCACGTTGACTGCTGTTGATAAGCCAATGCGCAGGGGATGCTGTTTTAATTGTTCAGCATCAATCTCAATACGGACGGGTAGACGTTGAACCACTTTAATCCAGTTACCGCTGGCGTTTTGTGCCGGTAATAAAGAAAAGGCATTACCGGTTCCCATATCAATACCTGCAACTTTGCCTGTATAAACAACATCTTTGCCATAGAAATCACTGATGATTGTGGCTGGTTGCCCGATACGCATATTTGCAAGCTGAGTTTCTTTGAAATTGGCTTCAACCCACATGTTGCTGGCAGGAATGATAGCCATTAATGGTGTCCCTGAATTAATGCGGGAGCCAACTTGAACGCTACGACGTGCAACATAGCCATCGACAGGGCTGACAATTTGGGTTCTCTGTAAAGCAAGCCAAGCGTCACGAACACCAGACGCGGCTTTTTCAACAGCAGGTTGTTTTTCCAATGGGGTATCTAAAATAGTTGCCTGATTGCTTTTGTATTGCGCAATGGCAATATCCAGATCAGCTTGAGCAGTTGAAACATTTTCACGCATATGTTGCAACTCTTCTTTGCCGATCATCTCCTTGGCACCCAGTACTTCTCTCCGGTTAAGGTCACTTTGTGCTTTCTTGAGAGCAATTTTTTTCAACTCAATGGTTGCTTGATATTTTTTACTGTCGATCATGCGTTGATGAGTGATTCGAACAGTATTCGCCAATTCATTTTCAGCTTTTTTCAAGGCCAATTCAGCGTCACGGGAATCAAGCTGTACCAGAACATGCCCACTTTTTACATAATCAGTATTGTCAGAATTAACGGTAACAACACTCCCCGTAATTTGCGACATGATTTGTACTTGGTTGCCCGTTACATAGGCATTATCAGTTTCTTGGTGATGACGTAAAACGAGAAACCAGTAAACGGTATAAATGGCACCAAGGATAAGGAAGAGTAGCGTCAGTGACGTGATGATATTGCGGCGCTGCCGTTTCTTATTACTACTTTTTTGGCTCGTTTTTGGATTTGACGGCGAGAGCTGCATGTTCTCACTAGCACTCATAGAGAATCTCCGTATTTTTTATTCGCTAATATTACTGTGGTAATAACTGCACTAAACACGCCTCCAGTAATGTCTATACACTACTGGAGGCGTGAACGATATGGATTCAAATATTATCTGAAGATAATAGTTAGCCATATGAGGTATCTGATGATACTGGCTAGCGGAAAAGTTTTTTTAGGACATGTTGCTATAACATGTTTATTGATTCAAAACTGATCAGAAATAGAGATGATTACTTACTAAAACAATCACCAATATTATCTAATTGATTCAATACTTTTCTCATCAATTTTTCTAACTGTTTTTGCTCCTCCAGTTCGAGAACAGACCAAAGTTTAACCAGGCACTCATGCTGGGGCGGGAGTAAACCATTCAAGAAACTTGAACCTTTTTCGGTTAGATGAAGATGGAGGCAACGGCGATCATTATGGCTCTCCTTTCTTTCTATCCAGCCTTGCTTTTCTAATTCATCTGCAATTCGGGTTGCATTTGTACGGGAAGAGCCCAATGCCGCACTGAGTTCTGATGGCTGAATACTACGACTTTCTTTGGTATCCAGAATCATCAGAGCCATAAACAAGGTTTCATTGATTCCTTGTGCTTTCAGCATGTTGTTACGATTTTCCAGAATTTTGCTCTGGACATGCATTGATAAGCGAGTGAGTAATATCTCTTGATAGGGCAAACTTTTTTGCTGTGCAACACGGCAATTAAGTAACTCTTCTGTGGGAGTGAATGAACTTTCCATTGTTTAGATACCTTATTAGTTTCAACCGGTAAAGTAACGTCTGTTAAAAACCCTACAAATACTATATTAAAAGTTAAATTTAGCAATTATAGTTATTTATTATCATCATATTTCTTTAAATATTGATACCTAATTCATAAATACCTTGAATATTACTCCAAAAACAGCAGCACCAGATAGTGTGGAAATGATGATGCTTTTGGTTTTGTAGAAACATAAGCAGATAGTCAGGCACCCTATTAGGGTTGGTATCAATTTATTGTGTTCTTTCATCACGCCAGGAATGCCTGAGACGATGAGAAGCGAACAAATTGATGCAATGCCAATGCTATCCAGTATGACGCCCATTTTTCCCGCTTTTGCGGTAGGTGAGCGGTTAGCACCTAAACGCAGGGGAAGATAGCGGAATAGGAAGTTGGCAATGCCCACAACCAGTCCGATAAGAAGTATTTTATTATCAATCATATGATGTGCTTTTATTCAACTGTGCGTTTTTGGCTTGCAGAAGGGCTGCTAAACAGCCTCCCATGATCCCTGCAAGAATGGCGATGGGGATTGAGAAAAGTATCACACCGACTAGAGCCCCCAATAAGGCAGCGGTAACGCAGTAGCTATTCTGTTTTTTGACGGAGGCTAATAAGAAACTGAGAAACAGTGCGGGAAGCATAAACGTCATTGCTGCTTCAATCGCTGGATATGAGTCCAGATAACCATTACCTAACACAGTGCCTGCCACAGTACCCAGCACCCAAGAGAGCCAAGAACATAGGGCGATGGCGATCATCCAATTTTCACTCCAACTGCGCTGGTTTTTTATTAGCTTAGTTGTTGCTGCGGCAAAAACCTCATCTGTCAGGCCAAAAGCCCAAATGACGGTTTTCTTTTCTGATAAGGGTTGTTTAATGCGATAGCGTAAAGCTGGGCCATACAGAATATGGCGAATATCCATCGCCATTACAGTTAATGCGGAAACCCACAATGACATACCAGCGCTAAGTAGGGCGGTTATCACAAACTGGCTGGCTCCTGCATAAATAACGCAGGAAAAAAATATGGCTTCTAAAGGTGTAAACCCCAGTTTGACTGCGCTTAGGCCAAATGCAAACGAAATGGGAACATAGCCAATGACAATAGGGAGACTATCAAAAATCCCTTCTTTGAATGAAGAAATTCCGTTTGGGTGGGGTTCTTCAAGGGAGGATGTATCAGATATTGGTATGTCAGGTGCGGATTTATCAGGCGTTTGCATGGAGTGTTTTATTTTTTTGTTAATAGATAAAGTAACATTAACAAAATATGATGAAAGTGAAAATATGAAATGTATAAATTATTTAATTAATGTTATTTAGAACCAAGGGATTAGAGGGGATTTGAGATAAAATGAGGAAAGCCGTGAAGTTTTGTTAATATTTTCACGGCTCCATCGGTATAGAGGAGGTGCAGAGAGTCAGTTGTTTTGATGAGCCGCATTTCTGGCTGCGTTTAACCAGCTATCCACGGTTTTCTGGTGTGCTCTAATCCAGCCTTCGGCCTGACGTTCAATATCAGATTCAGAAATTTTAACGCTGTGCATACGCTGATTCTGCGCGTTGATATCAGCAACCGGTAATTTCATGACAGCAAAAAGCATTGCAGCAGCGGGATTCTTTTCTGCCCATGCTTTGTTTGCCACGATGTGCATGGTACTGGGAGGAAAACCATAGTTACGACCGTTAGGTAATTGAGTATCAATGGTTTCGTCATCGCCGAGGGCAGAGAAAGGAACTTGCAGCCAGATAACATCTTTTCCGGGTTTCAGTACATCACTGACCCAATAAGGTGTCCAGGTATAGTAAAGGATCGGTTTGCCTTCCCGATAACGGGCAATAGTATTTGCCATCATAGCCGCATAGTTTCCTTGGTTATGTTCCACGGTATTTTTCAATCCATAAGCTTTTAACTGGCGGTTAATCGCTTTTTCACACCCCCAACCAGGATTACAACCTGTTAAATCTGCTTTGCCATCTCCATTGCTGTCAAACAGCTTGGCAAGTTTAGGATCTCTGAACTGGGCTATATTGGTGATTTGGTATTGTTCTGCTGTTTTTTTATCGATGAGATACCCTTGAACCGCGTTTTCGACATATTTTCCCTTGCGATAAAATATATTATCGCCTCCAGCCGCTTTATATTGAGCGTTATGGAGTGGCTCCCAATTGACGGACATAAATGTGGCATCACCGGAGGCAATGGAAGCATAAGCGACGTTATAATCAACCTCTTTGATTGGTTTGACGTCATAACCGAGTTTTTCCAATGCCTTGCAGACAATTAATGTCTGGAATGTTTCTTCACTGATTGTACTTTGGAGTGGCTGTACACTGATGCCCTTGCCCGGAAGATCAGCAGCAAATAAGGAAAGGCTCATGAATGCTGACAGAATTACTCCTAAGACCGCCCCCTTATTTATGATCTTTTTGCATAAAGCTATCATGCTGAGCATGATTATCTCCTCCGTTATGTGTCGGGTCAGATATCGTTTTTTGTCGATTTTTTGGGTAAGAGAATTTTTGTTTGGCTGAGGATAACAGTAGGTTCAGTAATCCTATTGGCCCTGAGTGATACCAATGACCTTTTCTGGATCGAGTATTTTTTCCCAGAGATTGAGTCAGGCGGTCAAGGATAATGGCAAGAATGACAATTCCCACTCCTCCAACAGATGCCAGCCCTATATCAAGACGGCCAATACCGCGCAAAACCATCTGCCCTAAGCCACCCACTGCGATCATAGAAGAAATGACAACCATGGAAAGTGCTAGCATCAATGTTTGGTTCACACCTGCCATAATTGTAGGCATGGCTTGTGGAAGCTGAACTTTGAACAACATTTGCCGTGGGCTTGCACCAAATGATTTGGCAGCTTCAATCAAATCATCGGGAACCTGTTTGATTCCCAGGATTGTCAGCCGAATCATAGGAGGTAAAGCAAAAATGATAGTCACCATGACGCCAGGCACATTACCGATGCCAAATAGCATTACGATTGGGATCAAATAAACAAAAGCGGGTGTTGTCTGCATAGCATCCAGCAAAGGGCGAATCATTTTGGCAATCCGATCATTGCGAGCTAACCAGATCCCGAGAGGCAGCCCGAACAAAATACAGAACAGCAGGGCGGTAAGTACCAATGCCATGGTTATCATGGCTTCTGACCATGCCCCAATTGCACCAATGAAAATCAGTGAAATGAAGGAAATACCGCCCATTTTTGCTCCCGCGAGCTGCCATACCAGAAATGCAAAAAACGCAATGGTAATGGGGGCTGGTGTAGTGATCAGGAATTGTTCAAAACCATTGAGGATAAAATCTACGGGAACGCGGATTGCCTGAAACACAGGTCGGAAGTGCACAACTATCCAATCGACAACATTGGTCACCCATGAATCAAACGGAATGAGTTTGTGTTGAAAAGGTGACATGATATTAAAGTGCTCTGGCGGGATATCGCTGGTTGTATTTAGCCAATCATAGTCCCCTGATGGAGAGGCAGTGGCCGTATCCATCCAGGGATCACTGACGATTATCGGATCAGTGTTTATTTGTGGAGAATTATTTTTCATTGGGTGCCTCTTTATCTAAGGCTTGTAACAAAATTCCTTTAGAAATAACGCCTAAATAACGGCCATTATCTCCAATAACAGGAACTGCACAGGGAGATTGCACCACGGTGGATATCAATTCATTCAGTGGAGTTTCTGCGGAGACAGCAGTTGGTTTTTCCAATATGGCCTGCTCAATGGTTTTTTCTTCTGCCAATGCCTGTTGTAGAGAATTGACAGATACCACTCCAATAAACTTCTGGCCCTTTTCGATCAGATAGCCATAACTTCTATCTTCGTCATCCAACACTTTCAGAGCAGAGCGGGGGCCGAAACCTGCGGTGATATAGAGTAGAGACTCTGGTCGGCGGCGGGCAATATCTTTTGCTAAGAACACATGACTGATGTCTACGCCACGGAAGAAAGCCCTGACATAATCATTTGCAGGATTATTCAGGATTTCATCAGGTGTGCCCACTTGTACAATGATACCACCTTGCATGATAGCAATACGATTGCCAATACGCATCGCTTCATCTAAGTCGTGGGAAATGAAAACAATAGTGCGCTGTTGTTCTCCCTGTAGACGCAATAATTCATCTTGCATTTCGGTACGGATCAGAGGATCGAGGGCTGAGAATGCCTCATCCATTAACAAAATATCGGGATTGTTGGCTAATGCTCTGGCTAATCCAATACGTTGCTGCATACCGCCAGAAAGTTCGTCGGGATATGACAGAGCGTAATTTTCCAGATTCACTTGTTTCAGCGTTTCAAGTGCTTTTTGATGGCGCTTTGCTTTGGGAATACCGGCAAGTTCCATTCCAAATGCAGTATTTTCCAAAACATTCAAATGTGGCATGAGTGCAAATGATTGGAAAACCATACTGATTTTACTACGGCGAACATTGCGTAACTGGGATTCTGTAATGGTTGAAATATCTTCGCCATCAATGAGTACCTGGCCTTTGGTTGGCCTTATCAGGCGATTGAGAAGACGTACTAGCGTGGACTTACCAGAACCAGATAATCCCATGATCACAAATATTTCGCCTTCTTCAATAGCCAGATTGGCATCCTGTACACCGACGGTTAATCCTGTTTTTTCAAATATTTGCTCTTTACTCAGGCCAGAAGATAATAACTTAAAAGCTGGTTCAGGAGGATCGCCGAATATTTTATAAAGGTTCTTAATTTCAAGTTTAATGGTCATGTAAAAATATTTTCCTGTTGTTGATGATATCTTGTATTTGGTTGCTCCAATGCTATTTTCTTCAATACATACCCTAACATATCGAAATAAATGGACAACACCTTATCTGGATTTATTAATAAATAATTGACTTTTCTTATGAGATCTTACTGAACTCATAAGGAAGGCTATATATCAACTTGATTAAGTTTTTTGTGAGGTGAAAATTAACTTTGTGGGGATTTTTGATATCTTTTTGTTATTCAATTGATTTTTGTTGTCTGTGATGCGATGGTTTTTAATATAACTTGATGGTGTGAAACATATTTAATTGGTTTGTTTTGGGTTTTTCATTAAATTTAAAAATTAATTGTGTAAGTTATCTTAATTAAATATTTGTTCATGTTTATCTTATTGATTTTTTGAATTATTGTTTTTATAGAAAGGCAGATATTCAAGCTTGAAAGTGATGTTGAGCCCTGATGTCTGATAATGATGTTATTTATAAGGTTTATCCAATACAACTATAGCATAAAGTTGAAAATAGTATTTTCTGTCAGATAAATATTGCTATAACAATGTGGTGGATATTTATAATGCTTGTCACTGGTTATGTTTTATTACCTGAGAGGTTCTAAAGTTTAATTTAATATTCAATAATTGTTTTATTTTTGGGTTATGGAAGTTATTGCATAGGCAATGAGTTTATTTTCCATACTAAACATAAGGTTAAATGGGGCTGAATTCAACATTGAAGAGATTAGAGGATAGTGAAGCCACTCATCAGTTTCTCTGAAAAGACGTTCCCCCACCAAATGAAGTCAATGACTGTCATTAGCTATTATGACAAAAAAGTAACACGTCAAAAAAACAGCAACATGCAGAAAACGGGAGCATGGCAGTTCACTTCAGAAATGAATAATTTTCATCGCATCATATTTTGTTGTGAAAGCTTTTAATAGCTGGATATAGCAAGGTTTTTCGCATCATTGATTCATGGCGAACAGTGTAGTGTATGCCTTTCGTCATTCATTTGTTGTTTGGCTGGGTGAGTTTATTTACCACAATCTATTGGTTTTATACCACAGTGTTTGCCATAAATGATAACGCTTCTAGTAAAATTTCTTGGTGGTATATATAGTTAACAATAATAAAAACTAACACTTGTGTATTGTATTGAGATAATTCATTTTTGAAATCACTGCTATATATAGCGTTAATTAAGAATATTTTATCTATATATGGTATTTTTAGCTTTTTTAAATGATCGGCATTAAAAATAAGGTGTCATAACTTATTGGCAGAGCCATAATTTTAATTGTCAGAGGGCGCGATGGTTTCTTTATCAAATTGTCAGATGTGTAACCGAATTCATCATTGCAAATTGATGAACGAGGGATTTAGGCTAGTACTGAAATTTTCGATAATAAATTAAATGGAGGTAGTTTATGTACCATCATTACCTGAATACTCCAGAAGGATTTCCCAAGCCTTATGTACATATCACTGCGGATGATGAAGGAGTAACGAGCATTTATTTCGTTAATGAAAAGAAAGAATTAGAATCTAAGAATGTGATTACTAAGCAGTGTGCAAAAGAGTTACAGGAATATTTCAAAGGAAAGCGGCTGACGTTTACAGTCCCTTTAAGTATGCGGGGAACTGAATTCCAGAAACGAGTCTGGCAGCAGCTATGCAAAATTCCTTATGGTGAGATGTGGAGTTATAAACAATTGGCACTAACGTTGGGTTCAGTAAATTATTGTCGTGCGGTTGGCATGGCAAATTCACGCAATCCAATTTCATTGATTGTACCTTGCCATAGAGTAATTGGTCATGATGGTAAGCTAGTTGGTTATACCGGCGGGTTGGATATCAAAGGATGGCTGCTGGAACACGAAAAAGGTAGAAAGGCGAAAAGTAAACAAAGCTGAAATAAGACGCTAATTTATTTGTGAAATCACTATTGGCGTATAAAATCAGTCAATGTAACTAAACGAAAAGTACGTTTTTTTGCATTTTGTATATATTTCGTGATCTATGTTACAGACAATAGACTATATTATTTGTTGTACTGTACGTGACGCTATGTTTGTGTCTTTTTTTATTAAAGGTAAGTTTGATGTCAAAAATTAAAGGTAACGTTAAGTGGTTTAATGAATCCAAAGGGTTCGGTTTTATCACTCCAGAAGATGGTAGCAAAGATGTTTTTGTACACTTTTCCGCCATTCAGTCTAACGGATTCAAAACTCTGACCGAAGGTCAACAAGTAGAGTTTGATATTACTGAGGGTGAAAAAGGTCCATCTGCTGCAAACGTTGTCGCAATCTAATTTCAACCCCCGTATTCTTAAAACCCGTTCTTAGCAACGGGTTTTTTATCTTTTGTCAGAGTTGAATTTTAGCAGGGCATTAAAGTTTGTTCATAACTGCAAAAGCAAGCCCTGTCATTAGTAACGAACCTATCACATTTGCCAGCACAGCAAGCAGTGCCCAGCTTATCTTTCCTGCCTGTAACAGATAAACCACTTCAACGGAGAAGGTAGAGAAGGTCGTCAGGCCGCCACAGAAGCCCGTGGTTAGCATTAATTTCCAAACAGGATCAAGGTGCGTCGCTTTATTGAAATAAGCCAATCCTAATCCAATGATAAATGCGCCGATGCAATTAGCCGTCAGCGTACCAACGGCAATTGGGGAAGAAGGAGTGTTTAGGCGGAGGCTGATGAGCCAGCGTAACACGCTACCCAAGCCACCACCGAGAAATACAGCAAATACAATATTTATCATTGGTGATGGCAATAGATTATTTGACTTCCATACCTTTGGCCTGCAAATCGGCATGGTAAGAAGAACGAACAAATGGGCCACAAGCTGCATGGGTAAAGCCCATTTCTAATGCGGCTTCTTTCATTTCTTCAAATTCAGCCGGACTTACATAACGCTGGACGGGTAGGTGATGGCGGCTTGGCTGTAAATATTGCCCCAAAGTCAGCATGGTGACACCATGACGACGCAAATCACGCATAACTTCTAAAATTTCTTCATTGGTTTCGCCCAATCCCACCATCAGACCTGATTTAGTCGGGATATCAGGGTGAGCTTCCTTGAATCTTTCCAGTAGCTTCAATGACCACTCATAGTTAGCGCCCGGACGAACCTGACGATAAACCCGTGGTACGTTTTCCAGATTATGGTTGAATACATCAGGTGGCGTTGCGGTCAGTATTTCCAGTGCACGATCCATGCGGCCACGGAAATCGGGTACCAAAGTTTCGATTTTAATCGAAGGATTTTTTTCGCGAATAGCCGCGATACAGTCAGCAAAATGTTGTGCACCGCCATCACGCAGATCATCACGATCAACAGAAGTGATAACCACATAACGTAATCCCATATCTTGAATGGTTTGCGCGAGTTTGATAGGTTCATCTGCATCAGGTGTATTCGGGCGACCATGTGCTACGTCACAGAATGGGCAACGACGGGTACAGATGGCACCAAGGATCATAAAGGTGGCGGTTCCGTGGTTAAAACACTCAGCAAGGTTAGGGCAGGAGGCTTCTTCACAGACGGAATGCAATCCATTTTTGCGCATTGCAGCTTTGATACCCTGAATGCGGCTGGAATCCGCAGGAAGTTTGATTTTCATCCACTCAGGTTTGCGCAAGAGTGCTTCACGTTCTGTGGCAACTGTCTTCACAGGGATCAAAGCCATCTTGTCTGCGTCGCGGTATTTGACACCGCGTTCCATCTGAATTGGTTTACTCATAATCGTGCCGGTTCCAGTTATATTCTTCAGATTTTGACTTACTGCCTGATGTGTATGACAAGACGATCGAGGCAATAAATCCATTCAAATTTTTTTGAAAAATGTTAAAAAATTATATCATCTTTCATCGACGAGTTGAAATCCCAAGATCTGACAGAATTTTTCCACCAGAACGGGTTGTACATCCTCAATGGTCACTCCTGTGACAAAATCATTGAGTTGGATCATTTGCATGCCAGCATAGCCGCACGGATTAATGCGGAAAAACGGCTGTAAGTCCATTGCAATATTCAGTGCCAGACCGTGGAAAGAGCATCCTTTACGGATACGCAGCCCAAGGGAACATATTTTGTTGCCTGAAACATAAACTCCGGGGGCATCCGGGCGGGCGTATGCTTCTACACCAAAATGCGCCAGAGTTTCGATCACTGTATTTTCAATTGAAGTTACCAATTGGCGAACTCCAATTTTTGAGCGTTTCAAATCAATTAAGACATACATAACCTGTTGACCTGGGCCATGATAGGTGACTTGACCACCTCTATCCGATTGGATAACAGGGATATCTCCTGGCGCAAGTACATGCTCAGCTTTACCGGCTTGGCCTTGTGTAAATACTTTCTCATGTTGGACAAGCCAAATTTCGTCAGGTGTTTCCGCAGTTCGCTGCTCAGTGAACTGGTGCATGGCATCAGAAACCGGCTCGTAAGGCTGAATACCTAACTGGCGTAAAATAACGGTGTTATGTTGCAATGGGACGTCATCATTCGTTAACAAAAAGTGCCCGCCAGTATAACGCCCTAAGATGATTCCCACCAGTTTGAGAATGCCTTAAAGCAATAATATTGTTAATTAGACGAATATATTTTTATTTTGTATTATCATGGTTATATATTTTGATGATTTTCCCTTTAATCTCTGTTTGAGCTAACAGATGGTCAAAAAAAACCAACTTTTAATTGTTGGGCATCTTTGTAGTTTCCTGGTGCTCCTTTACAGTCTCTCGATGCTACTGCCTATTTTCGTGGCTCTGTTTTATAAGGAAAAAAGTGTTTTTGCTTTTTTTGAAACATTTGTCATTGGATTAACTGTCGGGGGAGCTGGTTGGTATTTCACTCGTAAAACCAAAGCGCAACCTAGCACGCAAGATGGGTTTCTTATCATTGTGCTATTTTGGTTGCTGTTTTCGTTACTTAGCGCCTTGCCTTTTATGCTCGACAAGAGCCTGAATATTAACCTTGTGGACGCGATGTTTGAAGGTATATCAGGTATTACGACGACAGGGGCAACGGTGCTGAATGATGTGTCTGCACTGCCTAATTCGGTACTCT
Organism: Xenorhabdus sp. PB62.4; assembly: GCF_014467285.1. Taxonomy (NCBI): domain Bacteria; kingdom Pseudomonadati; phylum Pseudomonadota; class Gammaproteobacteria; order Enterobacterales; family Morganellaceae; genus Xenorhabdus; species Xenorhabdus sp. PB62.4. Next base: position 314,791 of record NZ_NKHR01000002.1, on the reverse strand, counting down.
ATTATCGCGCCCAGCTCAATTTTATCGGTGGACTGGGCGTTATTGTCCTTGCTGTTGCCATCTTGCCATTATTAGGAATTGGTGGCGCAAAACTCTATCAATCAGAAATGCCGGGTCCTTTCAAAGAAGAACGATTGACCCCGCGTCTTGCAGACAGTGCCAAAAGCTTATGGGTTGTTTACCTGTTGCTGGGGGGATTATGTTCGGTAAGTTTCTGGGCTGCGGGTATGGCATGGTTTGATGCTATTTGTCATGGTATCTCAACCGTTTCTTTGGGGGGATTTTCAACCCGCAACGAAAGCCTTGGTTATTATGACAGCGCAGCCATTGAAATGGTGGGGGGGATTTTCTCAGTATTGTCGGCAGTCAATTTTACGCTTTATTTTGTTGCCTTGACACGCAGGAGCCTGAGACCACTGTTAAAAAACGCTGAACTGCAATTCTTTTTGTTGGTACTGGCAGGCGTGGTTTGCATTATTTGGTTGGAGCTATATCGTTCAGGTATGTATGGTGTGAAAGATGCGTTCATTCATGGCTTTTTCATGACAAGCTCCATGATGACAGATAACGGTCTGGCAACCGCTGATTATGCCCAGTGGCCCCCTCATACCATACTGATGCTACTGGCGGTCAGTTTTTTTGGCGGCTGCGTAGGTTCAACCTGTGGCGGTATCAAAGCACTTCGCTTTATGATCTTGGCAAAACAGAGTGTTAGCGAAATTAACCAACTCATTCATCCAAATGCCATTTCAACCATCAAAATTGGTAAATCAGTAGTTCAGGAACGGGTGCTGCGTTCTGTTTGGGGCTTCTTCTTTCTTTATGTCTTTTTCAGTTGCTTTTTTATCTGGGCATTGAATCTGCTCGGTTATGATTTGGTGACTTCATTTGCCACTGTTGCGGCTTGTATCAATAACATGGGAATAGGATATGGTGCCACAGCACAAGGTTTTGGTGATCTTGATGCGGCAGCAAAATGGATGATGTGTGCTGCCATGTTGTTGGGAAGGCTGGAAATTTACCCAATACTGATTTTATGTTCGAAAGCGTTTTGGCGTTTTTGAATTAAGCGTTTTTTTAAATCGGGCGTAGATAGATAGCCGAATGATTTTTCCGTATTGGGCTAAGTCTCCGCGAGATAACCACGCCTGAATCAAGTAAGAACAAAACGCTATTAATTGCAGAAAAAACGCTGACCAAGAAATCAGCGTTTTTTAAAGATGCGATTACAGCACAACGCGCACTAATTCCAGATTACCCAATTCTTCATACAGTATTTCAACTTGCTCAATATGCGTAGCGTTGATAGTAATGGAAACTGAGTGGTAATTGCCTTTGCTGCTTGGTTTTACGACTGGAGAGTAATCACCCGGCGCATGGCGCTGAACTACTTCAACAACTTGATCCACCAGCTCAGGTTGAGCTAAGCCCATCACTTTATAGGTAAATGAGCAGGGGAACTCAAGCAGTTCATTTAATTTTGTTTTCATGGGCGTTCCTCATGTATTTGCCACGGCAAAAAGGATGATTTGCCGTGGTGTGATAATTTTCTGACAATATGTAACTAATATAGGGTTAAATACCCAACTTTCAATAGATTAACCAAACCAGTGGTGGAACATCAGTCGGATATAGTCAATCATACGGCTGAAAAAGCCGCCTTCTTGCACTTCATGCATCACAACCAATGGACGCTGCTCAATGGTTTTACCATCAAGCTGGAAGTTAATAGTGCCAACAACTTGATTTTGGGCGAGTGGTGCATGCAGTTCGGTATTATCCAATATATAGCTGGCTTTCAAATCTTTCAGGCGACCGCGAGGGATCGTCAGGTAAACATCTTTATCAACGCCCAGTTGTACTTTATCAGTGTCACCAAACCAAATTGGTTCTGATGCAAATTCTTTACCGACTTGCAGTGGTGAAACTGTTTCAAAGAAGCGGAAGCCCCAAGTCAGTAATTTTTTGCTGTCAGTTTCACGCCCTTTGAACGTCGGGCTACCCATGACGGCAGAAATCAGGCGCATATTTCCTTCGGTTGCAGAAGCAACGAGGTTATAACCCGCTCCGCTAGTATGGCCTGTTTTAATGCCGTCAACATTTAAACTTTTATCCCACAACAAGCCGTTACGGTTAGGCTGGCGAATATTGTTGTAAGTAAATTCTTTTTCTTTATAGATAGCATATTCATCCGGTACATCACGGATTAAAGCTTTCCCAATCAATGCCATATCATGAGCTGAACTATATTGACCATTAGCATCCAGACCATGAACAGTCTGGAAGTGCGTGTTTTGCAGCCCTAAGCTCTGTACGTATTTATTCATCAGGCTGACAAACGCATCCTGACTGCCAGCTACGTAGTCCGCCATTGCGACACAAGCATCATTGCCGGATTGCAGGTTGATACCACGGGATAGCATGGCAACAGAGACCTGGTCACCGGGCTTTAAAAACATTAAAGAGGAACCTTTAAATACCGGATTCCCTGTTGCCCAAGCATCTTTACCTACAGTAACGGTATCATTTGGTCCGATTTTTCCTGATTTGATGGCTTGACCGATGACGTAACTGGTCATCATTTTGGTCAGGCTGGCGGGATCGCGGCGAACATCTGCATTTTTTTCAGCTAATACCTTTCCTGAATTGTAATCAATCAGAATATAGGCTTCTGAATCTAGTTCGGGAACACCGGGGATCATTGTTCTGAAATTATCATCCGTGTTGGCGAACGCAGAAACACTGGTAGCCAAGGCGATGCCTAAAGTGGCATTTTTAATAAAACGGGAAGTAACTATGTATTTCATGATTGATTAGATAACATCCGTGAGAAAGGGATTGATAATAATTGACATAATAACAAATGAAAAAAAAGCTGACATTAAACAAAATTGGGTGAATTGAAGGTTTACACTTTTTTACCCGTATTTTATTCACCGCAATTTTATCTGCCTGCTGCTAGGAATCAGATAATCCAGCCAGCAGGCAATGATGCCATTTATTTCTGTTGATATACACCCATCGTCTTTCAAATTGCCACCTTATTGGCTAGGTTCATCCTTTAATGGGTATAGCAACATTGGTATAACGGATCAGGGCGCAACAATAAAAGAGGATTGATGGATTTGATCCATTAGTTTTTTTTGTAATTCCAGGGCTTGCTGGCGGCTGTTAAGCGGCCCCAATTGAACGCGATAGACATTGCCAAATTGGGTAGTACGGCCTTGCACGTTAAAACGCTGACTCAAAGATTGTTGCCATTCTTTAGCTTTTTGCTCAGCGCTGACAGCACCTACTTGTACCATATAACTACCTGCCGATACTGAACCAGACCGGGTTTTAGGACTATTAGGACTAGAGGATTCTTTCGAATCCGATGATGTTGTCGCTGGTGGAGTAACAGGCTGGCTTTCTGTGTCACCAGAAGGTTTTTGTTCAACAGCCGATGGTTCCACAGTATTCTGTGATGTGGAGTCGCTTATCATGGGCGCTTTGATAAATGACTGAGAACCAATATTGGGTCTTTCAGGTAAGGCATAGCTCTGTTTAACAATCGTTGCCCCCTCAGTGCCTAAACCAGAGAGTGAACCATCAGGTGCAACTTGAATGCCATCCAATTTTACTTTGCTTTGCGGCATCAAGTTTAATCGCTCTGCTGCTGCACGTGATAATTCAATGATTTTTCCCGGCTTATTGTAAGGTCCCCGATCATTAATCCTGACAATCATCATGCGCCCATTGCTTAAATTGGTGACACGCACATAGCTTGGAATAGGCAACGTCGGATGGGCAGCCGTTAAAGAATAAGGGCTGGCTCGTTCACCAATTGCGGTCATCTTTCCATTGGATTCTTCACCAAACCAACTGGCATAACCTGTTTGGCTGAAATTAGCCGGATCTTGCACGATGCGATACGTTTGCCCATCCTTCTGATAATCCTGATTGGCGCTTGGATGATAAGGCTCATATTGAGGCTCAGCACCCAAAACATCACGGGTTGGGACAGGGGGAAGGGAAGATGCCCGGTTAGTGTCTGTTGTTGTACAGCCTGATATCAGTACCGCTAGGATGCTAAGTATAAGCCATTGTTGACGCATGAAACTTCTTCCTCATAAACTTTTGGACAATAATTTACGATGTGTATGTATCGACATGATAATGCCGAATCCCGCCATTAAGACAATCAATGCTGAACCTCCGTAACTAATTAGAGGCAGAGGGACGCCGACCACAGGTAGGATGCCGCTTACCATGCCAATATTAACGAAGACATAAACAAATAAAATCAATATCAATCCCCCGGCCATCACACGGCCGAAAGTATTTTGTGCTTTGGCAGCAATAAATAAGCCGCGCATAATGACCATCAGGTAGAGTCCGAGCAAAACAAGAACGCCTACCAACCCCAATTCTTCCGACAAGACGGCAAAAATAAAGTCAGTGTGTCGTTCGGGAAGAAATTCAAGTTGTGACTGTGTACCTTGCAACCAACCTTTCCCGAATAAACCGCCTGAGCCGATGGCTATCTTGGATTGGATGATGTGGTAGCCTTTTCCCAGTGGATCACTTTCAGGATCCAGCAGCATCATAACGCGGTCGCGCTGATAATCGTGCATAAGGAAGAACCACAATATTGGAATGAAACAGGCAATCAGTAAAACCGCAATGCCAATTAATTTCCAATTCATTCCTGCCAGAAACAGAATAAATATGCCAGAGGCTGCAACCAGAATGGAAGTTCCCAGATCTGGTTGTGCTGCCACCAGAAGGGTGGGCAGAAAAGTCAGGAATAGTGCGATGCCCGTGTTTTTCAGGGAAGGTGGGCAAAGGTCACGGTTCATAAAACGAGCCACCATCAGAGGAACCGCGATTTTGGCAATTTCTGATGGCTGGAAGCGCACAATGCCCAAGTCTAACCAGCGTTGTGCTCCTTTACTAATCTGCCCAAAAACATCAACTAAAATCAGCAGGATGACGCATACAATGTAGAGGTAAGGGGCCCAATTTTCATATAAGCGTGGAGGCACTTGAGCCAAGACGATCATCACGATGAACCCCATAACAACTTGCCCGACTTTGCGTTCCATCATATCAATGTCTTGTCCACTGGCACTCCACATAATAAAAAGGCTGTAGGCCAGTAATGCCAGAATGCACAGTAGCAGTGGAATATCTATATGTATTCGGGTCCAGAAAGGAACCTTGTTTTGAGATTCTGTCATGGCTTTACTCAATTAGCTTGTGTTCTGGTAGCTTGTGTACTGGTCGCTTGTATTCTGGCAGGCTGAACTCCTGTCGTCGCTGAGGCTGCGTCAGGAGAGGCAGTGTTGTTATCCTTGAGCAAGATATGATCCAGAATTTGGCGGACGATAGCGCCGACGGATGGCCCTGAACCACCATTTTCCAGAATGATGGAAATGGCAACGGTTGGGTTGTCATAAGGTGCAAAGGCAATCATCAGCTTATGATCACGTAGATGTTCAGCAAGTTTGCTTGCATTATAAGTTTCATAACTGAAAACCTGGGCTGTACCTGATTTAGCTGCGGCTTTGTATGGTGTGCCAGCAAAGACTCTGCGGGCAGTACCATTTGGAGCATTGGCAACGCCATACATGCCATCTTTGGCAATTTCCCAGTATCCAGAATGAATATCCCCAATTTGCTCGCTGGCTGGAGGTTGATAAGGTTGCATTTCTCCATTTACGCGAGTGCTTATCAAGAAATGTGGGGTCTTAACTTTTCCATCATTGATCAATATCATTAGGGCTTTTACCATCTGCATTGGCGTTGCAGTCCAGTATCCCTGACCGATGCCAACAGAAATGGTATCGCCTTGATACCACGGTTTTTTGTAGCGTTTGAGTTTCCATTCACGGGTAGGCATATTGCCTGGGTTTTCTTCTTTCAAATCAATGCCCGTAAATTGGCCATAGCCAAATTTTGTCATCCATTCAGATAACCTATCAATGCCCATATCGTAAGCAACTTGATAGAAAAAAGTATCCGCTGATTCAACAATTGATTTATGAACATTCAATTTGCCATGTCCCCAACGTTTCCAGTCACGGTAACGCTGATCTGATCCCGGCAACTGCCACCAACCCGGATCGTTTATCGTGGTGTTTTTTGTAATGACATCACTGCTAAGGGCGGCGACAGCAATAAAAGGTTTTACCGTCGATGCAGGTGGATAAGCCCCTTGCGTTGCACGGTTAATTAACGGGCGATTGGGATTGTTAAGCAAGGTTTTATACTCTTTGCCCGATATGCCATCAACAAACATATTTGGATTGTAGCTTGGGTTGGATACCATAGCTAAAACTTCCCCAGTACGAGGATCGGTAACAACAACACCTGCACGGCTGGTTGTCAGTATCTTTTCGATGTAAGTTTGCAGCTCCAAATCGATTGACAGATAAATATCCTTGCCTGCCTGTGGGGGCTGTTCGTGCAGTTGGCGAATGACTCTGCCACGATTGTTAACTTCCACTTCTTCGTAGCCGGGTTTGCCATGCAAAATAGATTCATAATAACGCTCAATACCCAGCTTGCCGATATCATGACTGGCAGCGTAGTCAGGCAAAATCCCCTCTTTATCGAGCCGCTCTACATCTTTATCATTTATTTTAGCAACATAGCCGATTACATGAGTCAGGGCAGAGTCGTAAGGATAATAACGGCGCTGGTATCCCTTGATTTCTAACCCCGTAAAACGGTATTGGTTGACAGAAAACCGCGCCACCTGAACCTGATCCAGTGGTGTTTTCAGTGGAATTGAAGTAAAGCGACGTGCGCGTTGACGTTCTTTTTTGAAGGTTTCAATATCTTCATCAGTAAGGCCAACAACAGAACGTAATTCTTCTAATGTCTTGTCAAGGTCAGTGACTTTCTGCGGCACAATCTCTAACTGGTAAATGGTCCGGTTAGTTGCTAATGGTGTGCCGTTGCGGTCATAAATGATCCCACGACTTGGAGCGATGGGAACAAGCTTAATGCGGTTCCCATTTGAGCGGGTTTGGTAATCTTCGTGGCGTGTGATCTGGAGATTATAAAGATTAGCAATCAAAATGCCGGTTAAAATAATAATACCTATAAACGCCACAAGTGCGCGGCGTATGAATAGGGCTGATTCAGCCGAATGATCACGAAAAGGAGTTCGTTTCTTCTTCATCTCATTGCCAGAATTCACAGTGATAGATTACCCAATTTATTCCCGATGATAAGGGTGGTTAGTTGTGATGCTCCATGCCCGGTAAAGGCTCTCTGCAACCAGAACCCGCACGAGGGGGTGTGGCATAGTCAGGGGAGAAAGTGACCAACTTTGTTCCGCTGCTGCTTTACAGGCCGGAGCCAAACCTTCGGGGCCACCAATCAGTAAACTGACATTCCTGCCATCCAGTTTCCAGCGATCAAGCTGTTGCGCCAATTGAGGTGTGTCCCAACGAGAGCCAGGGATATCCAGAGTTACAATGCGATTGCCTTTACCAACAGCAGCCAACATCTGTTCGCCTTCCTTTTCCAGAATACGCTTGATGTCTGCGTTTTTGCCGCGTTTTCCTGCTGGAACTTCAATCAGTTCAAAAGGCATATCCTTGGGAAAACGATTCAAGTAATCCATGAAGCCGGTCTGTACCCAGTCCGGCATCTTTGTTCCTACAGCGATCAGTTGTAACTTCAAACTCAACTCCAGAGTTTTTCCAGTTCATACATGCGACGGCTGTCTTCCTGCATAACATGAACCATAATTTCGCCGAGATCCACGACTATCCAGTCGGAAATCCCTTGCCCTTCAACACCCAGAGGCATGATGCCGGCTTCGCGGCAGTCATCAACGAGATTATCTGCCACAGACATCAGATGACGGTTTGATGTTCCGGTGCAGATAACCATGCAATCAGTAATGCTGGATTTTCCACGAACGTCTATAGAAACAATATCCTGTGCTTTGGAATCTTCAAGTTTATCAATAACAAATTGTTGTAGTTCTGTGCCTTGCAAAAGGATCACCTTTATTTTATAAAATTGGTTGAGTAACGCAGAATAATAGCATGCCAATCTCTGTAAAAGTAAGCAACTTGGCGGCAATTCGCTGTATGATTTCGCTATTGCTTATCTATTGCTTATATAGTCCCCATGAATCGATATAATTTTGTATCGATGGGGGGAGCAGGTCATCACAACTTAGACCTTGTTGGTGGCGTTGGCGAATGTCTGTCGCCGAAATGTTTAATAGCGGAGTCGCGGCTAAGTAAATATAACCGTGTGGTTTTTGACGCAATGGAAATGGAGTATCAACTTGGTGGTTTTCTAGCCATTGCTGCATTTCAGGGCTTGATAATTGCTTCTGATAACCCGGACGGGAACAGACCAACAGATGGCAGATATCGAGCAATTCTTCCCATTTATACCATGTATGAATAGTTTGTAATGAGTCCTGCCCGATAATGAATGCCAACGGGCGTTCTTCCCCCGCTTCCTGACGAAAGGATTTCAATGTTTCCACTGTGTAAGATGGTGTTTGTCGCTCCAGCTCACGAGTATCCACAGTAAACAACGGATTATCCTGTACAGCCAGACGAACCATTTCCAGCCGTTGTTGAGCACTCGCCTCTGGCTGAGGACGATGTGGTGGAACGTGATTAGGCAATAAAATCACCTGATTGAGTCCCACTAGCTGTGCCAATGCTTCCACAGGGCGCAAATGACCATAATGGATAGGATCGAAAGTGCCGCCAAACAGTGCCTGAATAATCGGGGCATCTGTATCGATTTTTGAATCAATGGTATTTATTGGAGCAGTATTTATTGGATCAATAGAATCAAGCATTCAGCAAGCTCTCTGGTAATGGTTTTCCGCATAACAGCATGGAAAGCGTTTCCAGGTCAGCCCAAATGGATTGGCTATAATCCTGTTTGACACGCAGTTCCATCTGGGTCAATAAATGTATGGCGGATTGCAGGTCTTGTTTTGACAGACGCTGTAATGCGGTGGTTAACAATGGCCGGCGATTTTGCCACACTTTGTGCTGATCAAATAATGTCTTCAAAGGAACTGTTTTACTTTGACGTTTAAGTATCAACAGCAGCATTAGTTCCCGCTGTATAGTACGAAGCAGGATGACAGCTTCGGTATCTTCTTGCCGGAGTTGTTTCAGTACATGCCATGCCCGTTTTATTTTTCCTGCCAGTAAAGCATCAACCCAATGATAGGGAGAAAAATGAGCAGCATCGTTGACCGCTTCTTCAACGCGGAACAATGTCAGCCGATTATCGGGATGGAGCAGGGAAAGGCGTTCCAATGCCTGAGCCAGTGCTAACAAGTTCCCTTCATAGCAATAGCACAATAGCTGATTAGCTTCATCTTCCAGTGATAGCCCCATGTTTTTAGCACGTTGAGCCACCCATTGAGGCAGACGATTTTGCTCTGGAGTCAGGCAACTGACGTATACACCATTTTGCCCAATTGACTTGAACCACTGGCTATTTTCCTGCGCTTTAGTGAGCTTATGGCCACGCAGTATCAGCAGGATATCTGAATGCAGTAACTCTGACAGCTTGATGAGCCGTTCTGCCATTGAGGCATTCGGGCCATTTTCCGGTAGTAACAGGATGAGTGATTGACGGCTGGTAAACAGGCTCAGTGACTGACACAGGCTGAAGATTTCATCCCAATCGGTATGGTTATCCAACGCAAAGGTGAAATGCTCCATAAAGCCATGTTGTTCAGCCATTCTGCGGATACTGTCCTGACTTTCCTGTAATAGCAATGGCTCATTGCCCCATAGCAAATAGCAGCTTTGCAGCCCTTCATTGAGCTGCGAAAGAAGTTGTTCAGGATAAAGTCGGATCATTGTTTCTGTGTAGTCGCAGCGTTCTGTTTTTCTTCAGCTTTCAGAAGTTCTGCGCTATGAACAGTTAACAGTTGGCGTATAAGCTGATGGGCAGCCTGTTCGCGCATTTCCTGTTGAACCAATTCATTTTCTGCATCTTTTGCCAGTGCTTCCAGTGGGTTATCGAAGAAAGAGCGATCAACCCTTGCTTGCAATGGATAGATGCTGCCATCTGGCATCAGAACTTGAGCATCAACATACAGAATTAACTGGCGTTCGGCTGCTTTACCATCCTGAAAGACCGAAACAGTCTCTTTGTTTTCATTAGAACCCAAAAGTTTCAGGATAGGTACTGAAGCATCGCCATATTCAATAATTTTGACATCGTTCAGGCGAAGTTGCTGGCGCACCGAGCGTGCCAGAGGCCCGTAAGGGTCCCCTGAACTTAATTGTAATGTTTGAAGCTCTTTTGGTACTTGCGTTGTGCCGCGAAGGTGAAAACCGCAGCCAGCGGTGACCAACACCGCTAACCCGAGCAACAACGTGAAAATACGATGCCGCAGATTATCTCCTACCACATTTCTTTCCACTACATTTTTTCCCACAACAGTGGTCTCCTGTTATCAACCAACGACCAGGTTCAATAATTTACCTGGCACATAGATGACCTTGCGAATACTGACGCCTTCAAGATATTTCGTCACACTGTATTCTTGCGTCGCCATTTCTTGAACATACTCTTTTGTTGCATCTGCCGGTACAGTAATGCGGCCACGAACTTTACCATTAATCTGAATGATTACCAGTTTAGTATCGTCCACCATTGCTTGCTCATCGGCTTGCGGCCATTCAGCAACATCAATGTCATTTTCATTGCCAAGTTCTTTCCACATTACGAAACAAGCATGTGGGGTAATAGGCGAAAGCATACGTACAACTGTAGCCAGTGCTTCCTGCATAAGAGCGCGATCCTGCTCAGTTTCCTGTGGAGCACGTGTCAGTTTGTTCATCAGCTCCATAATTGCAGCAACGGCGGTATTGAATGCCTGACGACGGCCAATATCATCGGTGACTTTCGCAATGGTTTTATGGAGATCACGGCGCAGATCTTTTTGCTCCGCAGTCAAGCTACTGATATCCAGCGGCTGGGTTGCCCCTTTATTACTGTGTTCATAAACCAGACGCCAAACACGTTTAAGGAAGCGGTTAGCGCCTTCTACACCAGATTCCTGCCATTCCAGAGTCAGTTCTGGTGGTGCAGCGAACATCATGAACAGGCGGACAGTATCAGCACCGTATTTATCGACCATAGTTTGTGGATCGATACCGTTGTTCTTGGATTTCGACATTTTGCTCATGCCGGTATAAACCAGTTCATGGCCGTCTTTATCCGTTGCTTTAATAATGCGCCCTTTCTCATCGCGCTCAACAATAGCGTCAGCCGGAGATACCCAGACTTTTTCGCCACTGCCGCCGGTGTAATAGAAAGCATCGGCCAGAACCATGCCTTGGCACAGCAGGCGTTTGGCGGGCTCATCAGAATTAACCAGGCCAGCATCGCGCATCAACTTGTGGAAGAAGCGGAAGTACATCAGGTGCATGATAGCGTGTTCAATACCACCGATGTATTGATCCACTGGCAACCAGTAGTTGGCCGCAGCCGGGTCTAACATGCCTTTGTCATGATCCGGGCAGGTATAACGTGCGTAATACCATGAAGATTCCATGAAGGTATCAAAGGTATCCGTCTCAAGCAGAGCAGATTGACCGTTGATGGTCGTTTTTGCCCATTCTGGATCAGCCTTGAGTGGGCTGGTGATGCCATCCATCACAACATCTTCCGGCAGGATCACTGGCAACTGATCTTCAGGAACAGGAACAACGGTTCCATCTTCCAGTGTTGCCATTGGAATTGGAGCACCCCAGTAACGCTGGCGGGAAACACCCCAGTCGCGCAGGCGGTAATTGACCTTACGCTGGCCGGCGCCCATTGCAACCAGTTTGTCTGCAATGGCATTGAAACCTGCTTCATTATTCAGCCCGCTGAATTCACCGGAATTGACCAGTGCATTTTTGTCTGTAGCGGCTGCGTCCTGAATATTGGGTTCGTTGCCGTCGTTATCCAGAATAACGACTTTCATTGGCAGGTTGTACTTAGTAGCAAACTCCCAATCACGTTGATCATGAGCAGGAACTGCCATAACAGCGCCAGTGCCGTATTCCATCAGGACAAAGTTAGCGATCCAAATAGCTATTTTTTCATTGGTCAATGGATGAACAACGAACATGCCTGTTGGCATGCCTTTTTTCTCCATGGTTGCCATATCTGCTTCGGCAACTTTGGTATTACGGCATTCGTTGATGAATTCTGTCAGTGCCGGATTATTTTCCGCCGCTTGTTTTGCCAGAGGATGACCTGCTGCGACAGCAACATAGGTTGCACCCATGAAAGTATCTGGGCGAGTAGTATAAACGGTGAGTTTTTCTTGGCTATCAGCAACATTAAAAGTGATTTCGACACCTTCAGAACGACCAATCCAGTTACGCTGCATAGTCTTGACCTGTTCAGGCCAATCTTCCAATTTATCCAGATCGTTCAGCAACTCTTCCGCATAATCAGTGATCTTAATGAACCATTGTGGGATCTCTTTGCGTTCTACTTGGGTATCACAACGCCAGCAGCAGCCATCAATAACTTGCTCATTAGCCAGAACGGTCAGGTCATGTGGACACCAGTTAACAGCGGAGGTTTTTTTGTATACCAAACCTTTTTCGTACAACTTAGTAAAGAACCACTGTTCCCAGCGATAGTATTCTGGTACACAGGTTGTTACTTCACGATCCCAGTCATAACCAAAACCCAGTGTTTTCAACTGGCTTTTCATGTATTCGATGTTGGAATAAGTCCATGGAGCAGGGGAGGTGTTATTTTTAACCGCAGCCCCTTCAGCCGGCAGGCCGAAAGCATCCCAACCGATTGGTTGCAACACATTTTTACCTAGCATGCGTTGATAGCGGGAAATAACATCACCAATGGTGTAGTTACGGACATGGCCCATGTGTAGTCGACCAGAAGGGTAAGGTAGCATAGACAGGCAATAGTATTTTTCTTTGCTGTTGTCTTCTGTCACTTTGAACGTTTGCTTCTCTTGCCAATGAAGCTGGACTTGTTGTTCTATGTCTTCTGGACGATATTGTTCTTGCATGGCACCGATAATCCTATGGTGAGTAATAAAGCTACGCCGTTAGCGTGCTTGTTGTTATGAAACATAGTTGTTTATGAAATCTAAGACGCCATAGCATAGCTGATAAGGGATAGGCGCAACAACTCTTGTTAAAGGTGGAATGTGGAAAATTACTTATTTTTGATGGAATTTAAGGCCAGCGGATAGTGTTGCCATCCGCCGGCAAAGAAAAATCAGTGTAAAATTTTTGCCAGAAAATCGCGGGCACGCTCCGATTTCGGGTTGGCAAAGAAATCTTCTTTCTTACTGTCTTCGACAATTTTGCCCTCATCCATGAAAATAACGCGGTGCGCTACTTTTTTGGCAAATCCCATCTCATGGGTTACCACCATCATAGTCATGCCCTCTTTTGCCAATTCAACCATGACATCCAGCACCTCATTTATCATTTCGGGATCGAGTGCAGAAGTTGGCTCATCAAACAGCATCGCAATAGGGTCCATGCAGAGGGCACGGGCGATGGCAACCCGCTGTTGCTGACCACCAGAAAGTTGTGCGGGGAATTTATTAGCATGACTGGCTAATCCAACTCGTTCCAGTAATTTTAATGCTTTTTCAGTCGCCGCTTTCTTATCGCGTTTTAGTACCTTAACTTGGGCCAGTGTCAGGTTTTCAATGATAGAGAGATGTGGAAACAGCTCAAAATGTTGGAATACCATTCCCACTTTGGAACGTAACTGTGCCAGATTGGTGCTCTTATCATTGACTTTTGTTTCATTTACCAGAATTTCACCCTGCTGGACTGGTTCAAGGCCATTGACCGTTTTTATCAGCGTGGATTTACCGGAACCAGAAGGCCCACAGACCACGACTACTTCGCCTTTTTTGACTTCAGTCGAGCAGTCAGTAAGAACCTGAAATTGGCCATACCACTTGGATACATTTTTCAGGGAAATCATCAAACAGTCCTTTTCTTCAAATAGTTAACCAGCATAGAAGCGGCAAAACTAATCACAAAATAAACAAAGCCGGCAAACAGAACCATTTCAATCTGAGTGCCGTCGCGCTCACCAATATTCGCTGCTGTACGGAAAAAATCAGCCAGACTCAGAACATATACCAGAGACGTATCTTGGAATAATACAATGCCTTGCGTTAGCAATAGTGGAATCATTGCCCGGAATGCTTGCGGCAGGATGATCAGACGCATGCTTTGCATGTGGGTCATACCCAGTGCCAGCGCAGCAGAGGATTGCCCACGGGAAATACTCTGAATACCTGCCCGAATGATTTCGGAATAGTAAGCGGCCTCAAATAGCGAGAAAGCTACCATTGCGGAAATTAAACGGATATCGGTTTTTGGTGATATACCTAGAACATTTTGTAATAAGTTAGGCACAATCAGATAGAACCAGAGTAATACCATCACCAGCGGAACTGAGCGAAAGAGATTAACATAAAGAGTGGCAAACCAATTCAATATCTTAATGGATGAGAGACGCATCATTGCCAAAATGGTTCCCCAGACAATTCCAATGATAATGGCTACTACGGTGATTTTGGCCGTTATCATCAATCCATTCAGGAGAAAGGGCAGGCTAGGAATAATTGAACTCCAATCGAACTGATACATTTATTTACCTTCCTCCCATATTGCCTGGCAAACGTACTTTTTTCTCAAGTATGGTCATGGCAAGCATAATCACGAGATTGATAGCCACATAAGCCAAAGTGATCGCTGTAAATGATTCATAGGCGTGTGCTGAGTAATCCAGCAATTTCCCGGCTTGTGCAGCCATATCAACCAGCCCGATAGTAGAAGCAATGGCTGAGTTCTTCACCAGATTGAGCATTTCTGAAGTCATTGGAGGAATGATCACCCGATAGGCGTTTGGCAGCAGAACATAACGATAGGTTTGTGGCAGGGTTAATCCCATTGCCAACCCTGCGGCTTTTTGCCCTCTGGGGAGTGACTCAATTGCGGCACGAACCTGTTCACATACACGGGCGGCAGTGAATAATCCCAAGCAAATGACAGAAGAAATAAAAAATTGAATATTAGGATCCAGTTCCATTTTGAACCAATCGCTTACGCTTTTGGGCAGGAATTCTGGCACTACCAAATACCACGTAAAAAACTGGACAATAAGGGGTACATTGCGAAACAGTTCAACGTAACACGCGCCAAGCCCGGAAAGAAATTTATTCGGGACAGTTCGGAGAATACCAAACAAAGACCCGACAACAAGTGCAATAAGCCAAGCGCAGATGGAAAGTGCGATGGTGACTTGAAACCCGGAAATTAGCCACCCCAAATAGGTGGTATTACCAAAAGGGGCAGCTTGTAAAAAGATGCCCCAATTCCAATCAACAGACATAACCGTTCTCCCTGAAATGGGGTTGGCAGTAATACTTAAAAACGATCTAAAAAAATGAGGTAGGGAACGACTACCTCAGACCCGTCGTGCCAATAAAATCAGGATTTTTTAGTTCCTTAATTAGTTCAACACCTTATCGTTTGGTGACTTAAACAAAGCTCTCATTTCATCTGACATGGAGAAGTTCATGTTCAGGTTTTTGGGTGGAATTGGCTCTTTGAACCAGCGATCAAACATTTTTTCTGCCTCACCGGAGGTCTGTACTTTAACAATGACGTCATCAATCAATTTCTTGAATTGAGGATCATCTTTGCGCAGCATACAGCCATAGGCTTCTTCTGATTGCGCCTTGCCAACAATGATCCATTGATCCGGTTTCTTCGCTTTTGCACGTTCGCCCGCGAGCAAAGCATCGTCCATCATAAAAGCAACGGCACGGCCTGATTCCAGAGTGCGGAATGAATCGCCATGGTCTTTGGCACTGATGATGCGCATTTTCATTTGCTTCTCATCATTGAGTTTATTCAACAAAATTTCAGAGGTTGTGCCAGAAGTCACGACAACATTTTTTCCTGCCAGATCATCAAACCCTTTGATGCCAGAATCTTTTTTAGTCAACAGGCGAGTACCGACGGCAAAGATAGTGTTGGAGAATGCTGCTTGCTTCTGTCGCTCATAATTGTTAGTTGTAGACCCACATTCAAAATCGAATGTTCCGTTTTGTAACAGGGGAATGCGGTTCTGGGAGGTAATCGGGATCAGCTTGACCTGTAGGTTAGGCATATCCAGTTTTTTCTTAACAGCATCGACGATCAAATTGGAATAATCTTGAGAATAACCAACGACGTTTTGCTGATTATCGTAGTAAGAGAATGGGACAGAAGATTCTCTGTGTCCAACCACGATAATACCATTATCTTTGATTTTTTTCAGTGTACCAGTCAATTCCTCAGCATGAGCAGCCCCAACCGCGCTAAGTAACATCATAGTTAACATCAACTTACGCATATACAGCTCCTATATCTGGCTATTTTTCGTGAAATTACACTTTCTTACAGATGATTCTGTTTTTACCTAGATGAATAAAATTGTTTGTAGAAACGATTTTCCGAATTGTTTTGTTTATATGCTGTAAAAAAATAATTCATAATGTTACTTTTTTGAAACTACAATGTTTTCATTTCGCGACCTGCCTCGCACTATAAATAAACAATTTCATTTATGCGTGGTTAGAAAGTGAATAATATCGAATACTGTTCACACTTTGAACTATTTGGCGCAATATTCTGTTTATGTGTTATAAAGCTGGTTATATATGTTGTAAATTTGCGTTACATCGGTGATAAAAGCGAGGGTTAAGAGGGGTTACTGAAGTTGTCTGTGGAGTGAGATAAAAATTATAAAATCAGGGCATATTTTATGCCCTGATTCTTAATTAATAACATCTTATCATTTATGAGAAATTACGTTTTTTCATAAAAGCAAAAATGAAAAACAGTGCACTGATTCCCCATATCGGCCAATTTCCGAAGCGAAAATAAGGCGTTACTCCTGTTGCGGGTGTAACTTTGGCCTCTAATACCTGCCGGGTAAATTGTGGGATTTCAGCTTGAATTGAGCCATTTGGGCTGATCACTGCTGTAACACCATTATTTGTTCCTCTTAACAGAGGGCGAGCCAGTTCAAGGGCGCGCATCCGAGCCATCTGGAAGTGTTGCCACGGGCCAATGGAACGCCCAAACCAGGCATCATTAGAAACGGTGAGCAAAAATTCTGTGTCAGGCTTGAAGTTATCACGTACCTGTTCACCCAAAATAATTTCATAGCAGATAGCAGCAGTAATATTGTGCCCTGCAACGGAAAGCTGTGGCTGAGTGTAATCACCACGGCTAAAAGAAGACATTGGCAAATTGAAGAAGGGGGCCAATGGGCGCAATACTGATTCCAACGGGACAAATTCACCAAATGGTACAAGGTGATGTTTGTCGTAACGAGTAGGAGCTGGGTATTGGTAAGGTGTTTTATCACCCAATACGATAATGCTGTTGTAAAATTTATAACCTTCCAGCGTGGGTCGGGCATCAACAATACCGGTAATTAAGCTGGTATTGTGTTCCCTCAGTGAGGTATCCAGTTCGGTCAGAAAATCCCTTTGGTTGTACTCAGTATCTGGGATAGCAGATTCAGGCCAAATGATGATAGGCGCCTTGCCAATGAAAGGGCGGCTATTATCCAGATAAATATCCAACGTTTTCCCAAGAGCAGCAGGATCCCACTTTATAGCTTGGGGAATATTGCCTTGAACCAATGCGATATTAGTGGCTTTTTCAGGTTGCAGGGTATACCACTGATAATGTCTCATTGGCCATGGCAGTAGCAGCAAGATAATGGCAATGATGGCCGATGATAGCTTTTTATGAACAGTAGCAAAAACCAGTAACCCGCTAATCATCATAAGCAGGAAGGTAATGCCTTCCACACCCAGAATAGGCGCAACGGCTTTCATTGGGCCATCAATTTGACTGTAGCCGAATTGTAACCAAGGAAACCCGGTTAATACCCAGCCACGTAAGAATTCTGTTAATTGCCAAAGCGCAGGGCTGGCAATAACCAGCCTGATGCCACCGGAAGTTGGAAAAAACCGGTTCAGTAAGCCGGCAAATAATGCAGGATAAAGGGCAAGATAGGCTGATAGCAGGAGTACCAAAAAAATATTGATGGCGGTTGGCATGCCTCCAAAATCGGCAATACTGACATAAACCCAATTTGCACCGCTGCCAAATAAGCCAAATCCCCAACATAAACCAATAAAGAAAGCCTGACGGCTGGTTCTGTTTAAGGTGAGAATTTGCAGGCCGAAAAGAGAAATGAGAGCAGCAGGCCAGAAATCAAAAGGTGAAAAAGCCAGTGTTCCACTGGCTCCGAAAAGAAGTGCCAGCACAGCACGTAGCCGCTGGCAGTTCATTAATGAGGCTTTGTTCATCCAGATCCTATTATTGTTTATCAAGGCTAGGAACTTCAGCATCATCCGGTATTTTTACATGAACCTGAATGATCTTACGGCTATCAGACATTGCTACTTTGAAAAGATAGCCACTAATGACAATAGATTCTCCACGGGAAGGCAGATGCCCGAATGCCTGCATAACTAGCCCGCCAATGGTATCAACCTCTTCATCGCTGAAATTGGTACCGAAAACCTCGTTAAAATCTTCAATTTGAGTCAATGCCCGAACTGAATAGGAGTGTCGGCTTAACGCACGAATATCGTTATCTTCATCATCATCGTATTCGTCTTCTATTTCACCAACAATCAGTTCAAGAATATCTTCAATTGTGACCAGACCAGAAACACCGCCAAATTCATCGATCACAATCGCCATATGATAACGTTGAGAACGGAATTCTTTCAGCAGACGGTCAACACGTTTACTTTCCGGTACAACAACAGCTTGACGAAGCACTTTATCAATGCTGAAAGGCTCTGTATTCGAACGCATGAATGGCAGTAAATCTTTCGCCATTAATATGCCTTCAATGTGATCCTTGTCTTCACTGATGACAGGAAAGCGTGAATGGGCCGAATCGATAATAACATCCAGACATTCGTCCAGAGATTGATTGCGTTTTAAGGTAACGATCTGTGAGCGTGGGATCATAATATCCCGCACACGTTGGTCAGCAATATCCATTACCCCTTCGAGCATCTCTCGGGTATCGGGATCGATCAGGTCGTTCTGCTCTGAATCACGGATCAGTTCAACCAAATCATCACGGTTTTTCGGCTCACCGTGAAAAAGCTGATTAAGAAGCGCAAAGAAGCCTTTCTTAGGGCCAGGGCTATCGTTACTTGAAGGATGGTCGTCGCTCATGGCGTTTTAATGAAAATTCCCCATTAATAAATCGTAGAATGTAATGTTTAACATAAAAATGTCGGTCATGGTTATTCTTTTTCCATGAGATAGGGATCAGGATAACCCATTTTTTCCAGAATTTCTGTTTCCAGAGATTCCATTTCCTCTGCTTCATTGTCTTCGATATGGTCATATCCCAGAAGATGAAGGCTGCCGTGAACCACCATATGTGCCCAGTGTTCCTCGACAGTTTTTTGTTGCTCTTCTGCCTCTTTTTCAACAACTTGACGGCAGATGATTAAATCACCGAGCAAGGGTAACTCAACTTCAGGTGGTGCTTCAAATGGGAAGGATAGCACATTGGTTGGTTTATCTTTCCCGCGATAAGTGAGGTTTAAATCGTGGCTTTCTGCCTCATCGACCAAACGAATGGTCACTTCACTTTCCGTTTGAAATTGTGGCAGAACACCTTCCAACCAGCGTTGGAACAGGGCTTCATCAGGAAGCCCTTCTGGATTTTCACATGCAATTTGCAAATCTAATATGACTGAACTCATTGTGCTTCCTGTTTGCGTTTTTCATTAAGCGCTTTTTTACGCTCTTGCTCTCCGGCTTCCCATGCTTCATAGGCGATAACAACTTTTGCAACTACCGGATGGCGGACAACGTCTTCACTATGTAAGAAGTTAAAGCTCAGTTCATCAACATCAGATAAAACTTCTACCGCATGGCTCAGACCTGATTTCTGCCCTCTTGGCAGGTCAATCTGAGTCACGTCACCAGTAATAACCGCCTTGGAATTAAAACCAATACGGGTTAAAAACATTTTCATCTGTTCGATGGTCGTATTCTGGCTTTCGTCGAGAATAATAAAGGCGTCATTGAGGGTACGTCCACGCATATAAGCTAGTGGAGCCACTTCAATAACGTTTCTTTCGATCAGCTTCTCAACTTTTTCAAATCCCAGCATCTCAAACAGGGCATCATAAAGCGGGCGCAGATAAGGATCGACTTTCTGGCTCAGGTCACCGGGCAGGAAACCCAATTTTTCTCCGGCTTCAACCGCAGGACGGGTCAGCAGAATACGACGGATTTCCTGACGCTCCAGTGCATCAACAGCAGCAGCGACAGCCAAATAAGTTTTCCCTGTTCCCGCCGGTCCAATCCCGAACGTGATATCGTGGTCAAGGATATTGGCAATATATTGCGCCTGATTGGGAGTACGGGGCTTTACAACACCCCGTTTGGTTTTGATATTCACGGCCTTGCCGTATTCAGGCACACTTTCTGCTACCTGTTCCAGTATACGGCTTTCGGTGATAGCCAGATGAACCTGCTCAGGCTCAAGATCCGGTATCATGCCGCGTACAGGGGCGGTTTCGACATAAAGATGACGCAGGATACCCGCTGCGGCATTCACACACAGTGGCTTACCTACCAGTTTGAAACGATTATCGCGACGGTTGATTTCGATACCCAAACGGCGCTCAAGTTGTTTCAGATTGTCATCAAGTGGTCCACACAGGCTCATTAGACGTTGATTGTCTGCGGGTTCCAGAAAAATTTCTTGTGTTGCTACTTGTGGGTTGATTTGTGTCACTGATTATCTCTATGTTAGGGCCTGTTAAGGCTGATAAAAGCCAACGCCGAGTTCATCTTCCTTGCGTGTACGGGCAATGACTGATTCAGGTGACTCATGGATACGAAGATCCATCTCATCTTCCGTGCGGATAACTTTACCTCGCAGGGAATTGGCGTATACGTCAACAATCTCGACATCAACGAATTTGCCAATCATGTCAGGCGCACCTTCAAAGTTAACCACACGGTTATTCTCAGTACGGCCGGAAAGCTCCATGATATTTTTGCGGGATGGGCCTTCAACGAGAATACGCTGTGTACTGCCAAGCATTGCACGGCTGAAGCTCATGGCTTGTTGGTTAATACGTTGTTGGAGTAAGTACAGACGCTGTTTTTTCTCTTCTTCACTTACGTCATCAGGCAGATCGGCCGCAGGGGTTCCTGGGCGTGCTGAGTAGACAAAGCTGAAACTCATGTCGAAATTAACATCGGCGATCAGTTTCATGGTTTTTTCGAAATCATCCTGTGTTTCTCCTGGGAAACCGATGATAAAGTCAGAACTAATCAGAATATCAGGACGAGCCTTACGCAGACGGCGAATAATACCTTTGTATTCCAGCGCAGTATGGGCACGTTTCATCATCGTCAGGATGCGATCAGAACCACTCTGGACTGGCAGATGCAGGAAGCTGACCAACTCTGGCGTATCCTCGTAAACTGCAATGATATCATCAGTGAATTCAATTGGATGGCTGGTGGTAAAGCGGATACGGTCGATACCATCGATAGCCGCAACCAAACGCAACAGTTCTGCAAATGTGCAGATATCTCCATCAAACGTTGCACCACGATAGGCATTGACGTTTTGACCAAGCAGGTTAACTTCACGCACGCCCTGTGCAGCAAGTTGAGCAATTTCAAACAGAATATCGTCACAAGGACGGCTGACTTCTTCTCCACGGGTGTAAGGAACGACACAGAATGTGCAGTACTTGTTACAGCCTTCCATAATGGAAACAAAAGCGGTTGGGCCTTCTGCACGAGGCTCTGGCAGACGGTCGAATTTTTCTATCTCAGGAAAACTGATATCAACGACCGGACTGCGGGTGCCTTTGACATGGTTAATCATTTCAGGCAGACGATGCAGAGTCTGCGGCCCAAAGATAATATCGACACTAGGCGCACGCTGGCGAATAAAATCTCCTTCCTGAGAGGCTACGCATCCACCCACGCCAATAATGATCTCAGGGTTTTTGTCTTTTAAGCCTTTCCAGCGACCAAGTTGGTGAAAGACTTTTTCCTGAGCTTTTTCACGGATTGAACAAGTATTCAGGAGTAAGATATCTGCTTCTTCGGCGACATCGGTTAACTGATAACCGTGAGTGGTTTCCAGCAGGTCGGCCATCTTGGATGAATCGTATTCATTCATCTGACAGCCCCAGGTTTTGATGTACAGTTTTTTTATCGTCGACATTTTGTGTATCCGGTGTTTCCAGTGGAATGATGCTTCAACACTGAAAAGCGCAATGTATTGCACATAGTGTATTTAGCATAATATTGTTGGCTATTGTAGTCATTTGAGGCACGAGTGACCAGACTGTAATACCGGATATTCACAGCCGGAAAGGGAAAATTCCGGTACACTATTTTAATCAACAAGTTAATCACGTGATAAGTATGAATAATCCACAACAAAAATTCGATATCCTTGTCGTGGGTGCTGGCATGATTGGCGCCGCGACAGCATTGGGATTGGCACAGGAAGGCTGGCGCGTTGCGCTATTGGAACACCAGCCACCAGCGCCTTACGATGCAGGCAGTGAACCTGATATTCGCGTATCTGCGATTAGCTGTGCTTCCGTGGATTTATTGAAGCAATTGGGAGCGTGGAAAAATGTATTACAGATGCGCAGTGCCCCTTATCGCAAATTGGAAACGTGGGAACAGAATGATTCCAATGTAACTTTCGATGCCAACAGCCTTGGATTGCCGGAGTTGGGCTATATGGTGGAAAACCGTATCTTGCAATTGGCTCTGTGGCAGGAATTTGAACGTTATCCAAACCTAACACTGTTTTGTCCTACGGTTCTGAAATCGATGCAGCGTCAACGTGAGGATAAAACATGGCGGGTAATGTTGGCAGAGGGGACGGAAATTGATGCACATCTGATTATTGGTGCAGATGGCGCCCGCTCTCAAGTTCGTCAATTGGCAAATATTGGCAGCAAAGGATGGCAGTATCGGCAGTCGTGTATGTTGATAACGGTTAAGACTGAGCAACCCCAACAAGATATAACATGGCAGCAGTTTTTTCCTTCTGGTCCCAGAGCTTTCTTGCCGCTGTTTGATCAGTGGGCTTCATTGGTTTGGTATGATTCCCCTGCACGTATTCGTCAATTGCAATCAACGACGATGGTACAACTTGAGCGAGAAATTGCTAAGGCATTTCCTGCCCGTTTGGGTAAAGTCGCTCCGATTGCAGCAGGCTCATTTCCTTTGGTTCGCCATCATGCCAGCCATTATGTGCAAGATGGATTGGTGTTACTGGGTGATGCAGCTCATACCATTAACCCGCTGGCAGGGCAGGGAGTGAATTTGGGATATAGAGATGTTGATGTTTTGCTCAATGTACTGACTAATGCCAAAGAATTGCTGGAAGATTGGCATTCTCAGGCAATTTTGATGCGTTATCAGCGCCGTAGGATGCCGGATAATTTAGTGATGCAAGCAGGGATGGATCTTTTCCACACTGCATTCAGCAGTGATTTGCCGGGACTGAAAACGGTGCGCAATTTGGCACTGATGGCGGCACAACGTTCAGGTGTTATGAAAAATCTCGCACTGAAATATGCTTTGGGCTTGTGAGTGGTGTTTATTTTTACAAACCATAGCAATGGTTATTGTCTCTTCTAGTTAGAAGCCACGGATGGCTTCTGTTACATACTGTTTTGTATTCCTCTTTTACTTGTTGTATATACAAAAATTGTGATTTTTGTATATCTTCTCTTCAGTGTATTTAAGTGGCTTTTTAAGTTATCATTACGTGATTCAGTATTGTCTTCTACTGTGTGAAGTCATATTTTGTATATACAAATATCAGTTGACTATCCACCTGTTAAAAGAAGGCTATTATTGGACATGAAGCTTCTTATTTCGTCTAAGGTTAGACAGAAATTATCAAACAAGACACCCCCAGTGAATGAAGAAGATATACTGCAGTGTTTCTCTAATAGGGTTGGAAGATTTCTTGAGGATACAAGGGAAGATAACAGATCCGACCCACCAACAAAGTGGTTCATATCAGAGACCGATTATGGAATGAAACTGAAAATAGTATTTGTGTTTTATCCTGATAAAGGTATTGCAATCAGAACTGCATACGCTCCCGATTATGAAGAACTTAGAATTTACAATAAATATGGTTTATAAACAGGAACTGAAAAAATGAGCAAGCAAAGTGATAAGCAAAAAAGTGACCTTATAGCTTCAACTGATGAAGCTTGGGATAGTCGCGAGCTTGGTTGCAGCGAGGCTCACGTCAAGGTATCTGAAGATATAACAGAAGAACTAATTAACGAAGAACTTGAGTTACAACCTATATCTATAAGGCTGAATAAGTCTTTGATTGAAGATTTAAAACTTATTGCTGAACTCAACGGCCTTGGTTATCAGCCATTAATTCGGCAGGTTTTAAATCGTTTTGCTGACTGTGAAAAAAAACGGATCTTAAAAGAATTTCATCGCAAAATGGTTTCAAAAAACGAAAAGAGTAAGTTGACTAAGAAGGGTAAGAAAAAAGATAAAGCAGCTTAATATTAAGCAAACATATAAACCCGCCTATGAAAAATTTGGCGTTTTTTGTGATATCAAAAGATCTTATTGTTATTGAGCTACATCTTTTATCGGAGGAATGAGGTGGAGCGGGTTATTTCACAAACATATTAACAGATATGGCTGGGGTACCTGGATTCGAACCAGGGAATGCCAGGATCAAAACCTGGTGCCTTACCGCTTGGCGATACCCCAATTGGATTTGAAAATGAATGGTGGCTACGACGGGAATCGAACCTGTGACCCCAGCATTATGAGTGCTGTGCTCTAACCAGCTGAGCTACGTAGCCGTTTACAATAATCGTAAAATTTATGGTAATTTTCAGCAACATGGCTGGGGTACCAGGATTCGAACCTGGGAATGCCGGAATCAGAATCCGGTGCCTTACCGCTTGGCGATACCCCAATTGGATTTGAAAATGAATGGTGGCTACGACGGGAATCGAACCTGTGACCCCAGCATTATGAGTGCTGTGCTCTAACCAGCTGAGCTACGTAGCCATTTACGATAATCGTAAGATTTGTGATAACGTTCAGTGAAATGGCTGGGGTACCTGGATTCGAACCAGGGTATGCCAGGATCAAAACCTGGTGCCTTACCGCTTGGCGATACCCCATCTGAGTGTTACCACTGCGACCTTTATTGTTCTCAAGCTATTTTAATTCAACGCTGCATCGTTTTAGCCATCTGCTGTTTCAGCTGTATGGCTGGGGTACCTGGATTCGAACCAGGGGATGCCAGGATCAAAACCTGGTGCCTTACCGCTTGGCGATACCCCACCTGAAACAACACACTAAAACTTAAAATCGTCAATAAAAAAATTTTAAGTACAAACCGATAAAGAAAATGGTGCGGGAGGCGAGACTTGAACTCGCACACCTTGCGGCGCCAGAACCTAAATCTGGTGCGTCTACCAATTTCGCCACTCCCGCAAAGATGGTGGCTACGACGGGAATCGAACCTGTGACCCCAGCATTATGAGTGCTGTGCTCTAACCAGCTGAGCTACGTAGCCATCTTTCGCTTTGCCTTCATCGGCGGTGCGGGGCGAATTATGCGTATATCAGAGAGATGCGTCAACTGCTTTTTTAAAGAAATATGCACAAAGGCGTTCATTTGTTTGTCTTATAATCATTTTGCTGACTTTACCGACAAGAATAGCTGATGTTATCCCCCAAGAAGATGTTGTAACAGTACACCATTAAGCATAGCGCGTTTTGTTAGCGCAAATGCGCCAATAGCAGAGCAGTGATTTAGCTCGGAAACGACAACAGGAAGATCTTCACGAAATGCTTGTAATACTTGTGTATTGATACAACTCTGTATAGCTGGAAGCAAAACTTGCTCTGCTTCGGTTATTTCTCCTGCAATAACGACTTTCTGAGGATTAAATAAGTTAATCGCGATAGAAATGGCTTTGCCAAGATAATGTCCTACTTGCCTGATAACTTCTGTAGCCAACGGGTCACCTGTATTGGCCGCGAGGCAAATGGCGTGAATGTTGCAGTTATTCAGGGTGAGCTGGCTTGGAAAGCCTTGACGCAACTGATGCTGTACTCTGGCTTCTATTGCTGAGTTAGAAGCGATAGTTTCCAGACAGCCAAAATTACCGCAATGACAGCGTTCACCCAACGGCTCGATTTGAATATGCCCTATCTCGCCCATATTGCCACGTTTATTGAGCAGGATATTGTTGTTAACGATGACACCAGCACCCGTCCCTCGATGGATGCGTACTAGAATGGAGTCCTCACAATCACGAGTTGCCCCAAAGTAATTTTCAGCTAATGCGAGGCTGCGAATATCATGCCCAATAAAACAGAAGGTATTGAAATGATCCTTTATATTTTTCACCAGAGGCCAGTTATCTACCTTAATATGCGGCATATAACGGATAACACCTTCATCCGGGTCAACCAAGCCTGGAAGAATCACCGAGATTGCGATCAACTCACGCAGCCGACGCTGATTTTTATCGATGAAATTCTCGATGGTGGAAATAATCCGCTTCTCAACGTCCTGCTGAGTATTCTCTGGTACAGGATAGCGCTCTTCTGCCAGCGTTTTACCACTCATGTCAAACAGCGCCAAAGTTGCATCATGGCGCCCAAGTCGAATTCCAATCGTATGGAAATGGCGGCTTTCGGTGATAATGGAAATTGCACGCCTTCCTCCAGTGGAGGCTTGGTGTTCGACTTCTTTTATCAAGCCGCGTTCCAATAGCTGACGAGTAATTTTTGTTACGCTGGCGGGGGCAAGTTGGCTTTCTTCTGCAATTTGAATGCGTGATATTGGCCCATGCTGATCAATTAGCCGATAGACCACAGCTCCATTTAGCTGCTTGACTAGATCAATATTGCCGATTTGCTTTTGTACGCTTTCATTACTCATCAATCTTGATACTCACGATAGTTTGACTTCATTTCCGTTAATAATGGTTTTGCTGATTTTGAAATCGTGAGTAAATGCGGTCAGATTCGCTACCTTGCCGGGTTCAATCGTGCCGAGGTATTTATCAACACCGATTGCTCGAGCTGGGTAAAGCGTTACCATCCGCAACGTTTCATCCAAAGCAATACCAACATGTTCAACACTATTTTTGACGCTATCAATCATTGTGACTGATGAGCCGCTTAGTGTTCCATTTTCATCAACACATAAGCCATTTCGATAATATATTGTTTTATTGGCAAAGGTAAATTGCTTCATATCTTCGGTAGTTAACCCGGCAGGAACGATGGCATCTGTTACCAAAATGAGTTTTTCATTTTTCAATCGCTTGGAATTGCGGATATTTGGCCATGATACATGCATTCCATCACAGATAATGCCGGCATAGACTTCTGATGAATCATAAATGGCGCTGATTAACCCCGGCTGGCGACCAGAAATGGCGGGCATAGCATTATATAAGTGAGTAGAGAAGGTAATGCCATTTTGGAAACCATGACGCGCTTCTTCATAAGTCGCATTGGAATGACCGGCAGAAATAACAATACCTGCTTCGGCTAACTGCCGAATATATTTGCTCTCCACCATTTCGGGGGCGAGGGTAATCTTAGTGATGACATCCGCGTTAAGGCATAGGTAATTGACCATTTCCGGTGTTGGCTTACGGATATAGGCGCTATTATGAGTCCCTTTTTTGATTGGGTTCAGATAAGGCCCTTCCAGATGTAGCCCCAGTGCCTGATTGGGATTTTTTTTCAGGTAGGAGCGCATCACTTCAATGGCTTTTATCATCAACTCATCGGGGCTGGTGATGAGGGTAGGGAGGAAGCTGGTACAACCGTAAAGCTGATTAGTTTTCTGCATGGTATGCAGAGTATCTTCTGAAATATTGTCCAATTGATCATTAAATTGAACGCCACCACAACCATTGACTTGTAGGTCAATAAATCCGGGGGTAAGATTCGCGCCGTGTAAGTCGTGTTTCTCAATCTCTTCTGGCAATTCATTTACCGGACAAACCTGTTTAATCAAACCGTCCGCAATGATAACCGCGTGGTTATCAAGCCTGTCATATCCGGTATAAATGATGCCGTTGATTAATGCGTACATATTGGTTTCCTACACTTTGACTAAATAAGTTTAGCTGGCAAATTCATTGATAATGTCGGTTTCCAGTTGGCGAAAATACTTCACTGTTTTCACTTTCAGTTCCATCGTTGCAGGTTCATCACAAACGATAAGAGATTTTGGATGCGTCTGGAGGCAACTGACTGTCCACATATGATTGATATTCCCTTCTATGGCAGCTTGTAGAGCTTGTGCTTTATTCATTCCGGTTGCCAGGATCATGATTTCCTCGGCATCCATTAACGTGCCAACACCAACGGTTAATGCGTATTTGGGGACTTGCTCCACATCATTGTTGAAAAAACGGGAATTGGCTGTCCGGGTTTCAATGGTCAGTGTTTTGATGCGCGTGCGTGAAGAAAGAGAAGATGCGGGTTCATTAAAAGCGATGTGCCCATCATTACCGACTCCTCCCATGAATAAGTGGATTTTTCCATAAGATTTGATCTTATTTTCGTAACGCTGGCATTCAGCATCAATATCCGGTGCATTTCCGTTTAACAAATTGATATTTTCAGTTGGGATATCAATGTGATTGAAGAAGTTTTGGTGCATAAAAGCGTGGTAGCTTTGAGGATGATTTTCAGGCAGGCCGATATACTCATCCATATTAAATGTCACAACGTGCTTAAAGCTCACCTTTTCGGCTTGATACAGGGATATCAGCTCATTGTAAGTCGTTAGTGGTGTGCTGCCTGTAGGTAATCCAAGTACGAAAGGACGTTCAGTAGTTGGATTAAACTCATTGATTTTACTAATAATATAGTGAGCAGACCATCGACCAACGTCACTTGCTGTTGTTAGGGGGATCAGCCTCATGAGTACCTCTTAAAAATCATTCGTTAATTTAATTATGTAAGTCTATGCACGTCTATGTGATATCAGCAATATCAACGTGATGCGTGATAGCGGTAGGGTAAAATTGCACATCATACCTGTTCTGTACGGGCTTTGTTCCACTTAAAACAGAAAGATATTTTCAATTTTAAAATAAGATCGTCGTTATGGCTAGTTTTTTAGCTTTTTTAGCACATTTAATGACTTTTATATGGGTTTTTAAAGTATGTTTTTTTATTATTTTAAATAAGTTTCTGTGATTATTTATGTTTTAAAACAAATAGATGGTATATATCTGCGATGATAAAAAGGAACGTAGTCACGTTCCTTTTTATCTTTATAGAGAGAAATTACTCAGTTTTATCGGCGTAACTTGGTTTCAACTGAACTTTGATTTGTTCAGCGATGTTTTCAGCTTGTGGTCCGAGGACAACTTGGATACTCTGCTTACCTATTTTTAAGACGCCTTTAGCCCCTAATTTCTTCAATTGAGCCTCATCTAATCGGGTATTGTCTTCTACCGTTAAACGGAGTCGAGTGATACAAGCATCAACGGTGCGAATATTATTAGCTCCACCGAGAGCACTGATATAATGTGTGATTGCTTCTTTATCCTGAGAGGCAGAAGTTGCTTTATCAGAATCTTCTTCTTCTCTGCCTATCGTTTTCAGGTTGAACACACGAATCATGAAGGTAAAGACAACGAAGTAGATAACAAAGAATAGGATAATGAGAGGGATCAATATCCATGGTTTTGTTGCTAATCCCCAATTCAATCCAAGGTCAATAAGGCTAGCGGAGAAACCAAAGCCGTGCAAGACGCCTAAAGAGTTTGTAATTACCATGCTAACGCCCGTAAGAATTGCATGTAAGACATATAATACGGGTGCTAAGAACAGGAATGAAAACTCTATTGGTTCAGTGATACCGGTCAGGAATGATGTTAACGCGACGGAAAATAACATCCCACCAATTTGAGGACGACGCGCTTTTGGCGCAGCCAGATACATGGCTAAGGCAGCACCAGGCAATCCACCCATAAAGATTGGGTAGGCCCATGTCATATAGACTCCCGCATTGGGATCACCCGCAAAGAAACGATTGAGATCACCACGAGAGAGGTCAGTCGCTATTTGAGTGATATTTGAACCTTCTATTCCGGGTATAGCTGCTCCAAGAGTGAGTGAGCGTGCTACATCAGGAGCCAAACAGATATTATGCATCGAGTCTGCCAAGTCATAAGTAATTTTTATACAATCACCTAAGCTGAACCAGAAAACAGAATGTAGGATATAGTGCAGGCCAAACGGAATCAGGGAGCGATTAAGAACGCCATAAGTAAACCATCCTGCCACCCCACTTTTTGATACTAACAGGCTGAAATTATCAATACCATGTTGTACATATGGCCAGATATGACCGCAAACCCATGCAAGGAAGAGGCAAATAATTCCGGTTATAATGGGGACTAAACGCTTACCCGCGAAAAACGCCAAAAACTCGGGTAATTGGGTTTCAGAAAAACGGTTATAACAGTGGCCGGCAACAATCCCTGAAATAATACCGGCAAAGAAGGACATATTGATTTTAGGATCAATAACAGCGGTTGCTTTTGTCAGAATAAAAAAGCCAACGACACCCGCGAGAGCTGCTGCTCCATTGTTATCTTTCGCCAGACCGACAGAGATCCCCAGTGCAAATAATAGGGGCAGGTTGTCAAAAATGCCGCCTCCTGCACTGGCAATAAAAGCGATATTGAATACGTCTGGTTGACCGAGCCGCAGTAGTAACGCGGCGATTGGAAGCGAAGCGATCGGGAGCATGAGTGCTTTTCCCAAACGCTGTAAGTAACTAAATATACCCATGGTGCTCACCTATTTGTAGTAAATATTATTGGAGACTTTTCATTATTGACACGACTTATTTTTAATTGAAAAATAAGAAAAAGCCACCGATAAGTAAGTAATTGTGATCGTTGTAACGATATTGATAAGAATTAAAATGAGCACATTGCTGTGCTCATTAATGTGAAACTATTTATGCGTTTTATTAAAAACAGTATTTAAATAGCGGAAGGAAGTGGTGATATGCAACTTGTTGAAATTTCGTTATAAATTCTGTTAACACTTTCTTCGAAGATATCTTTTGACAGTAAGGATCTGAGGTTTTGTTGTTGTATATCAGATATAAATAATTTTTGATCATATGTGGAAATTATTTTTTTCGTTAGTGATATTATGTCATATTTGAACTTATCTTCCGATGAGAAATAAGTTGAAGTTTCCACAGAGCTTAAATCAGGAACAATGGTATAGATGCCATTTAGTGCTGCTTCTAAAGGAGTAATCCCCAACGTTTCGTAACGTGATGTACAGACAAAAATAGCTTTTTTCTTTATTACATTAAAAATACTGAATAGTTTCGTGTGAGGTATTTTATGTGAAATTAAAAAGTATTTTCTATGTTCCTGAGGAATCATGGAATAGAATATATCTCTTCTGGCATCATAATTTTCTTCATCACCTAAGATTAATGTTTTTGTTGGAATGCCTTTTTCTAATAAGTTAATAGAGGCACTAATTAATAACTCTATATTTTTAAAGTAATCTAACCTGGCAACCGCAGTGAATAACAAGACTTCATCTTTATTCGTTTTTAGAAAATGACTTATATCAGGATCTAATGATCCGCATTCGTGATTTTCGCAAGAAAACATAGGTGGATTAACCTGTTTTATTTTTTCTCGATGGACGCCTTTACTTATTAGATAATTACCTTGTAGTTTAGAGTGTTGTATAACAAAATACTCTTTATCAATCAGTGTATTAATACCTATGGATTGTTGTTTATAAAGGTGAACTGCTTTATCTTTATTTTCAAATGCTTGATAAGCTTCTTCTTGTGAGTAATTTCTCTGGAAGTCCTCAACAAAAGGGCCATGGTGTGTGACACCGCATGGGAAGTTTGACGGATGATAGGAGAGAAGTGTATCTGTTTGATAATAAGCAAAAATATTAGAATTATGGTTATTGTTTGTAGAAAGAATTGACAGGGCCTTATCTAAGGCTTCTTTAATATCTTCTGAATTCATCGAAAAATTAAAGAAAATTTTTATATACTTTATTTCATTTGTTTCTAATTGCTCAATTTTGGGAACCAATAGTGACTCATCTCGCTTATAGAGAATGAATCCGGCAAAAACCTGCTGTTTAATAAAGTAATCAGCCATTTTTAATGTAAATGATGTCGCTCCGACCTTAAACCCATCTGTAGAGTGATTTGATATATATTTTTCATTAATGACTATTGCTATAATCATCTTTTTATTGCTTGATGATAAACTTTTCATTTTCATTCTCTGTTGATATGTACGATATCTTCTGATATTGAGGCGGTAATAATAGCAAAGGCGAAATTTCCAGTTACGCGGATGTGCTGAAAGGTATAAAAAGCACTATTCATTATGTGCCAGAGAAGGCGATATCTTTAAGGTATACGCATGTAATCATTAAAATTAAATAATTTTATATATAAAAAGTATGTTAATTTTTATAATCAACAACTAACCCTCTATACAACCTGCTACACAGAAATAATTTCTAATTAGCTTACCGCTGGTAATGAATTATCAGGAGGTGGCTGTAGATCTTTCTGGATCTGCGTGTGATCAGATCTCTTTAATCGGCTAAGATGGGAGCTATTTTCCTGCTGTTACACGCTAACTTTACCCATTTCTCCATTTCCCACTAACAAAGTATTGTTTCTCGGTTCAGCTTAATAGATTATAGAGGGTTATGTTGAAGCGCTTTTTGCATTGAGGAAAAAAACGATGAGTGAGGCAGATGCCCGCCCGACAAACTTTATTTGTCAGATTATTGACGAAGATCTGGCAACGGGGAAACATACTTCCGTACATACCCGCTTTCCGCCTGAACCTAACGGTTATCTGCATATTGGTCATGCCAAGTCGATATGCCTGAATTTCGGCATCGCTCAAGACTATCAGGGACAGTGCAACCTACGTTTTGACGATACAAATCCAGTTAAGGAAGATATCGAGTACGTTGAGTCAATCAAAACTGACGTACAATGGTTGGGTTTCCAGTGGAGTGGCAATATTCGCTATTCTTCTGACTATTTCGATACGCTTTATCAATACGCCATTGAATTAATCAACAAAGGATTGGCGTATGTGGATGAATTGAGTGCAGAAGAAATCCGTGAATATCGCGGTACTCTGAAAGAACTGGGTAAAAACAGTCCCTACCGTGATCGCAGCGTAGAAGAAAACCTCGCTTTATTTGAAAAAATGCGTGCCGGTGAATTTGCTGAAGGTAAGGCGTGTCTGCGTGCCAAAATTGATATGGCATCTCCGTTTATCGTTATGCGTGATCCGGTTATCTACCGTATTAAGTTCGCAGAACATCATCAGTCAGGCAATAAATGGTGCATCTATCCGATGTACGATTTCACACACTGCATTTCCGATGCGCTGGAAGGGATCACCCATTCCATCTGTACACTGGAATTTCAGGATAACCGTCGTTTATATGACTGGGTATTGGATAACATTACGATCGATTGCCATCCACGTCAGTACGAATTTTCTCGTCTGAATCTGGAATATACGGTGATGTCAAAGCGTAAACTGAATCAGTTGGTGGCAGAAAACATCGTTGATGGTTGGGATGATCCACGTATGCCAACTATCTCTGGTTTACGTCGTCGTGGTTATACTGCTGCTGCTATTCGTGAATTCTGCCGCCGCATTGGTGTGACTAAACAGGATAACAACGTTGAAATGGCGGCGCTGGAATCTTGCATTCGTGATGATCTGAACGAAAATGCACCGCGCGCCATGGCGGTTCTTGATCCGGTAAAACTGGTGATTGAGAACATGCCGGAAGGCGAAGTCATTCTGACCATGCCTAATCATCCAAACAAGCCAGAAATGGGTAGCCGTGAAGTGCCGTTCAGCCGTGAACTGTACATTGATCGCGCAGATTTCCGTGAAGAAGCTAACCGTCAGTATAAGCGCTTGGTTCTGGGTAAAGAAGTACGTCTGCGTAATGCGTATGTGATTAAAGCTGAACATGTTGAAAAAGACGCGGAAGGCAATATCACGACAATTTATTGCCAATACGATGAACAAACCTTGAATAAAGATCCGGCTGATGGCCGCAAAGTTAAGGGTGTTATTCATTGGGTAAGCGCTGCACACGGTGTACCAGCGGAATTTTACCTGTATGACCGTCTGTTCAGTGTAGCAAATCCTGGGGCGGAAGATGACTTCCTGTCCACTATCAACCCGGAATCATTGGTGGTTCGAAAAGGGTTTGTAGAGCCTGGGTTGGCAACTGCACTGCCAGAAAAAACATATCAGTTTGAGCGTGAAGGTTATTTCTGTGCTGATAGCCGCCTCTCAAGTGCTGAAAGTCTGGTATTTAACCGCACAGTTGGTCTGCGTGATACTTGGGCAAAAATCTCACAGGAATAATGTGAGTCAGGTTGCCTAATCCACACCTTAAAAAAGCGTGATTCTTTTCACGCTTCATAGTCCATCTGGATTGTTGCTACAACGGGGCTTATGCAAGTTTTGGAAGGAAGTCCCTTTCATTCGTTAAAAATTGCACGCTGTGGAAAAAACGACTCGGCTATTGCCGGGTCGTTGAGAGTTTTATTGGCCTATATTGGGAAGATAATAGGCAAGGTATTTTGAGAGTAGCTCTTTTCCCATAGGGGTAAAATGCAGCGGAGTTGATGCCTTAGCCAAGGCTGAATTTGTATTCGTGGTATCATAGATCGGCATATTGTCATTAGCCTCCCATCGGGTCCACTGATGGTAGACACGCTCAGAAAGCATGGGTAGCAAGGGCAACAATGCGTTGTCGTTCAAATGAGGATCGGCGGTCAGTCTGGAGAGCCATTCGTTGTAAGGGAGTGACTGCAACGGATGTCCATAACATTCTTCTAAAAGGCGGAAGAAACCATCAATGTCAACGGACTGCTCTATCTGTGGTGGAACGAGGTGGTAAACCTGACCTAGATTCTGTATGTCAGTAGCGATAGTCAAAATCGCCGCGCTGACATAATCGACCGGAACGAACTCCTTTCGCTGGCGCGGTAGTTGCGGACAAACACCAATATCAATACATCCCCTGATCAGGCGTGCGACGAAATCATTTGGATTGCCGACGCCGTGAACGCTGTCACCCATAATGAACCCCGGCCGGTAGACGGACAACGGGATGCCAAGTTCCCGGGCCTGCCGGATAAGCTGCTCTACAACCCATTTGCTCTGTGCGTAGCCGGTATCATATTTCAGGCCCTCGATATAGGGGATGAGGCTATCATTCTCATAGATACGGGTTGTGGGATTCAGCAATCCCGCCGGACCGAATGCTGCAATCGTCGATGAGTAATGCACGGCCTTGGCTTTGCCTTGAGTGGCGAAACGAAGAATGTTCAGCGTGCTGTCGATGTTGAAGACGCGCTGCATTCGGTAGGGATGGATGTAGTTGACATTTGCTGCCAAATGAAAAACGACATCGCTCGTGTTGGCCAATTCATCATGGAGTTCGTCGCTGAGCCCTAATTTGGGTTGAGACAAGTCACCAGTAACGGCCCTAATGCGCCCGGCGAACGAAGCCTCCCACAATCCGTATTTGGAAAGGGTGTCCTCAATACGTTGGTACGCCGTGGCATCGTCTTTTGCCCGAACGAGACAAACTACGTTTTTTATATTCTCTTTTATATTCCCGAGAGTAAGGAGATCACGTAAGAAGAACGCGCCCAGAAAGCCGGTCGCACCTGTCAGAAAAATGGATGCGTTGGCAAGATGCGCCCAGTCCTGCGGTTTCTCCGCTAATGGCTTGATATCGTCCGGTAGTTTCGCGTCGCACAACCATTCCTCCATTTCATCCAGCGCCTGTGGGGAATTGCCTTGTGAAACGATTTTGGCTAGTTGTCGGAGGCTTGGTACCTCGTAAATGGTCTGTACCAAGAAGTGTTGTTTAAACTGATGAGCGAGTTCAATCACAAGACGAGCCGCTTGCAGGGAACTGCCTCCCATTTGAAAGAAGTTGTCGTCAAGCGAGATCTCGCTGTTGTTCAGGATCTTGCTCCAGATGCGATACACCTCATACTCGGTATCGTTGAAGCCAGCGGGCCGCTCTTCAGACGGCGCACGCTTTGTGAACAGTGCTATAAGCTTGCGCTGATCTATCTTTCCGTGCGGTGTCATAGGAATATCCTCGACGACGAAAAGACGAGGCTGCATGTATGCAGGCAGATACTCACTCAATTCCCGTGCGAGACGATCCCGGTCGAAAGTGTCCGGCGACAGAGGAACAACGAATGCGGCAAGAAAATCGTCTTCTCCCTCGTTCTTGACAGCGCAGGCCCTAGCCAGACTAACCTCCTTGCTTTTTAGAAGCCGAACTTCGATTTCTTCCAGTTCGATACGATGACCGCGGATCTTCACCTGATTGTCGATGCGCCCTGAATACATGAAGACACCATCGTCACGCTGCCAACTGAGATCGCCCGTCTTGTAAAGCCGCATTGGTAGGGAATGTCCGGGGATAGTGACATGTACGAAACGATCAGCATTCAACTCGTTACGGTTCCAGTACCCCCGTGAAAGTCCTTTACCACCGAGATAAAGTTGTCCCAGATTCCCCGGTGCCAGCGGCTCCAGATTATCATCCAAAATAAATGCGCTGGTACGGTCGATCGGTCGTCCGATAGGCACACTGCCACCAACCAGATCGTCCAGATTGATATCGTGTGAAAGCGCAAATATGGTACTTTCCGTTGGGCCATACCCATTAATAATATGTTGTGGGGGCGCGCCTGCTTCCAGAACCAGCTTCACCGTGTGGGCATTGAGCGCTTCGGCACCTATCACAAGATAGCGAATATCACGGAATGCCCGAGGGTATGTTTTCGCGATCAGATTGAAGAGCGTTGCCGCAACAAAGACGATAGAAATTTTGCGCCTCGCCAGTTCGGCTTGAAAATGCTCTATGTTCAGCACATCCTTTTTAGGGGGCACGAAAGCCGTCGCGCCATTGAGGAGTGCGCCCCAGATTTCGAACAGTGAGATGTCGAATGTTGGATTGCAGGTGCAGGCAATGCGATCTTCAGGCGTGAGATGTATATATGTCGTATCGACGACGACCCGCATGATGCTTTTTTCCTCGATCTGCACACCTTTCGGCTTACCGGTCGTGCCGGAGGTAAAGAGAACATGGGTTCGATGATGTGGAGCCAGGCAAGCAATCCCGCTATCGGTTTCGGTTAAGTCTTCCCCTTCAAGAAGATCGGGAAATGAAACGAGTGTGGTGTGTAATTGTGGGAAGCTGTCTGGCGAATCGGTAATGGTCCATCTCACATCCAGATCGTCTAACATGTCGTTTAGGCGCGCTGGAGGTACATTCGGGTCGAGAGGCACGCAACTTCCGCCAGCCATAAGAATGGCAAGCTGGCTCGTGATTTGTTCAATGCCTGATGGCAGCAGGATCGCAATAGGCTCTTCATGCCTAATTCCAAACGACCGCAGCGAACCGGCAACGGTCGCTGCTTGCATTTTAAGGGTATGATAATTAATCGATTTTTCAGGTGTGAGGACTGCGACTTTGTCGGGATAACTATGAACCTGCTTCAGGAAATGAGGCAACATTCAAACCTCCTATAGGACATAAGGATAAGACATAAAGAATAATTATATCCAATGGAATTATTTATTATGAAATAATAACCAAAGGTTATTATTAAATCATGGACGCAGTCAGTTCCGAATACAAGTCTCTTGTATGCTTTGTAATTTATTTTTTTGAGATGTATCTCAAAGACTTTTCTTTTTGATAGTTCAAACCAGAAAAAATATGTTGTTGCGTCTACTTCTACAGAGAAAAAAGATTTCGAGTTAAAACTTGAAAGTGATTATCGTGATATCCGCTGCTGTGGGGTTCGTTGGAAGTACAGATAAAAGCATTGTAATGAAAATTGATTCCTTCAAATTTGATTAAAAAATTGCCTTATAGTCCCATATTGTATAGGGTTATTGGCTAGCAAAATCTGTACGTTATTTACCCAGAGAAAAGAATAAGAAATTCGGACGAGGTCATTTATGAAAACCATAAAATTACGTACCTTGGCAGCATTCATCACGGCAGTTGGATTTATAGGTAACGCCCATGCGGAAATGACATCACAACAGATCGTAGATTCATTGAGCCAGCTAAAAGTCAATTTCAAAGTCATTGATAATCAGGCTGGTTCGCATGGTACAAACTGCGCCATTATAGGAGCAGATTCGGCTGCCTGTAATCGAGTTAATATCACCTTGAGCAATGGCAATCAGGTAATAGAATCATCTGATTGGGCGATCTATTTTCATAGTATTCGCCAGGTTCTGAAACTGGATAATGATCAATACAAAATCACCCATATAACGGGTGACTTGTATAAATTGGAGCCAAGCGAGAAATTTACAGGTATCAAGGCCAATGAAAAGATAGTATTGCCGATTATTGGGGAATACTGGCAGATCTACAGCACGGATTTTATGCCGCGTTGGTATGCAACCTCCGGCGATGCTACGCCTAAGGTATTGGTGAATACCGATACTGAAAACATCAGTGAGTTTTTATCTGATCTGGAAGGCGAACAATGGAAGCGCACCGTAACAGATAACAATATCCTGATGACACCGGAGAATCGCTTCACAAAAAATCAGCAGGTAGCAAAAATCAGTGAGGATAAACTGCGCGGGCAGATAATTCCGACACCGAAGGAGCTTTCCATTCATTCACAGGATGTTGATTTATCCCGTGGAGTGAAATTAGAGCTGGGAGGGTTGAGCGGCGAGTCTATTAAAGTCATCAGAGAGCGTTTTAAAGCACAGGACATTGACTTAACAGATAGCGGCTATCGGATAGCGACGCAAATCAATGCGAACCAATTTACAGGGCCATGGCGGGTAAAAGGTGCCTATTCGTTGGCAATTACGACCAAAGGAGCGCAGATTGTCGCGTTTGATCAATCGGGTGTATTTTATGGTCTGCAATCGCTATTTTCTTTACTTCCTGCCAACGGTACGCCGAAGATTGCTACATTGACGGCAAAAGATGCGCCGAGGTTTGAATACCGTGGCGTGTTCCTTGATGTTGGGCGTAATTTTCATAGCAAAGAAGCGGTGTTACGTCTGCTCGATCAAATGTCCAACTATAAGTTGAATAAGTTCCACTTCCATTTGAGTGACGATGAGGGCTGGCGTTTGGAAATTCCCGGTTTACCGGAGTTGACAGAGGTTGGCAGTCAGCGTTGCCATGACTTGAGTGAAACCCAGTGCCTGTTGCCGCAATTGGGGTCAGGGCCGAATAACAACAACATGGGTAGCGGCTATTTCAGCCGTCAGGATTATCTTGATATTCTGAATTATGCCAAAGCTCGCCAGATAGAAGTCATACCCGAAATTGATATTCCCGCTCATGCCCGTGCTGCTGTTGTATCGATGGAAGCACGTTATAAGAAACTCATGGCACAAGGCAAAGAGCAGGAGGCCAATGAATATCGCTTACTTGATCCGACCGATACCTCAAATACAACATCCGTACAGTTCTATGATCGCCGGAGTTACCTGAATCCATGTATGGATTCTTCCAAACGATTTATCGATAAAGTGATTAGCGAAATTGTCACCATGCACAAAGAAGCCGGGCAACCGTTGAATACATGGCATTTTGGCGGGGATGAGGCAAAAAATATTCGTTTGGGTGACGGATATCAGGATGAAGGCGGACCAATTGTGCCGGGCAAGGGGATTATCAACAAAAAAATCGAAGATAAGCCGTGGGCTAAGTCTCAGGTTTGTCAGAAGATGATCGCGCAGGGTGTAATCAAAGATGTTGATGAGCTTGCCAGTTATTTTGCTATTGAAGTAAGTAAAATCGTCAACTCTCACGGCATTGACACAATGCAGGCATGGCAGGATGGTCTGAAACACGCCAAGTCAGCAAAAGACTTTGCCACTAAACATGTTGCGGTCAATTTCTGGGATATCCTTTATTGGGGAGGTTATGACACCGTAAATGGTTGGGCGAATAAAGATTATCGAGTTATCGTTTCCAGCCCTGATTATGTCTACATTGATATGCCGTATGAAGTGCATCCGAAAGAGCGGGGCTACTATTGGGCGACCCGGTTTAATGACGAGGCGAAAATCTTCAGCTTTGCCCCAAATAACATGCCACAAAATGCGGAAACCTCGGTAGATCGCGATGGCAACCGTTTTAATACTGATAGCAATAAACGTTGGCCGGGCGCTTATGGTATGTCAGGGCTATCATGGAGTGAAACCGTGCGTACCGATGAACAGATGGAATATATGATTTACCCGCGCTTATTACCGCTGGCGGAACGAGCCTGGCATCAGGCGAATTGGGAACTGAATTATCAGCAGGGAAGAGAATATAAAGGTGGAATAACCCATTATGTTGAGACGGATGTGCTCAATCGTGATTGGGAACGTTTTGCCAACCTGATGGGGCAGCGTGAGCTGACTAAACTGGATAAACTCAATATTGCTTATCGCCTGCCGGTTCCGGGAGGAAAAATTGTTGCCGGGGTATTTGAAGCCAATATTGCGTTGCCGGGTGTTGTTATCCAATATTCACTGGATGATGGAAAAACATGGCAGATTTACGATGATAGACAGCGGCCTTACGTCAGCAGTAATGTGAAAATTCGTTCTGTCAGTAGTGATGGAAAACGTTTTAGCCGGATAGACGAAGTTAAATTTTAACGCTTAAATTTAACGTCTAAAGCAATCTGCCGATTAGCTCGCGCTAATCGGCAGTAGTTTATTCAGACTAAGTCAGACACAAGAAGCGAACGACATTCATCACTTCTTTATTGTGCTTGCTTATTATGCTCTTTCATCATGCAGTGAACCCTCTTTGCGGCAATCACCAACAGCACAGTGACCATATAAGTAGAGGCTATGGTTTGAAAGTTTAATGCCATAGCGTTCTGCAATGTCTTTCTGGCGTTCTTCAATCGATTCGTCACTGAATTCAATGACTTTACCACAATCGAGACAAATTAGATGGTCATGGTGGTGTTGCTGAGTGAGTTCAAAAACAGATTTACCGCCTTCAAAATTGTGGCGTGTGACAATGCCGGCATCATCGAACTGGTTCAACACGCGATAGACAGTGGCGAGGCCAATCTCTTCACCGATATCAATCAGTTTTTTGTAGAGATCCTCCGCACTGACATGATGGCATTCTGGGTCCTGTAGCACTTCCAGAATTTTCAAGCGCGGAAGTGTTACTTTAAGTCCAGCATTTTTCAATGCTTTATTGTTGTCGGTCATGCGGATTCAGTCCTGTAACTTGAGTTAAGTGAACTTATGATACTTAGGGGTATCGTGAGGGAATCATGATTCTGTTTCACGTTGTTGATTATAGGCATGGATATTCAAAATGAAAACCATGCCAGACCTGATATCATGACACATTATGCAAGTGTGTGAAAGGAAGCTAATGCCCTTATGCACCCAGAATTTCAGACAGGCTCATTTCAGCCTTAATTTTTTGTACCCAGTCTTCAACGCGCTCATCAGTTAATTCTGGTTGGCGGTCTTCATCAATAGCCAGACCAATGAAGTGGTTATCATCAGCCATACCTTTAGAAGCTTCAAAGTGATACCCTTCGGTTGGCCAGT
Organism: Xenorhabdus sp. PB62.4; assembly: GCF_014467285.1. Lineage (NCBI taxonomy): Bacteria > Pseudomonadati > Pseudomonadota > Gammaproteobacteria > Enterobacterales > Morganellaceae > Xenorhabdus > Xenorhabdus sp. PB62.4. The sequence goes on along the minus strand of NZ_NKHR01000002.1, from coordinate 272,983 downwards.
GACCTACAATAATCGCGCCACGAGGTTCAATAATATCGCGGATGGTGCCCATAGCATCACAGAAATACTCTGCATAATCTTCCTGATCACCGCAACCGAATAGAGCGACCAGTTTCCCTTCGAAGTTAATCTCTTCCAAAGTCGGGAAAAAATCATCCCAGTCGCATTGAGCTTCGCCGTAATACCAGGTTGGGATGCCAAGCAGCAGAATATCGAAGGCTTCAATGTCTTCCTTGCTGCTTTTGGCAATATCGTGGACTTCAGCAACATCAGCACCACCCAATTTTTCTTGGATCATTTTGGCGATGTTCTCTGTGTTGCCTGTATCGCTGCCGAAGAATATACCTATTATTGCCATAAAATGGGTTAACCTCTTGTTTTATTGTGTATCTAAGCGATACACATCACGCTGAAATCAGCAGGAAAAATGTCAGTTTTAATAAAATGAAAAGCGTTATTTTGACCAAACATCCATGACAAGTCTGTCAGATTTGTGTGGTGATGCCGCTTTATTGCTGTTGAATAAAAGCCTTTAATCGGCAAGGTGATTTTTTTCTGTCAGTTGGGCTAACAGCATCTGTTCAATCAGTTCACTACGGCTGATATTACGCTGTTTTGCCAGATGATTTAGTGCATCGACTGCCTCTTCGTTGAGTTTTAATTCCACTCGACGCAGTCCCTTGACTTTATCTCGTCGCAACTGGTTGCGTTTATTAATCCTAAGCTGTTCATCTCTGGACAGTGGGTTTGTTTTAGGTCGCCCTGGCCTGCGTTCATCTGCGAACAAATCCAGTGTGGTGCGATCAGTTTGTTCTTTTGCCATAAATTCAATAGATAAAGGGCGTGTACCAATAATATAGCGGGCAATAATACCTTAGCTGAGCGCGTGTCGCTACTGGTTGATGGGGGAGATTGTCGGAATCAGCCTTTACGTCGTAAACGCCTTTCGTATCATTGCAGTAAAGAAGACGGCATTCGCCAGATGGCACAAGGTTCTGATTCCGTTTATATAAATGGATTACCTGCATCGCGGGTAGGAGACAAACCTACTCAGTGACGGATAAGTTGCACTTCACGTGGCACCCTTAGATGAATGGTAGAAAAACCATTTTTCAGGCGTTGAACGCGCAGGCTACGACCGCCCAAATCAACATCAGACAGTTTCAGGCTCAGCAACTCGGATATCCTGAAACAGCAGTATTTCAATCTCTGGTTGGGTCAAGGTACTCGCGTTTTAGAGAGTGCAAAAAATGCTCATCAATGATGATATTTTTGGCGGTACTCTTTTGGTGTTAATCCATTGCAACGTTTAAATAACTCTCTGAAATAACGGGTATCCTCATAACCCACTTCATGGCTGATTTCTTCGATAGTTTTCTGTGATTTTTCCAGCCAATATTTAGCCTGTGACAGACGGATCTGTTGAATATATTGAATCGGTGTTTTCCCTGTGGCGATTTTAAAACGGCGTTTCATTTGGCGTTCACAAAGATGAATTTTATTGGCTAAATCGGCAACGGATAAAATTTCAGAGGGAAAAGCATGCATCCAATCTTGTAGTTTGTGGATCAGCGAATCGGCATGTTGGCGATAAGCGGCAAAACTGGCGGAATCAGACAAATTTTTATTGTCATTTTCACCTAGCAGGAATTTCGCGCATCGTTCTCTGGCATATTGCCCGTAGATCAACTCAACAATATTCAGCATAGCGCTTCCGCACCCATAGGCGCTGGAAATGCAAAAACGGTGATTGTCACTGATGATCTTTTCGTCGGTATAAAAGGGGATATGGGGGAATATTTTTTTGAATTCAGTGGAAAAGTGAGGGTGGATTGTTGCACCTGTGTTTAATAATCCTGCTTTGGCAAGTATAAAAGTGCCAGAGCAGATTGAAACAATAGGAATGTGTTTTTCATCCATCGCCTTAAGCCACTCAATGATTTCCCTCGAACAATGCCGTGGTTCCCATTCAGGAAAGCCCAGTGAGCCGACCAGAATAATATCGGGTTTCTGGTCGTCTTGAAGAGTATTGTGGAAGGTATTGTGGAGAGTATCGTGGGCAGTAGGTGCAGAATCCCCAAACAGGCCATTTGTATTATTGACTCTTTGGTTAGTTATTCCCTGATCGATCATGCCTTGATGGGTTGGAGAAATAATATTGACATGAGGAATTGGGCCGCCAATGGTATTGGCGGCAATGGTGAGAATTTCAATCGGCATGGCAACCGAAGTGACTGATGTGTGAGAAAAAACCAAAGCTGTAATAGAGACTTGTTTCATAATTATATTCTCTTCCTTAAGAACATTTTGTGATGCTATGTTAATTTCGTTATGAAATTAATTCTAAGGCGAAATAAGCTTCATGTCTTCAATGAATTTTCATTTTTTGTCGTCGTAAAAAGCGTCATAAAAAATCACCAAATCACTTGGTTTGTTGATGCCAGAGTTGGGCATATAAGCTGTCTTGCTGCACGAGAGCATCATGTGAACCTGATTCAACGATTTTCCCTTGATCTAAAACGAAAATTTTATTGGCGTGGCGAATAGTATTCAGCCGATGGGCGATACTAATCACCGTTCGGTTGCGGCATATTTCATCCATATTGCTCATAATGGCCGCTTCAGATTCATAATCCAGTGCGGAAGTGGCTTCATCAAGGATCAGGATCCTGGGATCATTCAGCAACGCCCTCGCCAATGCGATACGCTGCCGTTGTCCGCCAGAAAGATTGCTCCCTTTTTCACCAACAGGATGAGCGAATTTTTGTGGGAACGCATTGATGAAATCAGTGGCACCCGCTAGGTTTGCTGCCTGATAAACTTCTTCATCACTGGCATTGGGTTTGCACAAGCGGATGTTATCTGCAATGCTGCCGGAAAACAGAATGCTCTCCTGCAAAACCACACTCATATTACGGCGCAGTGATACAGGGTCGGCGATAGCTAAATCCATGCCATCCACCAAAACCTGTCCGTGTTGTGGTACATACAGGCGCTGCAACAGTCGGGTCAGCGTGCTTTTGCCGGAGCCTGACGGCCCTGTAATGCCGATAAACTCTCCTGCCTTAATCCCCAGTGACAGATTTGCCAGCACTTCTGGTGTATCTGCATGATAGCGGAAGCGTATGTTCCTGAATTCAATCTGGCCTGCCAGCTCAGGTGCCGATGCCAGCCCCTGTTTACTGTTTTCCATGGGTTCATCCAGAATATCGCCAACCCGACGCAGGGCGATCAGGGTATGTTGAAAATCTTGCCAGACTTGGGCCAATCGTAATATCGGTTGGGTAACGTGGCCTGCCAGCATATTAAAAGCAATTAATTCACCGGGAGATAAATTGCCATCAAGCACAGCCCGGACTCCCCACCATAACAGTAAGGCGGCGACAACTTTCTGGATAAGGGCGATCCCTTGTCCCGCTGCCAGTCCGCTTTTCTGAGCCGTAAAGCGTTGGATCAACTGCTGGCTCAATGCCTTTTGCCACTGGTGCAAAAAACGTTTTTCGGTTGCGGTCGTTTTGATGGTTTCGATACCCGTGACAGCTTCTGTCAGGAAACTCGTGGCATTGGCATCGGCTTCATACTCTTTTTCTACTTTGCGCCGAATAATTGGCCCGACGGCGACCCAGAGCAGGAAATAGAGTACCAGCGAACTGATAACGATCCATGTCAGCAGGGTAGAGTAGTGAAACATGACGCCCAGAAACAGAATGATGAAAATCAGGTCGAGCAGCAACATCAGGGTAGAGCCGGTCAGAAACTGCCGGATATGCGCCATTTCCCTCACTCTGGCGATAATTTGCCCTGTTTGGCGTTGCTTGAAATAAGGCAGGGGCAATCCCACGAGATGGCGATAAAGCCTGCCGGAAAGTTCGGCGTTGATCTGGCTGGCCATATGCCCAAACACGGTATTACGCAGAAAACCATACAGTGGTTCAGCCAATGCCAGCGCGAGCATCGCCATACCGAGGACATGCAGGCTGGCAATACTTCGTCCAACCAGCACCTTGTCGATGACATTTTCAAACAACAAGGGCGCTGCCAGCGCAAAAAGCTGCAACACAATGGCAAACAGGAAAATATCCCGTAACTGATTTTTTTGCCTGAAAATGGAAGGATAAAACCAGCTCAGCCCAAATTTAACCTGTTGTTTAGTCAGTGTCTTATCTGCCACCAACAGCACTTTATATTGGTTAGCATATTGGTTAGCGCTGCACTTATCGGATTGCGCTTTCTCATTGTGCGCAGGCTGAACCCACGCACGCACTTCGCATTTCCCGCTGGTCGGATCGAACAGAGTAAACGCATCAGGGTGAATTTCTGACAGTACCCACCAACGCTGATCGATTTCAATTAATGCAGGCAAAGGTAATGTACTGACGCTATCCGGTGTCAGGCGATCAAATTTACTGTGCAATCCAATGGCATCAGCCGCTTCACGTAGTTGTGAATCTGTCAGCGTCAGGGAATCCAGCCCCAGTGCATGGTGCAGTTGTTCGACAGATGCGACCTTATGGAACTGTTTTCCCAAATAGACAATACAATTCAGAGCATAATCGTCAATCATGATTATTTTTCCCTCAGGGCTTCTGATTGATACTCTTGAATTGGGCTGAGCAGATAATCAATCACTCGTCGCTGATCTGTCTTGATTTCAGCAACAATAGACATGCCTGCCGTGATTTCGACGGGTTTTCCATCCACCATAATATTGTTTTGCTTAAGGCTGATTTGTGCCGGAAAAACCAGACCAAGACGTTCATCGGTTGTGGAATCCCGTGAAATACTCAGTAACTCGCCTTCGATAGTACCGTAGCGGGTATAAGGGAAAGCATCGACTTTGACCGTGACGTGCTGTCCCGGACGAACGAAACCCACATCTTTGTTCAGGATCTGAATTTCAGCAAGTTGTACATGCTCATCGGGCACAATCACCATCAAACTTTGTGCTGACTGTAGAACGGCGCCAAGAGTATGGACACTCAACTGCTGGACAGTTCCCGTCACAGGAGAGCGCACAATCTCAAGTTCTTCTCGTTCATACATTTTAGAGATTTCCTGTTTCAAGCCAGCTAATTGAATTTCAGCCTGTTTTCTTTTCTCAAACCATTCCCGCTCTTTTTGCACTTTGGTGCTTTTTAAACGTTCCTCCAGGCTCTTGTATTGCGTCTGGAGAATACTGAGTTCTGATTTTTGCTGAGCGATCAGCCTTTCTGTTTCCAGAAATTCCTTTTCTTGTTCCAGATATTCCACTTTGCTGATGACCTGTTTTTGGCTCAATGTCTTTCGAGCCTGCAAACGCTGGCTGATATTTTCGCGTAGATTGCTCAATGACCGTATATCGCTATTCCGCGCTTTTTGGGAAGTGAGGTTGACTTCCATTTCCGCGTAGATGTTGGTTACGATTGAATCGAACTCCTGCTGTTCGTGATGATAATGCGTCAGGATTTTCTCCTGTTTTCCTGCGGGCTGTTGTTGGAAAGCGGGCAGGGATTTGGGATTACACTTCGTCAACAAAGCCTGATAGCGGATTTCTTCTTCAATCAGGTAGTCGCGTTGTTCGAGCAAACGGGCAATATCTTGATTCACACCAAGTGTATTGAGCGTCAGCAGTGGCGTACCTTTCTCAACGTGTTGCCCATTGGTAATATGGATGGCAATCAGGCGGCTCTGTTCATAAGCCTGAATGACCTGTGACCGGCCTGAAGCAATCAGGCGGCCGGTTGCCGTTGCCTGCACATCCAGTTTCCCCAGATAAGCCCACAGTAAGGCGGCCAACACACCAACGCTCAGGGTAATCGCCGTATAACGTGCGAACGGAGAGGGAGGGCGTTGTGACAGTGCCAGATGTGTTGGCAAAAAGTCATAGTGGGGAGCGGGAGTACGGAACCGTTTGATCCCTTTGTGCAAGATAGCCTTAAACATGGGCAGGCTCCTCCTGTTTTAGTTCTTGTTGTAACTGCCAGAGTTTTCGATAGTGCTTACCCTGTTGCAGAAGTTGTTCATGACTACCTTGTTCAGTAATTTGGCCCTGGTGTAACACAATAATCCGGTCACATTGACGCACTGTGGAGAGTCGGTGTGCGATAGTAATGACAGTTCTGCCCTGAGCTATGGATGCCATGTTGGATTGAATGATGGCTTGTGATTCGTCATCTAACGCGCTGGTGGCTTCATCAAGGATCAGGATCTTGGGATCTGACAGCAGGGTTCTGGCAATGGCTAAGCGCTGCCGTTGTCCACCCGATAAGGATTGCCCTCCTTCTGCGATTACCGTGTCATACCCCATCGGCAGCTTGAGAATAAAATCGTGTGCCCCTGCTAACTTTGCTGCTTCAATAACGGTGGATAATGGCGCATCAGGGCATGATTGGGACAAATTTTCATACACTGTTTTGTTGAACAGGAAGTTTTCTTGCAGCACGATACCGACTTGTTGCCTGATTGATTCAATATTGAAGTTTTGCAAGGGAATGCCATCCAGCGTGATTATCCCGCTTTCCGGGGTATAAAGCCGCAGCAGCAAACGCGCAAGGGTGCTTTTCCCAGAGCCGGAAGTGCCGACGACGCCGACGGTTTCGCCCGCCCGGATATCCAGTGTGAAATGATTGATGGTTGGGGAGAGATCGGGTTGGTAGCGAAAAACAATATCGGAAAATGAGATCGCGCCCTGCAATGTAACGTGTTGGTTGCCTGATTGTTGCTCTGTTGGCAGATTCAGCATATCACCCAGTTTCTCAATGGCGATACGTGAACGGATAAATTGCCCCCAGAGTTGCACCAGCTTAGATAAAGGTTGTTGGGTATGGCTCACCATCATATTGAAAGCAATCAGTTGACCAATCGTCATGTGCAGTGAAAGCACTTCTGAAGCGCCAAGCCAGATAATAACCGCGCTGGTTACCTTCTGTAACAGCATCACCAGATGACTGGAACGATTGTCCCACTGTTGTACATCATAACTGGTGCTGACCATTTTTTCGGTCTGGCTGTCCCAACGGCGGATAAAGCGAGGCTCAGCAGCCAGACTTTTCAGTGTTTCGGCACCCGCGACTGTTTCAGTCAAGAAAGAGGTATTAATGGCGGCATGAGTAAACTGTTTTTCCACCGCTTGTTCAATTTTGGGGGTAACCCACCATGCAAGTAAGGCATAACAGGGAATGGTAAGCAGAAAAATGAGCGTCAGCATACCGGACAGCAGGCTCATGACATAAATAAATACGAACATGAACAAGACATCAATACACAGTGTGAACATGGAGCCGGTTAAAAACTCCCTCACCGTTTCCAGTTCCCGCACCCGCGTTACAATCGCGCCCACCTGACGGGATTTGAAAAACAGCAAGGGCAGGCCGAACAGGTGCTTAACCAGTTTCAGCCCGAGTTTGATGTCAATCCGGTTGGCAGTGTGGGCATATTGATATTCGCGCAGCCCCCGCAGGATGACTTCAATCAACCCGGCAGTCACCAGCCCGAAAATCAGCACATCCAGCGTGGAAAATGCCTGATGGACAAGAACCTTATCCATGACAACCTGCACGACCAGCGGTGAGATAAGTGCCAGAATTTGCAAAACGAAAGAGAATAGTAGTATCTCCGTCAGGTTTTTCTTTTGCCTGACAAACTCAGGAATAAACCAACGAATATTAAACCGACTACTTTTTTGTTTTATTTTTAACCACTTACCGCTCCATAGACTGATAAATTCTGCTTTATCTAAGATCTCAGATGCTTCCTGATGAGGTCTTTGGATCAATACCCGTTGTTCATCATATTTTGCCAAAACGAAAGGTTGTCCGTCGTTTTCGAATAAAACGGCGGGTAAAGGAATGGCTTCTAACTTCTTATTTATAGAATATTTATTCTTAACTTTAATATTACATTCTTTTTGTAGTTTACTTAAAGCAGAGCTGTAATCATCATTATCGCTTAAGTTTTTATTTGATGCGGCAGGATGATTTCTATTAGATATCATTATTATTAATTTAATTAATGATATTGTTTTTTTTTCTATTTCATTCATCAAAGTAGATCTATATTTTTAATAAAAAATTAAACCCTAAAACGAGGAGATAACCTGAAAAACAATGCGGTATTTATTGTTAAAATAATTTTAATAAATCCGATTAAAGATATTATCTGTTATCAAGGGGGATATGAGTGTTGGTAATTGGGACAAAATGTAGCGGCTAAACAGACATTTTGTCGTTTATATATTGATTTTAGCAAGAAAACGGATATATTTTTGTTCAAAATAGCCTGTGAATCACTTGGTTTATCATAGTGGACTTTACTGTCATTTTGTATTTAAATCGCGTTTGAGATTTTTATATACTCATTCTTTCCAATGTTGTATAAATTATTTTTGATTAATTTGCACTACTAAGGCAGTTCAAGCAGTTGTAGTGACGCTCTTAGTAAAGAGGTTTAATTATAAATGAAACCATAATAAATATGGAATTCATTCGTGATTTAATCATTTTGTTTTAATGATATTTTAACATTAAAGCAATATTTATTTAATGGATAATGATATGTCTGAGAAATTCGTTCAAACCATTTCAAGCGTTAATTATAACAAAGGTGTGTTCTCCCTTTATTTTGTTGGTCAAGATCCTAATCGAATGGCAAATGGCATATTGGCAGAAAGTGATCAGGAATTGCAATTAAAACAAACTATTCATATGCCTGCATCTGGTTTTATGTATATGGTTTCCATGGTAAAAAACATGCTTGAAGATCCCAGAATGGAAGCTGAAATCAATAAACTGATTGCCGCAGGTTTTTTACCTATGCCAGAAATAAATGAAACTGAGACACCGGCACAAACTGATGCAGTTGTTGCAGAATCCACTGATGTTGCAGAATCCATTGAGCCTAAAAAGCGCGTAACACGCAATTCAGAAACATCAAAATAATATCAGTACATTCCTAGTCAAGTGGTTGCTCACTTATGATGATCACACATCAATCAGCAACACTGAGTACGACTGAAATACAGGCAATGATTGGTGGGGTAATGTTGCTTTGTCAACATTCCCCTTTGCACCGACGCTATTTGGTTGCTGAGTGGCAACAACGAATCTTGCCATCATTCCAGCTTAATCAGTTTTGCTATTACGAAGATGAACATAAACGCCCAGTTGCTTTTTGTAATTGGGCTTTTTTGTCTGACAGCAGTCGGGAAGCGATTCTTGCGGGAGAGCGGGAAATATCGCTGAAAGACTGGCGTTCTGGTCAGCATATCTTTTTTCCAGAAATGATTGCGCCTTTCGGACATGCCCGTGGCATTGCCCACGATCTCCGTCGTCGGGTATTTGCTGCATGGAAAGGGCAAAAAGCCTGCACAGTCAGGGGAACTCTGGATATTCAAAATGACCGCTGTATCCGCAAGGTACAGTGGTTTTCGATTTAACTTTTACTCAGAAGATCTATATATGGGAAAACCATTTTGGAGAAGTGTTGAGTTCTTCGTTACGGGGAATTACTACGGTGATGATGATGATAATGTCATCGACGCCATTGGAATTGGTGGTCAAATATATGCTTACGGCGGCGATGATCATATTAAGGTAGGGGCACTTGGTGCTACGGTTTACACAGGCTCTGGGCACGATATCGTTGAGGCAGGAGCGGCTTATCTTAAGGTCAATGACACTACGGGAAACCTGACGGTAAAAGGGGGGGCCGGCTATGCAGAAATCAATAAAAGTGCCAACGGTAGTATCAACTTTGCCGGTGTAGCGGGTGGTGTGTCGATAACACACACCGGTAATTATGGCGATATAACATACGCAGGTGGATCAGTCTATAACAGCTTGAACCGTAAGGGATTGAAAGGAAATATCAGGTTTGATGGGGCTGGCGGATACAATACACTTTGGCATGAAACCAATCAGGGCAATCTGTCCTTTAATGGCGCAGGTGCTGGCAATGTGATCGATCGGACCTGGTTTGACAAATATCAGGGCTCTCAGGGAGATGTGACCTTTAAGGGAGTGGGTGCTGCAAACGTCATCAGCTCCAGAGTCGAAACAGGTAATATTGATTTTACGGGAGGTGGAGCATATAACCATCTCTCTCGTAAGGGTAAAGTTGGCAACATAACCCTGAAAGGTGCGGGTGCTTATAACCGTATTGAACGTACACGTCAGGCAGATGACGCCTACTCTGAAACCCGGGGAGATGTCCGGTTTGAAGGTGGTGGTGGGTACAATAGCCTCTACTCCGATGTTGCACACGGTAATATCTATTTTACGGGGGCAGGCGCCTATAACGAAATTACCCGCAAGGGGGCAGCCAATGACTTCGGCAGCGAAGGGATGGAATATGCCAAGGCTGAAGAGGTTGTGCTGACAAATGCCATTATGAATGGCTCATGGATTGGGAGCGATCATCAGATCACAGGTCTTAAATCGACTCAGGAACCAAACACTTACCTGTTTGCATTTGAGGATGGGACTCACACTAAAATCAACAAAGTTCAGCTCAGAAATGATCCTGAAACTGGCAAACTGAGATACTTTTCAACGGCTTGGTATAAAGAAGGCAAGCATCTCAAAGGGCTGGAAAAACAAGATATCTCTGGTCAGGGTGGCTTTAATTCAGTCGGTGCTGACGGTGCATACACGTTATCGAATCTGACCGTTGAACAACGGAAACAGGTAACGATTTATGCGGTTGAGAAAAAACTGACCGAAAATGAATGGGTGAATTACGGCAATGGTGTCCAGATTGACGCAGCAGATATTACTTTGTCAGACGCGAAAATGGGCGGTTATGCCATTTACCGCGATGGAACTACCGTTGATGTAAAAGCCGTAAAATCCAACCGGTCGCCGAACACCTATGTTTATGCTAAGCAACTTGGTGAATACACCAAGGTCGTGGTGGTTGAGCTGAGGAACGATCCAAAAACAGGAATGCTGCAATATATCGCTCGCCCCTGGTATAAGGAAGGTAACCATACAGCAAACCTGGCGAACGAAAATATATCCCTTGCCAACGGTTACCACTATATGGGAACCGGTAGCTATTCACTGAGTGATCTTCATTACCGCGTTAACGCTGTGCGCACAACATCCGGTCGTGTGCCTGATCTACATGAATACAGTGAGCTTGATCTGTTCAAATCGACAACGGGCAGCGGTGACAGTTCTGGTGATATTCATTATGCAGGTGCGGGTGGCGGCAATATCATCAAATCCAACGTGACCCGTGGCAATGTTTACTTTTATGGTGCTGGCGGTGCTAATGTTATTGAACATAGCTCTGAGTTTGGTAATACGGAGTTTCGTGGCGCTGGTGGTGCCAATATCCTGACGAGAAAGGGTAAAGGGAATGTACAGGCTGTCATAGGCGGTGGTGTCAATGTCCTGACCCATATTGGTGATGGCAAAACTGTCGGTATTATGCTAGGCGGCGCCAATATCCTGACGAAAAAGGGTAAAGGAAATGTACAGGCCATCATGGGCGGTGGTGCCAATGTTCTGACACATGTTGGTGATGGCAAAACTACCGGTATTATGCTTGGTGGCGCCAATATCCTAACCAAGGTCGGTCATGGTGATACCACGGGCATTATGTTGGGTTTGGGCAACGTCTTGACTCATGTTGGTGATGGGCAAACGCTGGGCATCATGGGCGCGGCAGGCAACCTCTTCACCAAAGTCGGTGATGGTACAACGATTGCGGCCATGGTCGGGGTTGGTAATATTTTCACCCATGTCGGAATGGGCAATGCCTGGGCGCTGATGGGTGGTGCAGGGAATATCTTCACTAAAGTCGGCAACGGCGATGCACTGGCATTGATGCTGGCATTTGGCAATATTTACACCCACATTGGTAACGGCACCAGCGTTGCGTTGATGATCGCCAAAGGCAACATTGCAACTAAAGTGGGTAACGGTGACGCGCTTTCTGCCATGATTGGTAAAGGCAATATCTTTACTCAGATTGGTCATGGTTCCACTTTTGCGGCCATGATTGGCGGTGCAAACGTGCTGACCAAAGTGGGTGATGACCTGACAGCGGCATTAATGGCGGGTAAAGCCAACATTTATACCCATGTCGGAAAAGGAACCAGTATTGGTTTGTTTGCTGGTACGGCCAACATCATGACGAAAGTGGGTGATGGCACAACGCTGTCTGCGATGTTTGGCAAAGCCAATATTATGACCCATGTCGGTAATGGTTTGACGGGGGTACTGGCGTTAGGTAAAGCCAATATTGTAACGAAAGTCGGCAATGACTTTATGGGCGTTGTAGCGGCGGCTGAAGCCAATGTGGCGACCCATGTCGGTGATGGCACCACGGCAGCCTTGTTGGCTGGCAAAGGCAATATTCTGACCAAAGTGGGTGAAGGAACCACCGTGGGCCTGCTGATTTCCAAAATCGGCAACATTATGACGCATGTTGGTGATGGCACGACGGTCGGGTTTGCGAAAGGTGAAGCTAACATTATCACCAAAGTGGGCGATGGATTGGGCATCAATGCTGTTTGGGGCAAAGCCAATATCATGACCCATGCTGGTGACGGTGCTCGCTATAACTTTGCCAAAGGTGATGCGAACATCATTACCAAAGTGGGTGATGGTCAGGAAGTTACCGTTGTTCAGGGGGAGGCTAACATATTAACCCATGTGGGTGATGGTGATGATTATACAGGTGCCTGGGGTAAAGCTAACGTTATCACCAAAGTGGGGGATGGCCGCAATGTTGTGCTTGCCAAAGGTGATGTCAATCTTGTAACCCAAATCGGTGATGGTGACAGCTTCAACGCGTTGTGGAGCCAAGGCAATGTGGTCACCAAAGTCGGTGATGGTATGCAGGTCACGGCAGCCAAAGGCAAGGGCAACATCACGACGACAGTGGGTGACGGGTTAAGCGTGACTGCTGTTCATGGCGACCTGAACGTTAATACCAAAGTCGGTGATGGCGTTTCCGTCAATGTGGCTTGGGGTAAACTCAACGTCAATACCCGCGTGGGTGACGGCCTGAATGTTTCGGTTATGAAAGGCAAGGGTAATACCAGCATCCGTGTGGGTGATGGCTTGAATATCAATGCGTCTTATGCCCGCAACAACGTGGCGATTCAGGTAGGTAACGGTGATTTCTATAGCCTTGCCGTGGCAGAAAGCAATACCCAAAGCAATAAACTGGATGCGCTGTTTGATAATGTTAAACAAACATTGTTAGGTCATGCGGGCAGTCAGGGGATCAGCTATCTGGTCAATGGCGATGAAGCCAATACATCGGGAACCCATCAAGGGCGCGGAGCCATTAATTTGCCGGAAGTTTCTTCTCTGAATGGCTTTAAGCTGACAGAAGTTGATGAAATCACTTCTGATTTGCAGGAAAGCCTGAAAGGTTCTGTAACGGGCGTTGATACCCCGGACATGGAAAGTATCCAGAATTCACTTGGCAATGATCGACGGATCACTTCTTCCCAGCCACGCAATCTGATCGTCAATGGTGACTTTGAACAAGGTGCGACGGGTTGGAAATCCACTAATGGCATTGAAGCCAGCCACTCTGCTCAGGCATACGGCCTCAGTGTTGAAGGGCATGGTAATACTGTCAGTGAGCTTGATGTCAGCGGTAACACACATATCTATCAGGATATTCAGGATCTGGCCGCGGATGAAGAAATTACCGTTCAGTTCGATTTTGCAAGACGTGCGGGTTGCTCTGATGATAACGGGCTGGAAGTGTGGTGGAATGGTGAGGTTGTTTTTGCAGCCGCCAATGGTGATGTCAAATGGCAAAATAAGGCATTGACCTTAAAGGCCAAAGCGGGCAGCAACCGACTGGAATTTTCTGGGATCGGTTTGAATGATGGTCTGGGCTATGTTCTGGATAATGTTTCTGCCACCTCATTGTCTGATAAATCAGATAAAGTCATTGCTGAGCATATGCAGCAGGACAAAGCTTCACAAAATGCCTTGCAGGATAAAGAAAGGGCGGAAGCGGATAAACAGCGCCTGGCACAGGAAAAAGACAAACAACTGGCGGCAATTGCTGGCACACAAGCACAACTGGAAACGACGGATCTGGATGCCCTGAATGCTAATGGACAGGCGCAACGCGATGCGATCAAGGACGAAGCCCAAGCGGTAACAGATGAGTTGATGGCGAAAGCCAGAGGTCTGGAAGCGCTGGACAGTCATAACACCTATCACGGGGAATCCGGTCAACAATGGCATGATCAGTTTGCCGATGGATTGTTGGAACGCGTGCAGACCGAATTGGACAAAGCCAGCGAAACTGCGCGAAACCAATTGGATCATTCTCAAAGAGCGGCCACAGCGCGTCTGGGTGATATCAAGGATGCGGTTGCCAAATCAGAAGTCGGTGTACTCAAGGCTGAACAAAACCGCCAACATGCCAAGCAGGATGTTGAAGAAGCCCGTATTCAAGCCAAAGACAGGGAAAACGAAGCCATCCGCTATCAGCAACAAGCTGAACAAGCGGAACGTGATGGCAAGGCAGCCGCGCAGAAAGCAGAACAGCGTGGTCAGAATTATGAATCCAACTACTCTGAAAATATTGAAAAAGTAGAAAAATCCAAGAGTCACATTAATCCTGAATCGACGGTTCAGGCTGATGGCGGATTCAGCGAAGAATTGCAATATCTGGGTGAAGATCTGAACGAACTGGGCAGTCTCAGAGAAGTCTTGGCTCACTTGCCGGTCAATGCAGGTGTGCGGACTAGAAAAGCCTCTGGCGGATCTACCCTGACATCTGTGTATACCGAAACACCTGTCAGTCAACCTGTTAGCCAATCCACTGATACCGTGACCGAGTGGGTCAGGAATACGCCGAAAATTTCGGGATTGGATCTGAGTGGCCTGAAAGCACTAGGTGAAGAACATGCGTTGCAAAAAGCGGTTGATATATCTGAAACCGTCTCTGCTACGCTGGTTAATCTGGATATCAAAACCAGTGCTATTGACAGCCTGCTGAACCAAGCACTGCCATTCTATGGGTTGCGTACAGAACGCAACTTGCTGGTGCGTGAGTCCGATGATAATGAAAGCTTTGAAGTCCGTCCGTGGCCGGACAGTAACAGTGACGACTTCAAGACGATCATGGTGGAAGATCCTGATGATTCAGCTCAAGTCAAAGCCGTTGAGCGTTTTATCCTTGCTAACTATGACAATTACGACCAACTGCCTGAGGAATTGTATCTGGCGGAAGATCGTATTATTTCCCACGATCAGGGACGTACCCGTATCGTGGCTGAAAAAGTGGACGGTAGCTGGAACTATAAACCGAAAACAGACTTAATGTCTGCGGCGGAATTGCAAGACGCTGCTTATGTTAAGGGCAAAATTCGCGGTGACAGCTATAAGAATGTGTTGGATGCCCTTAAAAGCTATGAAAATCTCCTGCAAACCCGGGAAGATTATGACTTGGAAGCGGTAGAAAAACTGACCAACTTGCGTCATCAGGTTGAAGGTTATTTGTTGGGGCACCCGGATTCAGAACGTACACAAGCGTTGAAAAACTTGTTGTCGCAGATCAATGTGCGCATGGAAGAATCATTGGTGCTGGTGGAGCCGACGCTGGAAAGTGCGGGCAAAGGCAGTTTCAGCGATCTCTACAGCAAATTGAGCAACGCCAACCTGAAAGATTCCAAGCATCTTTATATTGATGAACAAGGGAATTTTGTTACCCGTGGTAAATCCAATATTCAGATTGCGATGAAAGCAGCGAGCGCAGAAACAGCGGTTGAACAGATCAAAGCTGCCGTGAGCAGAGAATATGGTCAATCAGTGGCAGAAAATGTCTTTGCAACCTTGCAATCCCGTGACTTGTCGAAAGATGGTAAGGGTATTGATGTCTCAGGCTTGAGAAAGATCCATCAGGCAATTGAACAACAATTGTCTCCGGTCAGCGCAACCTTGTTTGTCTGGAAACCGAGTGATCATAGCCGATTGGGGCATGCCGCGCTGCAAATTGGGCAGGGGCGCATACAGCTCAATGCGGAAGATGCTGGTGAATTCAATGAGAAAAACTACGTCAGTTGGTGGCCGAAAGGTGGAAAATCATCCGACATTAATCATATTTTTGATGTCGCTACCGAAGACTATCCAGACTTAAGAATACGTTGGCGTGACCTGAGCCAACCGGCTACTCGGAATGAAACGTTGGAGCAGGATGTCGCTTCTGAAGAACAAGATAAATTTGGCTTGCATGATGATGCCCACAAGCGATTGATTGAAAAGCTTCAGATAGCCAAAGGCGTTGATGCCAAATTCGCGGATATCAGCGACGAGTTTGCCACGACGGTACTGGAAAATCCTCACCTACTGCAATCCGCTGGCATACCGGAAGCTTTTTCCCGGCCGTTCATAAAACGGTTGGAAGAGGGTGGTATTGATGTGTTTGAGATGGGCAAACGCTTTGCTGAAACTCTGCGCAGGGCTGCCAAGCAATCACCTGAGCTGACAGAAAAACGCATTGCTAATGTTATCCGTCAGTTTGCTGAACGAGAACTGAACAATACTCGGGACTTCAAAACCAGCGAAGGCGATGAAGGGCGCGTATTCCGTATCAATCTGGCAGGATTGGATGCGGCGGCGATGCAGGCGGAATGGAATAAAATCAGTCAGAACCCGGATGGCCGTTATCAACTGCTGACCGATAACTGTTCGAGCATTGTTGCCAAAGTGCTTAAGGCTGGCGGCGCAGATAAAGTTATTGGCCACACATGGCGACCCAAATTTGGTGTTTGGACGCCAACAGAGCTTTTCAATTTTGCACAGGCATTGCAGGAAGCACAGGCTGAGAAAATCGTCAAAAAAACAAATCGCATTGTAGATGAAGATTTGGCGGCGTTGGGGCACTCTGATAATAAAGAGAAGATGCTGGAAAAAGTTGCCATTGATAATGACGGCACACCTCCGCGTGACAGAGATCCACTCAATCCACTGGCACGTTTCCTGAATGATGAGCTTTACGGTGAAAAAGAAGATCGCCGTAAGGTGCATAGCAGCACCCAGATAATATTAGATGCGGCAGCCACCGACGGCACGGCGGATAAAGTCACATTGCAGGGTGACGCCGGGCGTTTGACGGGTTATTACCATAATGCTGCCCAAAAGAATCAGGATGAGCAGAACACAGCCAAAAAAGTGGTGCTTTTCATTCATGGTTCCGGTTCATCGGCGGAAGAACAAGCCAGTGCCATCCAGGATAACTACAAAAAACAGGGTGTTGATATGCTGGCGGTGAACATGCGGGGTTATGGCTCCAGCGATGGTCATCCAAGCGAAAAAGGGCTGTATCAGGATGCCCGCACTATGTTCCGTTATTTGGTCAATGATCGCGGCATCAAGCCAGAAAATATCATCATTCATGGTTACTCAATGGGGGGAGCGGTTGCGGCGGATCTTGCCCGTTATGCAGAACGTAATGGACAGTCGGTTTCTGGCTTGTTGCTTGACAGACCAATGCCAAGCATGACCAAAGCGATAACTGCGCATGAAGTGCCAAATCCGGCGGGGTTAACGGGCATTCTGGCGAAAGCGGTTAATGGTCAGTTCTCGGTTGAGAAAAACCTGCAAGGGATCTCGAAACAGACACCAATTATGTTGCTGACTGATAGCGAAGGGTTGGGCGAAGCAGGGGAGAGAATGCGCGCTAAACTTATCGTGGCAGGTTATCAGATATCCGGGGAGCATACCTTCTATGGACATGAGGCCAGTGGCCGATTGATGAATCAGTATGCTGAACAGATTGTTTCAACGCTTTCTGAACCTCAGCGTGAAAATGGCAGAGTAAAAGCAGGGTTAGTGGAAAACATGATTTATACCCTCTTTGATGCGAAATCAGGCAGAAAAGAGTTGGATCAATATTCATTCCATTTCACTCAGGGAAGCTCACTGCTCAATAACCTTGACAAGCTGGTGCCAGAAATAGGCAATGTACTCCTGACTAATGGAAATCACGCTGAATCGAAAGAATTTCTGGAAGGTGTTTGCTTCGCTTTGTCCGCCCGTTACCTGATAGAAGAGCGGGTGCATGGATTGGGTGGCGGTAAAGCGTATTTGTCGTGGTTGACAGATGCGGTCAAAGCCTACAATGACAACAGCGTGAACAAAAAGAATGATATCCATTCGGTTGAAGCTTCATTGCTTAGCCAATATCGCCGCCAAAATATCGGCCCGGCAATTCAAGACCTGCTGTCAATGCAGTATAGCCAGACTCAAGATATGTCCGGTTCATTATCCATGAGGCAGAAAGCCAACCAAGCCTATGGCGGGAAATTGAAAGCCAATGGGTTAACGGGAGACAGGATTGACCGATCGCTGAGTAACGATATTGCCGGCTATGAGTCTGTGATGGAGAAACTGCGTGACGTAGACAAAACGACGTATATGTCCTTTATGTCTGAAGACCATGCTATGGCAGTCGTTGTACATAAAGGGGAAAATCAAACCATTTGGTCATTCTATGATCCTAACTTTGGTATTAAGTCATTTGATAACTATAAAGACTTCGAACGCTTTATGGACTCTTTCCATAAGGGAATAATAACGGGCTATAAATCTAAGCTTGGTTATACATATGAAGCCAGCATGGAAGACAATCAAAGTTTCTATGTTAACTACAATACATTTGAGAAGGACACCATTACCCAATATGACGGAGTCTGGCAGCAGGCGCGGGCAGGTGAGCAACAGTACGTATTGCGCGCGCTGAAAGAACAGGGTAAGGCTTTTAAATTGTCTTCAAATGTGACAGGGCGTGTCGTTGATTACCGTGATAATGCCGTGACGCTGGAAGTGACGACAAAGAAAGGTGAAAAAGTTCTGGTTGAGGTTGAAAGTAACAATTTCAAACAGGCGGCTAACCTTGTGCAGTCGAATATCGATAAAGTCATTGCTAACTCGGTAAATGGCAAATTCACTCTCAACGTTTCGACAGCGATTGACACGTCTGACGGAATGAAAAAACCGTTGGGTGACGACTCGCTAAAAAGTCATGCTCAAGTGAATAACCAAGACGTCAATTCTTGGGAAAATATTGTAGTCAAACCACAGTCTGAAGGTAGCGATAGCCGCTTTAGTGGTCAGATCATTATCCAGACTGAAAATGATCCTGTTGCAGCAAAAGCAGCGGCAAGTCTGGCAAGCAAACATCCTGATTCCAGCGTGATTGTTCAGCTTGATGCCAATGGTCAATATCGTGTGGTGTATGGTGACGTTGGACAATTACCATCTGGCAAATTACGTTGGCAGATTGTTGGGCATGGACGTGATGAAAACGATATCACACAAAAAAATACGCGCATAAGTGGTTACAGCGCAGATGAACTGGCTTTGAAACTGAAAAAGTTCAGTGCTGATTTCAAACAAGCCGGTACACCTGACCATATCAGCCTTGTTGGTTGTTCCTTGATTGGCGACGACAAACGTGAAGGTTTTGCCCGTCGCTTTATTTCGGCACTGGATAATCAGGGTATCCGTACCACCGTCTCGGCGCGCAGCAGTGACGTTGCGGTAGACCGTGTTGGTCGCAAATACACGAAAGATGCGCAAGATCAGTGGGTTCATAAACTCACGGATAATAAGATTGTGTTGGGTTGGAATGATAAAGGTGAGATCGAAAGCCATTCTGAGCGAGTCCGCCGTGGTATCTCTGAAAATGACATCGTCTTGTCTCGTGTAGGGCAAACAGATGTTGGCGCAAAAGCGCAAGGTGCTATTGCGGACAATGCAGAGATATTCCACGCACCAAAACAACGTGATGCGGTGGATAACCATTCAGCGGCGGCATCATCAAACAACCAACTGAGCTATTCCGGCAATATTCAGTTACAAGTTGGTGACGGGGAATTCACAGCCGTTAACTGGGGAACCACCAATGTGGGCATCAAAGTAGGCACGGGAGGCTTTAAGTCTCTGGCTTTTGGTGACAATAACGTCATGGTTCATATTGGCAATGGTGACAGTAAACACAGTGTTGATATTGCTGGCTATCAGGCATTGGAAGGCGCACAACTGTTTGTGGGTAACCGCAACGTCAGTTTCAATGCAGGGCGCAGTAACGATCTGATCGTCATGCTGGAAAAATCCATTCCAACCCCGCCGTTGGTTAACCCATTTGATGGCGCTTCCCGTATTTCTGGTGTATTGCAGGACATTGCCGGATCGTTTAATTCACCGGATTGGCTGGCGAAGCAAGATCAACAATGGACACTGGAAAGTGCGAAGAAATATGTCAGTGATCTGTCTGGCCTCGATTTGACCAGTAGTGTGGATTATAGCACCCTGATTGATCTCGATTCTCAAAATGAACGTAGCAGCCGTGGCCTGAAAAGTGATCTCGAAAGTACACTGAACAAGAAATACAACCAGTGGTTGGGGGATAATGGCAATACTCCTGAAATGGGTAAAACTAATCGGGCGGAGAAATTCCGTCGGGTGAATGAAAAGCTGGTTTTCAACTTTGCTGTTGGCGGGCAGGGTGCTGATATTCAAGTCACGACGGGGAACTGGAACTTTATGTTTGGTGACAATATCCAGTCAATTCTGGATACCAATCTGGGTTCACTGTTTGG
Organism: Xenorhabdus sp. PB62.4; assembly: GCF_014467285.1. NCBI lineage: Bacteria > Pseudomonadati > Pseudomonadota > Gammaproteobacteria > Enterobacterales > Morganellaceae > Xenorhabdus > Xenorhabdus sp. PB62.4. The sequence goes on along the minus strand of NZ_NKHR01000002.1, from coordinate 252,417 downwards.
CCTGATGACGCAGGAATATACTTCCACGGGCATGGCAAAAACCACATTTACTTTTAGCCCAACGGATTTGCCACGCCAGATTAAGAACAAACTGTTAGGAAATCTGGTAGGTGTCAGCGCGGATACCACGCTGGCGGATATTTTTGGCGTGGATTACACCCCGAATGGCGGCATTATCTCCCGTTCAAACCAGCCTGTTGATGGCGTTGCCATTCTGCGCGAAATGCTGGAAATCATCGGTGAATTTAGTGGTGATCAGTTGAAGGCTTTCACTGATCGGGACAAGTTACTCAACAGCCTGAAAGCCGGGTTGAAAATGGGGGCTGACGGCGTGAAATCTTTTGCTGAAAGCCACGGGCTGAAAGCGAAAGCGCCTGATGAAAATCAAGAAGGGCGTGTCACCATTGATGAAGGCGATAAATCTGCTGCGGAAACTAAAGCACCACAGACAGATCGTGCCTTTGGATTGACTTCCCTGAACCTGCCAAACCTGTTTGCAACTCTCTTCAATCAGGATAAGCGGACGGAGATGGAATCTCTGGTAGCTAATCTGAAAGAGAACCTGACTGCTGATTTGTTGAATATGCAGGATAAAACCTTCGACTTCTTACGTAAGAGTGGTCATCTGCAAGGAGATGGCGATATCCACGTTTCACTGGGTAACTACAACTTTAACTGGGGAGGGGACGGTAAAGATCTCGGCGCTTATCTGGGAGATAACAATAACTTCTGGGGCGGTCGTGGTGATGATGTCTTCTATTCTGTGGGAACCTCCAATATCTTCGCGGGTGGTGCAGGTAATAACACTGGCGTCATGATGGGAAGTGAAAACATGATGTTTGGTGGTGCAGGCAATGACGTTGCTGTATTGGCCGGACGTATCAACTACGCTTACATGGGAGCGGGGGATGATCAAGTGTTTGTCTTTGGTGAAGGTGGTATGGTTGAAGGTGGCAAAGGACGCGATTATATCGTGGCTTCCGGCAACTTTAATCGTATTGATGCCGGAGAAGATCAAGATTACGTCGTCACTATTGGTAACAACAATCGGGTAGATTTGGGTGAAGGTAACGATTTTGCAACGGTATTTGGTAACTATAACCGAATTGACGGCAATGCGGGCAACAACGCTATCAAACTGATGGGTTATCACGCGATGATCAATGGGGGTACAGGCAATGATCACCTGATTGCTGATGCGGTATCTAAGTTCAGCCAGATTAATGGCGGTGCTGGCGATGACCTGCTGGTACTGGGCGGATATCAGAATCACTTCAAAGGTGGCATGGGTGTTAATCGCTTCATGGTCAGCGGTAGTGCGATTGATAATGTGGTTGAAGATATCAAACAAGGTGACAAGATTATTTTCAACAATATCAACTGGCAAAACCTGTGGTTCCAACGTAGTGGTTACGATTTGGTTCTGCTGACGCATCGCAATGTCAGAGATACGTCGGCACAAGGGCAGTTTGAAGCAATGGGGTCTGTGACCTTCAATAACTACTTCAATGGCAACCGTGCGGATATTGTTACCCAAATGGGGGATAAAGATGCACAGGGCGAACGTGAATATACCGCCCTCTCTGCTAATGCAGTGGATTCCTTGGTGCAGGCGATGAGTGGATTTGCCCCTAATATGGGAGACAGCGGATTTTTTGATTCGCTTGATAACCAAACGAAATCCACCATCATAACCGCTTGGTCGGATACGACAAACGGGAAATCAAAACTGGTCTGATGGCTGGATAGATTTGATCGTCAGATATATTTATTAATGAAAATGGCCCACGATTGTGGGCCATTTTATTTGCGTAAACACATTATACCAAAATAGTAAGATCTGTTTTTATTCAATATGTTATAGCGCATAGGGTGTTAATTGAGATAAATAATTTCATTTTGTGATAATTTTAATTTGAAAATATCTGGCTTTGTACTAGATTTTAAGGTGTCAATAAAATTTTTCATGACATTATATACCTAAGATATTTCAGGCTTCCAAATAGGGAGTGTAAAACAATTTTTAGCAGAAAAGATAATAGAATACGGAAATTATCTCTGGCATTAAAAATGTACTGGGAAAATTGGATGTTGATGATAGTTGAAAGTAATTTGGTTTACTGATTTTTATATTAAATTTATATATGGAGAGCAAGATGATTAATGTGACACTGCTAGCTTTTTCGGGTAGAAAAAATTATGAGTGGAATTATGATTTTGACGATGAAAATAATCATCAAAATAAAGTGTTATTGGAACTCTTTCAGTCAAACAAAGAGGGAATTAACGCTGACCTTGAGAAACATTTTAGGAAACTTGGGTTTTCTGGGTTTTATGTTGAATTTAGCGGCTCTATGGTTGATGAGGCAAAACAGCTTGGATTGCCTGAACATTTTTATATCTGTGATGGGCAAGCATCAGGTTTAGCAAAGAGCCAACTGATTGGTCGAGAACTACTTAAGGGTTTTAAAGATAATAATAAACTTAGGGAGTATATAGAACTTGAAATAGCGTCTATTGATCCCAAAAAGAGTATTATTTCTGTAAATTCAATTCAACTCGAAGAAGCATACGATGAAGAAAACCATATAGAAAAAAATGAATTATTTTTACGTGACGTAGTTAATCCTATAAGTAGTAGCGTATGGTTTTTTGACCCAAATACTGGAAAGGTTAATAAGGTGGATTGGAATCATATTAATAATGATAAATCATTCTGGAATGAATATGAAAATGGTTCCAGGCTAAAAAAAACTAATTGTTATTCTTATGCTTGTAATTATGTAATTGAAGATTTTCCTCAACCCGGAGGTTCTGAAAACTTTAAAGCGTATAAGGATAACGTTATAGAGGGAGCAATTGCAGATGGATTAATTAAAATAGAAGACTATAACCCAAAATACATGGAAAAATCCCCAAGTTATGTTGTGGCGCTTTATGCAACTGATGATGATGTGAGTTATTTTGATTATCATTGGTATAAATTTGTCCAAAAAGGCACCAGAGATAACCCTTGGGAGCGAATTTGGGCACATAAACCCGGTAATTCTAAAGTAAGAGAAACAGACAATAAAGGAAGAATTATATATGATCCTTGCCATTCTGACCGTGGAATATATAAAAATTTTTGCGGTTATTTTTTAGTTAACAGGGATGTGGTAATAAAATAATAACATTGAATAAGTTTAATATAATAAATCTAATACAATATTTATAATTAAAGATATGAAATAATATTAATGGTGTAGGTTAATATTACACAGCAATAAACAGTGGGGAATTTATTATGGAAGCCACAAATGCAGAGGGGATTAGATCTTTTGATAATCCTTTCTGGAACGAAATAGAAAAAGTCGTTTCGGGTATGGTTTCGTTACTTGGAGGACTATTTGATATATTGCGTGAGATGGGTTATCCACCTAAGGATGTGATAAATCTCATAAATGAGATCATGAATTCCCTTCATGAGGCTATTAAAGACGTTTTGAGTAAGCGGCAGTAGTGATGATAGCCTGCTCAGTAAATACTTCATTAACCACTCTGGGACATTATTCTGGAGTGGTTATCTGTTTTATATTTTTTATAATCTTCCCATGTTAAAGTATAGCTATTGAAAATGATACAAGGAGTTATAAACAGATGTTGAAGATAGCCCTTGAAGCAGTGACCGCAATAAGAAAAAAAACGCAGGATGCTTTTGACGGAGCGGGGAAATTTGATTATAAACCTGATCGTTCTGTTATCACCCAAACTGATTTAATGTTAGAAACAGAACTTCGTGACATATTCACCAGACGCAGCCCGGGCGTGCCTATTTTGGGAGAAGAGTTTGGTCTGGAAGGCGCAGAAAAATTTGAATCTGGTTGGGTCATTGATCCTATTGATGGTACAAGAGCGTTTTTATATGGCATTCCATTATTCAGTACATTGATTGCTTTTGTTGAACAAGGTGAGCCAGTGGTTGGTGTGATGAGCTTCCCGGCAATTTCGACAGTGGTTTATGCTGCAAAAGGTGAAGGTTGTTGGATGAGCGTTGAAGGCAAGCCACTGCGTCAACTTAAAATTGCAGAGAATTCACCGGAAAGGGTGGAACAGGCAGTAATGACGGCCTCAGGAATACACAGTACAAGTTACAATCTTGCCGATGGCACAATCGCTTATAATTTGGATTCATTGGTAAAATCAGCGCGTGATTTTACTTTTGTCAATGATTGTTACCAACATGCAATGGTCGCCGCTGGGCGTCTGCATTGTGCCATTGATACTTTGATGAAACCGTGGGATAGCGCTGCTATCTTGCCTTGCATTAAGGAAGCGGGTGGGGATTTCTGTTCGCTGGACGGCCGTCGGGAAAAAGTGATGTTTGGTGGTAGCTTGATATCGGCATGCACGCCAAAATTGCTTGATAGCGCAGTAGCAAGAATGAATTCTTTTATCCTTAATTAAAGTCAAGGTATTTTACTTGTCTATGGAATATATTATTTAGTATTGATGTAATAAATACTGAATGCTTTTTCTTATTAAGATTAGTGGGTTAGTAATGAGTTAGATATAACTATTTTTATATTGGATCTTTCTTTTGGATAGATGTGAGAAATAAAGATAGAATTATTTTTAAAAGGAATTTATAGATTGAATATGCTTTATTTTTTATCAACTCACTGAATGTGAGTTGATAATATCATTATTTTGTTCCCAGAAAGCGATGAATCGCTCTGAGTACTGCTTCTGGTTTTTCTGCATGCACCCAATGTCCACAACCTGCAACAACCCATGCTGTCGCTTGTGGATATTGGCTAATAATATCTTCCCGATATTCTTCGGTAATGTAATCAGAATTTCCACCACGAATAAATAATGCCGGCTGTGACCATACAGGAACACGTTCCCAACCGATGATTTTTTCGTACTCTTGTTGCAGGACAGGCAGGTTGAATTTCCATTCCCCCTGACGGAACGATTTCAGCAGGAACTGAATAACGCCATCTTCCCGGATATCCTGACGCATAATGTCTGTCGCTGCTTGCCGGGTTTGTACACCTGCTGCCGTGACTTTGTTCAGTGCCGCGAAAATACTGTCGTGGCGGCGGACAGGGTAAGCAACGGGAGCGATATCGATCACCACAATCTTTTCAATACGTTCTGGTGCAACTGCTGTCATGGTCATGGCGATTTTGCCGCCCATGGAATGCCCGATAATCGTGGCCTTTGGCACATTCAGTTCATCAAGGAGTGCCAGGACATCTTGTGCCATATCGCGGTAATCCATGTTTTCCATTCGTGGTGAAATACCGTGATTACGCACATCAATTTGAATCACCGGATAATGTTGCTGTAAATCACGTCCCAATACGCCAAGGTTGCTTAAATCACCAAAAAGTCCATGAATCAAGACAATGGGTGTGGATAATTGCGGATTTTCCGGTGTGTGGAAATGATAATTTAATTGACTATTTGACTTCATAATTTGCCTGAATTTAATGTCATTTATACAACGTTTAATATTGAGTTGTTTAATATCATGACACGCAAGCAGTGACAAACTCAATCGGGTGAAAGAGTTGTAACTGTTTGATTTATTTTAGAGGGAAGTCGCTTTTTTGAAGATTAGTGATTTTAAAAAGAATCACTTTAAGTTATTGAAAGTTTAATTGTTTTGTTTTGTGGCATTATATCTTATAATCTCAGGATAATTTTTTCATTAAGAACAGTACTGGATAGAAATGAAAACGATAGAAGTTGATGAAGACCTTTACCGCTTTATTGCAAGCCAAACTCTGCATATCGGTGAAAGTGCATCTGATATTTTACGGCGCATATTGAAATTGGACGCCGGGCAGCCAGTACAAATTACACCGCCTGCCAACGATCCTACATCTGTTGATAAAACTCCTGCTGCCCGTTCTCGTGATGCTGTTCGCGTTATTCGCGAATTATTGCTTTCCGATGAGTACGCTGAAAAGAAAAAATCTGTTGAGCGCTTTATGTTGATCCTGTCCACGCTGTATAGCTTGAACAGTGAAAGTTTTTCTAAAACAACGGAAGCGATGCACGGCCGTACCCGCACCTATTTCGCGGGCGATGAGCACACACTTTTGGCCAGCGGCAAGCAAACTAAGCCACGCCATATCCCCGGTACCCCTTTCTGGGTGATCACAAATACTAACACTGACCGTAAACGTAGCATGATCGAACATGTCATGCAGGATATGAAGTTTCCGGCAAATTTGATTGAAAAAGTGTGTGGCACTATTTAGTTAGTTTAGCCCTTTAGTTCAGCCCTGTTAGCTGCCCTAAAGCACTTAACTTATTTATACTGCACTGGAAGGTAAGCCAGTGCAGTCTCCCAGGAGAAAGAACGTGGCAATTCACCCAAGAGCGGGACAACCCGCCCAGCAACATGATTTAATTAATGTTGCCCAGCTCACATCACAGTATTACACCTTACAACCACACCCCGAAAATCCAGCACATAAAGTCAAGTTTGGCACTTCCGGTCATCGCGGCAGTTCTGGACGCAACAGTTTTAATGAAGCTCATATTCTGGCTATTTCTCAGGCGATCGCAGAAGTTCGTTCACAGCAGGGAATGACAGGGCCATGCTATGTGGGTAAAGATACTCATGCGCTTTCAGAAGCGGCGTTTATTTCCGTATTGGAAGTGTTAACGGCAAATGGCGTGGATGTGATTGTGCAGGAAAATAACGGTTTTACCCCGACGCCTGCGATTTCCCATGCCATTTTATGTTACAACCGTCAGGGAAAAAATCTGGCTGACGGTATTGTGATCACGCCATCTCATAATCCGCCGGAAGACGGTGGTATTAAATATAATCCCCCCAATGGTGGGCCAGCCGATACCGATTTGACTGCTATCATCGAACGGCGTGCCAACGAGTTACTGGCGAATGATCTTAATGGGATAAAACGGTTGCCTTATGAACAGGTATTAAAGAGTGAGTATCTTCATCCGCAGGATTTGGTTGACCCTTATGTTACAGCGTTGGGTGACGTTGTGGATATGGCCGCGATTCAGAAAGCCGGTCTGAAAATTGGTATTGATCCATTGGGCGGATCTGGCATTGCTTACTGGCAGCGCATCGGAGAATACTACAATCTCGATCTGACGTTGGTTAATGATAAGATCGATCAGACATTCCGCTTTATGACACTGGATCATGACGGGGTAGTCCGCATGGATTGCTCATCTCGTTGGGCAATGGCAGGGTTGTTGGAGCTGCGTGGTAAGTTTGATCTGGCTTTTGCTAATGATCCTGATTATGACCGTCACGGGATCATCACACCGGCTGGTTTGATGAATCCTAACCATTATCTGGCAACGGCAGTGGATTACTTATTCCGCCATCGTCCACAATGGCCTGAAAATGTCGCAGTGGGTAAGACACTGGTTTCCAGTGCCATGATTGATCGTGTTGTCGCTGATTTGGGGCGTGAATTAGTCGAAGTTCCTGTCGGCTTTAAATGGTTTGTCGATGGCTTGTATAAAGGTGAACTGGGCTTTGGTGGGGAAGAAAGTGCGGGAGCTTCTTTCCTGCGTTTTGACGGTACGCCATGGTCAACGGATAAAGATGGCATCATTCTGTGTTTGCTGGCTGCTGAAATGACCGCAGTGACCGGAGAAAACCCACAGCAGCGTTATGACAAACTGGCGGCACAATTCGGTACACCAAGTTACAGCCGTATTCAGGCCGCTGCTACTCATCAGCAAAAAGCGTTGTTATCCAAGTTGTCGCCGGAAATGGTTAAAGCCGATATGCTGGCTGGCGATCCGATCACTGCCCGCCTGACGACGGCATCGGGTAATGGTGCTTCCATTGGGGGATTGAAAGTGATGAGTGATAATGGTTGGTTTGCCGCCCGTCCTTCTGGCACAGAAGAAGCCTACAAAATCTATTGTGAAAGTTTCCTCGGTGCGGAACATCGCGAAAGAATTGAGCAAGAAGCACTGGAAATCGTTAATCAAGTATTTGCGGCGGGTTAAAGCCATTTTCTTTTTTGATCCGAATAATGAAAGCCGTGGCGTTTGCTGCGGCTTTTTCATTTTTTATGGCTGTTATGGTGCGTTATCCCAAAGCCACCATCAAAGCACCTATGGTAATCAAAGCAACGCCTGCGGCAGCGACCAGAGAAACTTTTTCACCGAATAGGATCACCGCCAAAATTACGGCAAATACCACACTCAGCTTATCGATCGGTGTTACTTGGGAAACGTTGCCATGCTTGATCGCCAGAAAATAGAATAACCAAGAGAGAGCACCAGCAATTCCACTTAATAAAATAAACAGCAATGCCTTACGATTGGTGAGAATTTCACTGATAAGATTTAATTTTCCTTGTACTACGACAACACCAACGAGAAACAATGCCATGATAACGGCGCGTATGGCAGTTGCTGTGTTGGCATCCAGATTTTGCAATCCGATTTTACCAAAAATAGCCACCAGTGCTGCTGTCAGCGCTGAGAGCAAGGCATAAATCAGCCATGTACTCATGTTCAATTAACCTAAGGTGTTGTATCAGAAGAATGAATCATAGATTATTTTTGTGGAGTTGAGTATACATAATATAATTTCACAAATAGAAAACTTATTCTTAACATATTCTTTTGGTTTTATACTGCTACTTGTACCGATAATAATAGAATTTTTTATTCTAATACGCATTTACATAGAAAGAGAATGTATATTTTTTATTAAAAAATCGCAATTATATTTCCTTTTAATCCCATAAAAATGATAATTTTTATTATCAAATTTTATTATAAGGCAAAAATTAATTTTCAATCTTGCATTAACGTAATGACAGATATCCTTGGGGTATTAATATTTTATATTATAGAAAAAGAAAACTATCGTTATTAATATGTGGCTTATTGCTACTTATCAAAGCTAAATATTCTTATTTTGTGTTTTTATTATACAATAAACGAAGTTACTTTGATCTGTTTGTAGGATCAGAAGCGTTTTGTATTGTTTTTTCGTCATATTGGTTGATTGAATATTACCCACCTAATGGTCATGAATAATACTTTCGATCACTTCTGAGTAATAAAATTTTAACATTATCCCTTCTAAATGTTGGTATAAGTTATCTCCGGGAAATGACATTCTCGTGCGGTAGCTATGCTAGTTTGCATGACCGTTACAGTAACGGGCCTGTCTTGAAAAAATACGGTAAGGAAGCAGATGTAATAACCGTACACTCAATAGGAATCTCATTTTCTATTTTCAGTATATTAAAATCTTAATTTTATTTATTTTGTATTTGTGTATTTTTATGCAGAGAAGATTACTTATGATAAAACAAGAATTGAAACAGTATTTAGAAGAACAATTTCTCTTTAATTTTGATGAAAATATTACCGAGGATAGCGATTTATTCAAAGCCGGTATTCTTGATTCATTTGGCTATATCCAGCTTATTCAGCATATAGAGCAACATTATGATATCAAATTCGATGAGAGCGAATTATTGGGTAATGTTATGGTCTCATTGTCAAACATGGTTGCTTCTATCGAGAAGAAACGTATTCAATTTGGACTTGTAGGTTAAAAATATGTGTGGAATCGCCGGTTTTTACCGTAGCAGCATAGATCCACAGGAATACCCTACATTGATCCGCAGTATGCTTGGGCAGATACAGCACCGTGGTCCTGATGAAGTCGGTTATTTTGTTGATGATTATTTAGCCATGGGCACGGTACGTCTGGGCATTATTGATTTGCAAGCGGGTTCTCAGCCTGTGGGCACCCCTGATGAACGTTATTGGTTATGTTACAACGGTGAACTTTATAATTATCGTGAGCTACGTGCTGAATTACGCGGGTTAGGGCATCATTTTCAAACTGAATCAGATACAGAAGTTGTATTGCATGCTTGGGCTGCATGGGGAAAAGATTGCCTGCCACGTTTTAACGGAGCTTTTGCTTTTGCGTTATACGATAGTTTTAGTGGTGCATTGCATCTGGTTCGTGATAGGTTTGGTAAACGTCCTCTCTTTCTTGCCCGACATCGTGGAGCCTGGTTGTTTGCTTCAGAGATGAAAGCGTTTTTGGCCTATCCTGATTTTAAGTTTTCTTTTGACAGAGAACAAATTCCCTCGATTTTTGCTACCTGGACACCTTTACCATCTCAGAGCAGTTATCAGGACATCGTGCAGTTGCCTATGGGTGAATATATCACCTTGACGGGAACACAGATGGAGCAGGGAAGATGGGCTGCCGATTTGATTGCTGGCGAAGCACCTGAAACGGAAGCTGAAGGGATTGATTTAATTCGGGCCACGTTGGATAAGTCGGTGGAACTTCGTTTGCGCAGCGATGTTGAAGTGGGGGTATATGCCAGTGGTGGCCTGGATTCCTCAATTATTGCCCATATCGCGGCTCAGAAGAGTCCGCGTCCGCTACGTACCTTCTCGATTCAGTTTGAGGATTCTCAGTTCGACGAATCAGCCGAACAAGCGGCGATATGCTCACACTTGAAAACGCAACACACTGCGATACGTATCACGGATAAAGATGTGGCTGAAACTTTCCCTGAGGCCGTACGTCATGCTGAAATTCCCGTGTTCCGCACAGCATTTGTACCAATGTATTTATTATCACAGCGCGTACGTAGCGAAGGCATTAAGGTGGTTCTTAGTGGAGAGGGGGCTGATGAGGCTTTTCTGGGTTATGGCATTTTCAAAGATACTCTGTTGTTATCAAATTGGCATCAGATGGATTCTGAGACGCGATTGCACAAACTGACTCAACTTTATCCTTACCTCGGCCATTTCAATGGGGAAGACGGGCCGCGTCGTATGCTAGGGCTTTATCAGCAATTTACCGAAGAACATCTGCCCGGCCTTTTTTCCCACCAAATGCGTTTTCAGAATGGTCGTTTTGCTGCCCGATTATTGCAAGGTGGCGGAGAACCATTTTCGGCGCTGATGCAATTGGTAGCTAAAGAGCCTGATTACCAACGTTTAAGCGCAGTACAGAAAGCCCAATGGCTGGAATTCCGTACTTTGCTCAGTGGGTATCTACTTTCCACACAAGGTGATCGCATGGTATTGGCGCACGGTGTAGAAAATCGCTGTCCTTTTCTGGATCCTGCGGTTGTCCAGTTGGCTGCAACACTTAACCTGCGTTTTGATGATGGTTTCGATGAGAAGTATATGCTCAAACGTGCGTATGCCAATGTTTTGCCAGAATGTATTGTCAGCAAAGGCAAATTCCCTTATCGGGCACCAGACAGCGCTGTATTCGTTCGCTCTCGTCCAGACTACCGTGACATGTTGTTGAATCGTAATACACTGGAAGAAATTGGAATACTCAATCCGAAATTTGTCGAATCCTTCGTCAACCGCATATTTAACAGTGCGCCCGAACAGATTGGCACGAAAGAAAATCAGGCATTTATTCTGCTGTCTTCTCTGGTTTGGCTGCATCACTGGTTTGTGCTTGGTAAAGGAATACAGAGCCAGTGGAAAGATGTTCCTCTTCATGTTGTTGACCGACGCAGTATCAGCTCTCTCTCAAGCTCCACTTTAAGGACATTCCCATGAATTCAACGAGTAATAATGCCGAATATTCTAAGGATATCGCTATCATTGGCGTTGGCCTGCGTCTGCCACAAACCAATACCTTGGCGCAGTTTTGGCACCATCTGACGGCAGGACGTTCGTTGATCAGCGAAGTGACGAATAACCGTTGGCATAAAGAAGAACACTTTGGTGATCCGCGTCGTGGCTTCAATAAAACAAATAGTATATGGGGGGGCTTTGTCTCGGATATAGATTGTTTTGATGCTGCATTTTTTCAGATTTCACCGCGCGAAGCGGAAGCCATGGACCCACAACAGCGCATGGCGCTGGAATTAAGTTGGCATGCACTGGAGGATGCGGGATATCGTGCTGATAAACTGGCTGGTTCGCGTACGGGTGTGTATATGGGAGTATGCCACTGGGATTATGCCGAACTGATTGAACAGCACGTCGATGAGATAGATGCTTATTATCCCACGGGCACGGCGTACTCTATTATTGCCAACCGGGTCTCTCATTACTTCGATTTTCAAGGCCCTAGTGTCGTTAATGATACCGCTTGTTCCAGCTCTCTGGTTGCTGTGCAACAGGCGGTGCAAGCGCTGCTCTTGGGAGATTGCGATTATGCCTTGGCGGGGGGCTTCAACCTGTGTTGGTCTCCTCGCCATTTCATTGCCTTCAGCAAGGCGGGTATGCTCTCACGCGATGGTCAGTGCCGTGCTTTTGATGCTGGTGCAAATGGTTATGTACGCGGTGAAGGCGGTGGTGTGATCATGCTAAAACGGGCCACAGATGCGCGTCGCGATGGTGATCCGATTTATGCCCTGATTAAAGGCGTCGGAAGTAATCATGGCGGGCGCACAAGTTCACTTACCGTCACTAACCCAAATGCGCAGGCAGAGCTGATTGTTGATGTTTTCCAACGTTCCGGCATTGCACCGGATACCCTTGGCTATGTTGAAGCTCATGGGCCAGGCACGCCAGTGGGGGATCCTATCGAAATTCTTGGACTGAAAAAGGCATTCTCTAAGCTCAGCAAAACAACAGGGATATCGCTGCCAACGCAAAGCTGTGGGGTAGGTTCGGTAAAAAGCAATATTGGTCACTTGGAAGGTGCGGCGGGAATTGCCGGTATATTCAAAGTGATTATGGCGATGCGTCATCGTCAATTGCCTGCCACTATCAATTTTAAAAAACTTAATCCGTTGATTTCATTGGATGAAACACCTTTCTACATTGTTGATAAATTACGTCCATGGACACAATCACAACCGGGTGCTCCGTTGCGCGCCAGTGTCAGTTCATTCGGTTTTGGCGGAACAAATGCTTATATGTTGTTGGAAGAGGAGTTGACCACACCAGAAAAAGACAACAGAACAACGGAAGAAACGGGTAGTGAGTGGTTACCGCTTTCAGCACAGGATGAGCCGCGATTGCTGGCATATTGTGCGGAGCTTGCAAATTGGGTACGCGAACGGTTAGCGGAACAATCACCGCCAGCGTTGGCAGATATTGCACATACTCTGCGGGCAGGCCGGGTGCCAATGCGCGAGCGTGTGGTGTTTGAAGCAACCAGCCTCCAGTCGTGGGCAGAACAGTTAGAACAGTTAGCTCAGGGGCAGTTACCATCTGGCTGCTGGCGCGGTCGGGTTAAGGACAGCGAAAGCAACGAACACGACGCAGAAAACTATGGCAAATTGGATAATGAAGATATCCAGAATCTGGCTACAAATTGGTTGGAAAAGGGGAATTTTACCAAATTCGCTATTGCCTGGGCACATGGTGGAGAGCTGGATTGGAGTCAATGGCCGATACAAGGTCAACGTTTACATCTACCTGGTTATACCTTTGCCCGTATACCTTATTGGTTCCGTCCTACAGAAAAATACGTTGAGGCCCATCTCCCGGCTCATCCTTTACTGGGCGTAGCTAAAAAAGGGCAAGAGGGGGATCAATGGCAATTTTCTCTGCGTTTTGACCAAACACTCTGTTTTCTGCGTGACCATCTGGTTAACCAGAAATTAATTGTACCGGGGGTCATGGTATTAGAGCTGGTTAGCGCAGCGGCTAAAAATAAAGAAGTATCAGGGGAACAGTATGGAAAAATGATCTCCATTCACAATGTGGTATGGATACGGCCATTGGTGCTGTTAGCATCAGAACTCTCTGTTCAGTTATCACTGAAACGTTGTGATGGCGGCTATGATTATAAGATTACTGATGACGGTGGCACGGTTTATAGTCAAGGACGGCTGCAATATGTCCAAGCGGCTCAGGTTACTCAAAATCTGGATAACCTGCTGGCAAGTCATACCCGTTCTCTTGATGTTTCACAAGGTTATGCTGCACTGCGAGCCAGTGGTATAGAGCATGGCTCATCACTGCAAGGGCTGGTTGAACTTCATGTCGGTAATGGTAGTGTCATAGCAAAGCTGCAAATGCCACAGGAACGCCCACACGCATTGGCCTTGCAGCCAGCCATGCTGGACAGCGCTCTTCAAGCGGCTTTGGCGTTGGGGACGAAAACTGGCGACGATTGGGGCAAGATGATTGCGCCGTCTGTACCGTTTGCGCTTGATATTTTGGAAATTCATAGAAATACAAGTGAAATCATGTGGGCATGGTTGCGGCCTACAGAGGGGAACCATCCACATTTGTCGCGGCTGGATATCGATTTATTCGACGAATCTGGATATTTGTGTCAGCGATTGATTGGCTATACGGCACGCCCGATGACAGTTCAGACATCTGTTTCAGATTCAACGGCCTTAGAAAAGACCATTGTAGAAGAAAACATACTACTTGAGGTTACTCGGACATGGTATGAAGCTCCCTCATTAAAACGGGGAGAACTGGATACCTCCGTGTTAGTGATTAATGCTGCGCTGGATGCTGGATTGGCTCAGGATTGCGTCACTCGCCTGAATGTTGAATTGTTACAGCTTCCTGCCATTGTGGATAGCGGCCAGTGGAAAATAGAGACACTGAAAACCGCATTTAATACGTGCTATAAGCAATTACAGCATCTAATGCAGGAACGTGGCAGTAAGATCCGCCATATTCTGCTGGTAGCCTCCGGTCAGGCAGACTCTCCGGCTTATGCACCACTGGCTTCTCTGTTGAAAACCATGCAACAGGAAAAGCCATCGTTGAGTGGTAAGCTGGTGTTGATAGATGAATTCAACCCACAGGATGTTGAACGTTTCGAGCATATAGTGCGTGAAGAGTCAGTTGCGGATCATGTGGTGGAAGTCAGCTATGACAAGCAAAATCGCCGTTGGCTATGTCGTAACGCGTTATTATCGCAACAGTGGACCGACTCTGGTTTGCTGCGTGATGCCGGCATTTACTGGATCACTGGTGGCACAGGTGCGTTGGGGTTACTGGTCGGGGAATATTTATGTCGGAATTATAATGCCTGTGTGATATTCAGTGGACGTTCCGCACAGAGTGAAGCGGTTGCACAATTACAGGGCAGGTTAGATAAAGGACAGGTTCATTATCAGCAGGCAGATGTCACGCGGCTGGAAGATATCCAGTCCGTGTTCAAGACAATCCTTACCCGATTCGGCAGACTCAATGGCATATTTCACGCCGCAGGTGTGTTGGATGATGGCTATCTTATCAATAAACCTTTAGCGAGTTGTGCTGCTGTATTGGCGCCAAAGCTGGATGGTACTGTGAATCTGGATAGGGTTACCCGCAATTGCGAACTTGACTTTATGTTGTTGTTTGGTTCGGTCGCTGGTGTTTTCGGCAATGCGGCACAAGCTGATTATGGCGTAGCAAATGCCTTTCTGGACAGTTTTGCGCTTCAACGCCAGCAGTTAAGTGCTATAGGGGAACGTCATGGTGTAACGCGCGTGATAGATTGGCCGTTATGGCGTAATGGTGGTATGCAAGTCGATAATGCCAGCCTGGCATATATGTTCAAACGCAATGGTACTGTCCCCTTGCCTGATGAGCAGGGATTAATGGCGTTGGAACGGGCATTGTGGGTAAATACGTCAGAGCAGAGGGTGGTTTTGTTTGGTCAGGCTGATAAGTTACGCGAATATGCGGGCTTAAACGAGCAAACCTTACAGCAAACTGAACCTGTAATTGCTTCTGAAAACATATCCTCTGCTAACACTGAAGTTGATGATAAGCGTCTGTTGCAGCTAACCAACGACTATTTACGCCAGCTATTTGCCCGTGTTACCCGTCAGGATCCGCAACATATTCACGCAACAGAAAAATTGGAACGTTATGGTATCGACTCTTTTACCATTGTTGATATGACCAGCAAGCTGGAAGATAGTTTGGGTTCATTGCCTAAGACGCTGTTCTTCGAATATATCAACTTGCAGGGCGTCGCTTCTTATTTAATAGAAGAGCATCGAGAAAGCCTGTTGGGCTTATTTGCCAAAGATCTTAAGCCCCAACATCTTACTGTTGAGCAGGCCATTGTTGAACAGGTTCAGGAATCGGTCATTTCTCATTCTGTATCCGATTCAATACTCAAGCCAGAGAGCTCATCATTACCCCTTCCTTCACACCCACCACTTTCTGTTTCCGAGGCATCAAACCACGATATTGCCGTTATCGGCATGGCGGGACGTTATCCTGGGGCCGATACGCTGGAAGAATTCTGGCAGTTATTGAGTGAAGGCCGCCACAGTTTCCAGCCATGGCCGGAATCACGTTGGCCTCGTAAAGATATTTATTTCGGTGAACGTGATGTGTTGGGGAAAACCGTGGTGAAATCGGGGACTTTCCTGAATGACATTGCGAATTTTGATCCGCGTTATTTCAATATTTCGCAGCGTGATGCTGAGTTACTTTCCCCGGAAGTGCGTCTCTTTTTGCAGGCGGGTGTCACGGCATTTGAAGATGCAGGTTATTCACGCGAAACGTTACGCCGTCGCTATGATAGTGATATTGGTGTCATGGTCGGTTCAATGAATAATAGTTATTCATTGTATGGTTTCCAGAATATGCTGATGCGTGGCGCTGTTACCAGCGGCAGTGAGATAGGCGTATTTGCCAACATGTTGTCGTACTACTACGGGTTTACAGGCCCATCAATTTTTATTGATACCATGTGTTCATCATCATCCGCTTGTGTACACCAAGCTATACGGATGCTGCGTAATCGTGAATGTCGAATGATGCTGGTAGGTGGTATCAATTTGATGGTTCATCCCTTTGATTTTATCGCTACTTCACAAGCACATTTCACCAGTAAAGAGGCTGATGTACTGCGCAGTTATGGCCTGGGCGCTGACGGGACAATTCTGGGGGAAGGTGTAGGCGCTTTGGTGCTCAAGCCCCTAACAGAAGCGGAAGCGGATGGCGACCCTATTTATGGTGTAATCAAAGGCAGTGGCATGACCAATGCGGGCATTCGTAACGGCTTTAGTGTTCCTAGCCCGCAGATGCAGGCACGGGCAATAGAGCGGGCGTTGGACGATGCGGGATTGGATGCGCGGACTATCAGCTATTTTGAAGGGCATGGCTCAGCAACTTCTCTGGGTGATCCCATTGAGATCAAAGGTGCTAGTCTGGCATTTTCCCGCCAGACGCAGGATAAACAGTTTTGTGCGATAGGTTCGGTGAAATCCAATATTGGCCATCTGCTTTCTGGCTCTGGACTGGTCGGTTTGACCAAGGTGTTGTTGCAGATGAAAAACCGTACTCTTGTTCCTTCCCTGCATTCAGAAGAGTTAAACCCCTCCATTGAATTTACCAAAACGCCATTCGTAGTGCAGCGTAATCTGGCACCTTGGCAGCGCCCTCGTATTTCTGGCCCAGATGGGGTGGCCGAAGTGCCTCTGCGTGCCGGCGTTACATCAATTGGTGCGGGTGGCGTTAATGTTCACATTGTTGTTGAAGAGCATGTTGTTAAAGAGCATGGCAAAGTATTACCTGCTACTGTTGATAGCGGGCAACCTCAGGTGATTGTTTTTTCTGCAATGACGCCGAAGGCATTGGCTGCGGTACTGAATGATCTGCGTCATTATGTGAACGATACCGCCCCATCTCTGGATAGTCTGGCTTACACTTTGCAGACAGGTAAAAACGAGTTGCCATGTCGTTTGGCGCTGGTGGCACATAACATCGCTGATGTTTCTGATTGGCTGGAGAGATTGTGCGCCATTGATTGGACAGCTAAAGAGCCTGTTATTCCGGCCGGAGTACATTATACCGCCAATATTCTGCAACAGCGCCATCACTACGATACAGATGTGATTGAAGATGCTTTGCATCGGCGCCAATTGGATAACCTGACACAATTCTGGTGTGGTGGTGCTGAGTTGGACTGGGATCTTCTGTGGCCGCAAAATAGTCGCCCATTGAAATTATCGTTGCCCGCTTATCCATTTGAGAAGGTGTATTGCTGGTATCCGGAATACAGTGATGCACCGAGTGTATTGCAGCCATTGGCTTTTACCCGTCGGGCTCACCCATGGGTAGGTGTGAACTGCTCCGATGTGAAGGGTATCTGTTATGAGCTGACACTGCGCAGTGACGAATTGCTAGATTATGTCTATACCACAGATCGCCAACGTCGTTATGTAACACTGGCATTGCTGGATGGTGCTCTGGCATTTACTCACTTGGCCGGATTGGGCAGTGATATCCAGCTCAGACAAGCACAGTGGGGAGAGTTGCCGAAATCGGGAACAACAGAAACACGGTTACAGTGGCGATTACTCAATGCCGGAAATGGCAGTAAGCATGTGGAATTGGTGCATCTCAACGGGCTGACATCCACCGTCATTTTTACTGTTTATTTAACGGCGCAACAGCCATTCAACAGACCATCACAACCAGAGTTACTGAGTTTGCCTTTGGAGCAAGATCAAGAGGCCTTTTATGCTCAATTGGCTGAACACAAGATTGACGCTAAACCTTATCAACAGTGTGTAGACGGCATTGTTCAACTGGCATCTCAGCGTTTACTGGTTTATGTAAGCGAGCCAGAAATATGTCAGGATCCGCACAAACAGCAGGTGCGTCTCACTCCGTGGGTAGCAGGTGCTATTTTGCAGGGTTTACTCTATTTAAGCGTTGCAAGACATGGAGGGACAAACAATTTAACAGCTTCGCAATTGGGCAGCCTTCAGGGAGAACAATTTGAGCGAACCAGAGCAATTATGCTGGATTGGGCTTTCCATGGAAACCAATGGCAGGCAGATGTTACGTTGCTGGATGAGCAAGGACATGTGTTGGGGTTGCTTGCTGGATTAATTTGCTCCAGCCATCCTTTGCCGCAGATAGGGAAAAATGAAGGAATAGCCATTTCACCAACACTGGCGGCTGATAGAGTACTGGCACTGGAATTACCGGAACCTGAATCCAATGCAGTGGAATCAGCCAAAAATATCCCCCAACCTGTGGCAGCACCTTCTGCAACGGTGAATCAGTATGCCATTTTGGTTGAAATCTTACGTACTATAGTGGCTGATCTCCTGAAATTCGATCTCAATGAGATTGATGCTGATACGTACTTTTATTCTTATGGTTTTGAATCAATTGCCCTTGCCAAATTATCGGTTGAATTAAATACCAGATTGGGCAGTTCGTTAACTCCGGCTATTTTCTTTGAATGCCCAAATATCCGCAGCCTGAGTGAACATATCGTTAGTCATTATGCCGATGAATTAAAATTAGCGATTGAACCAGCCAAGTCGTCATTGCAGGTTGAGCCTATAACGCAGGCAGCAGCATCAACATCTCCTGTTCAGGAAAAGGAGCAAAGCCAAAATGGCGCGGTAGCGATTGTGGGGATGGCAGGGCGCTTCCCTGACGCTGACGATTTGGACACCTTTTGGCAAAAACTATGCGAAGGGGCCGATATGGTGACGGCTTATCCTGGTGATCGTTTTGATAAACGCTACGAAGGGATTATCAGAAAGTCAGATTTTCCTAAATGGGCTGGACAAATAAAAGGGGCAGAGCAATTCGATGCTGATTTCTTTTATCTCTCCCGTCTTGAAGCGGAGTTGATGGATCCACAGCACCGATTGGCGCTGGAAACAGTTTGGTCAGCACTGGAAGATGGCGGCTATGCGCCAGCACGTTTGCCGGAAAATACAGGCGTATACTTTGGTGTTTCCGGATACGATTATCACCAATTACTTAATGCCAGTGGTGTCGCGCTGGATGCCTTCACGGCTACCGGCAATGCCCATTCCATGCTTGCCAATCGTATTTCCTATCTGCTTGATATCCATGGGCCGAGTGAACCCGTTGATACAGCATGTTCAAGCTCATTAGTGGCATTGCATCGGGCGGTAGAAAGTATCCGCAGCGGGCGTTGTGACATGGCAATTGCAGGTGGTGTTAATTTGCTGCTCAGTGTTGATACTTTTGTTGCTACACAGATGGCTGGCATGCTTAGTCCGGACGGGCGTTGTAAGACCTTCTCAGCAGGGGCTGATGGTTATGTCCGTTCAGAAGGTGTTGTTGCACTGTTGCTTAAACCTTTGGCCGCTGCACAGCGTGATGGTGACTCAATTTGGGGTATTGTTATCGGTAGCGCCGAAAACCACGGTGGGCGCGCCAGCTCGCTGACCGCTCCTAATAGTAAAGCGCAGACTGTGGTGATCGAAAAGGCAATGCAGGGTATCGATCCAGATAGTATTAGTTACATTGAAACACATGGTACAGGCACCAGTTTAGGCGATTTGGTGGAAGTGACCGCGCTTGGCAATGCTTACCGCAACTTGCGTACAGCTTTTGGCAGCAAGGATAAATCAATTCAGCCACTTTGTACGTTGGGTTCAGTTAAAACCAATATTGGTCATGCCGAAGCAGCAGCAGGATTGGCTGGCGTGTTGAAAGTGCTGCTGGCAATGCGGCATGGTGAATTGCCTCCGACCTTACATTGCACACAGCTCAATCAAGATTTGCCACTGGCGGAGTCTGGTTTTGAGGTTGTTCGTGAACGACGTAGCTGGATACCGCACAACTATTCAGCACAAGGTACATCAGCAGAGGGCACATGTCCGTTGCGTGCCGCGGTCAGCAGTTTCGGGTTCGGTGGTGCTAATGCGCATGTTGTTCTGGAATCACCACCACAGCCAAATCATTATCACGAGGATATTCCACAGGAGCCTCAAGTCATCCTGCTCTCGGCTCGTGATGGAGTCAGGCTACGCCAATCAGCAGCAAATCTGTGCCATTTCCTTGAGCAGCAGCAATCTCATGGTTGCGCACCATTAATTGCCGATCTGGCCTATACGCTCCAAATAGGACGTGAGCCTATGGAGCAGAGGCTGGGTTTTGCCGCCAGAAGTATTAATGAACTCTGTGCAAATTTACGTCAATTTCTCTCAGGCACAGGCATCGGAACACAGAAAAAAGATTTGTATACAGGCAGTTTACGCCGTTCCCGTGGCACCGGTGTTATGCGTGATCTGAAACTCACGGAGGATGTTGCCAACGCTATGCAGCGACGAGATTTAAATAAATTACTTGCAGCCTGGTGCGTTGGTGAAGCCGTTGATTGGCAGAAGATGCACTTGACAGGCAAAAGGCACATTGTGCAATTGCCCGGATATCCGTTTGCCCGCGATCGCTACTGGGCACCAGACCATTCCACAAACGCTGTTATTCAAAATGAGCAGACAACATTGCTCAATGAAAAGCCGTTCAACCCTGAACAATATCTCGAAACGTTAGAGGCGATCTTAGAGAACCGAGTAACAGTGACATCTCCGGAGAATTTGAGTGTTTAATGTCATGAAAAGTGGCGTGAAAACAATGCGTAATAAAAGCGATTCGTAACAAATTCCAGAAAGATGTATACCCGATAGATTCCAGGTTGCAGCCCATTAAATTGCAATGAATAGGGCAGCAACTTGGAAGATGAGGGGAATAACGCCCATATTAAGGATAGAAGAACTAATGAGTCACGATATGACTAAGCATCTACTCTTTGCCAGTAGCTGGAAAAAATTTCCCTTTTCAACGAATTCTAGTGCTGTTGTGAATGAGCGCAGGTTGATATTGCTGTGTGATTTCAGCGAAAACTTTCGAGATAGTTTGAAGTCACGGTTAGGTGATACTGATTACATACATTGTACTTTGGTCAATAGTCAGGAGAGTAATGCCTGGCAGGGGTTTGAGCGTGTGGTGACTCGTTTGTTAGGTGAGTTGCAGCGTTTTTTAGGAGGCAGTAATAATGGACGCTGTATGGTTCAAGTGGTTTGCCCATCTGGTCAGCCATTTGGGTATCGGGGGGTATTGGGAATGCTGCGTAGTGCAGCGCAGGAAGATCCCCGGCTCAGCATTCAATTGATCGAAGTGGAAGGAACACCACAGGCAGCACAGTTGGCACAACTGCTGCAAGCAGGAACCAAACATCGCAGAGAGCATTTGCGTTTTTCCAATGACTATGTGGAAGTCCCTCATTGGGAAGAGGTTGTTAATAAAAAGGGGGTTAACTCTGTGAGTGTACCCTGGAAAGATAATGGTGTGTATCTGATTAGCGGGGGGGCTGGCGGTCTGGGAAAACTTTTGGCCGCAGATATCCCTCATCATGCTCTGGGGGTACGGCTTATTTGCTGTGGACGTTCAGCGGAAGCAGATCGCGAATTCATGGCATTAAATGGCCGGAATGGAGCATTGAAACTGGATTACCGTCAATTGGATGTCATAGATACTCAGTCAGTTACCGAACTGATTGCTAATCTGGTACGTGAGTACGGTAAACTGGATGGCATTATCCATGCCGCTGGTGTATTGCATGATAATTATCTGATCCGTAAAACCCACCATGAGTTACAGCAGGTGTTAGCCCCTAAAATTATCGGGCTTGTCAACCTTGATGAAGCCAGCCGTAACCTGCCGTTGGACTTTCTTCTGGCATTTTCATCCTGTGCGGGGGCTTTGGGCAATGTGGGGCAGGCGGATTATGCCGCAGCTAACGGCTTTATGGATGAATATCTGGAATATCGCCGTGGTTTGGTTGCCATGGGGCAACGTAGCGGTAACAGTGTCTCTATCGGCTGGCCGTTATGGTTTGAAGGCGGAATGAGCGTTGATGAAAGCTATTTGCCGGAAATTACCTCGCGTTTCGGTCAGCCACTCACCAAAAAGACCGGATTACATTTGCTGTATCAAGCGATGGCATCAGGTAAATCCCATTTATTAGCCATCGATCCGCAAGGTTCGGCAGCAGCATACTTATTTGAGGATATTGCCGATAATCTTGTGCCGAAGTTGAATGTCAGCTTGTCACCAGCCAAATCGCCAGATGGATTACACCAGCGCGTATTGTTGAAACTCAAACAGCTATTGGCTGATACACTAAAAATCAATATTGCACAATTGGATGCAGAGGCGTTGCTCGACAGTTTTGGGATTGATTCTTTGGCAGTGACGCGGCTGAATCAGCGTCTGTCCCAATGGTTTGGTGCTCTGCCTAAAACACTTTTTTATCAGTATCCAACCCTGAATGCACTCACTGATTGCTTAGCTAGTCAATATTTGGAAGGTTGTCAGGGCTGGTTGTCTGGATCTTCATCCAAAGCAGTAAAATCCAAAGCAGCAGACACAATAAAAACAGCGTCCAAAATAACCAAGAACCCTGCTTGCGAAAAACGCGAATATAAATCGACTGTTGAGCCAATTGCCATTATTGGTCTTAGCGGAAGATATCCCTCAGCTCCGGATTTGGAAACTTTCTGGCGTAATTTAAGTCGTGGAGAGGATTGTATTCGTGAAATTCCGAGTGAGCGCTGGTCGCTTGACGGTTTTTTTGAAGCTGATGCCCAACTGGCAGTAGAAAAAAGTAAGAGCTACAGCAAATGGGGGGCATTTCTTGACAATTTTGCGCTTTTTGATGCGGCATTCTTTGGAATTTCTCCACGTGAAGCGGCAGGGATGGATCCGCAGGAAAGATTATTTATAGAAACCGCTTGGTCAGTGCTGGAAAGTGCAGGTTATACGCGTCAGCGATTGAGAGAACAGCATGACTCCCGTGTTGGTGTGTTTGCGGGGGTCACCAAAACAGGTTTTGACAAACATCAATCTGTAGCGGCAGGGGGCTCTGTTCCCCGCACTTCATTTGGTTCATTGGCGAACCGTGTTTCTTATCTGCTGGATTTGCACGGCCCTAGCATGCCGATAGATACCATGTGTTCTGCTTCTTTAACGGCAATACACGAAGCATGTGAACATTTGCGTTCCGGTGCTTGCGAATTAGCTATTGCCGGAGGGGTTAACCTTTACCTTCACCCTTCTAATTATGTTGATCTATGCCGTTTCCGTATGCTGTCCAGCGATGGTTATTGTCGTAGCTTTGGTGAGGGTGGCGATGGTTTTGTACCGGGAGAAGGTGTCGGCTGTGTATTATTGAAACCACTGGCGCAAGCTCAGGCAGATGGTGACGCTATTCATGCCGTGATCTTAGGTTCGAGTATCAATCATGGTGGTCGCAGTAATGGCTATACTGTCCCTAATCTACAGGCTCAGGCTAATGTTGTGTGTGAAGCATTAGAACGCAGTGGGATATCGGCGGCGGATATCAGTTATATTGAGGCGCATGGAACCGGTACACGGTTGGGCGATCCGGTAGAAATTGACGGGTTAACACAGGCATTTTCATCTCATACTCAGGATCGTCAATTTTGTGCTATAGGTTCCGTTAAATCCAATATTGGTCATTTGGAAGCCGCGGCGGGTATTGCCGGTCTGACCAAAATTGTCCTCCAGTTACAAAACAAGCAGCTTGTTCCCAGCCTGCATGCAACAAGACTTAATCCTAATATTGACTTCTCTGTTACGCCATTCAGAGTACAAACACAATTAGCACCCTGGACTCAGCCAGATACTATTGGACAGAACAACGATTATAAGCCGCGTGTTGCTGGCATTTCATCGTTTGGTGCCGGTGGGGCTAATGCTCATGTGATAGTGGCAGAATATCAAGCTACAGCACCAGAAGTTTCCAGGCGAGACGTTGGTAAACCAGTATTACTACCGTTGTCAGCACGTAACAGTGAAGCGCTGTTGGCGCGGGTTCAGCAACTGAACGATTGGTTGGATAAACAGCAGACTGAGCCAGATCTTAATGCAGTCGCCGCAACATTGCAGATGGGGCGTGAGATGATGGACGAACGCGCTTGTTTTATTGCTCGTACCGCATCGGAATGGCGTGAGCAGTTAAACACTTTTATTGCTTCTCCTGAAACAAATGAGCGATGGTGGCGAGGTTCAGTCAGGGTTAACCGTGAAGTGACGGCACAGTTACAGGGCGATGCGGATTTACAGCGGCTACAAGCACATTGGATTGAGCAGCAAGCATGGAGCCAGCTTGCCGCATACTGGGTTAAAGGTATGCCGATCAATTGGCGGCGGTTATATGATGAGACTGTACCCGCGTTAGTGCATTTACCGACTTACCCATTCTCAGGCCAGCGTTTTTGGTTCGAGCCGCAAAGCCAAGTGTTATCTACAAAGCCAGAGCCAATTCAGGCTCCCGTATTGCCTAAAATTGAAAATCATCTCAATGCCAGCGACATTGAGAGCATATTGGTAGGGATGCTGTCTGATGTATTACAAATGCCAGAAAATGAGATCAATTGCAGCCGTTCGTTCGCTGATTACGGTTTGGATTCTATTCTCGGTGTTAATTTGGTTCACAATCTGAATGAGAATTTTGATATCCGGCTAGAAACATCGATTTTATTCGATCACAGTTCAGTAGAACGTCTGGCGAAATTTATCGTGCAAGAGTACGGAAATACATTCATGTTAGCCGCGCCAAATGTTACAACAAAACAGATAGCGCCTGTTTCAAATTCAGATTCAGATAAAGAAACCATAGCTGTTATCGGTATGGCGGCACGTTATGCAGGTACCCAGAATACCAATGAATTATGGCAGCATCTATTAGCCGGACACAATTTGGTGGAACCCGTTACACGTTGGGAGCTGGCTAAACAGGCGCCGGCATCCAAGTGCCATGCTGGCAGTTTTGTTGATGGCATTGAACAATTTGATCCGGTGTTTTTTGAAATATCAGGCCTGGAAGCGAGCCATATGGATCCACAACAGCGCATCTTTCTTGAAGAGTGCTGGAATGCGTTGGAAGATGCCGGTTATGTGGGTGAACGATTGCAAAACCGGGAATGCGGTGTTTATGTGGGTTGCTATTCAGGGGATTATTATGAATTGGTTGGTGAGCAGGCACCTGCACAAACATTATGGGGAAATATGGGATCAGTTGTGGCATCCCGTATCGCTTATTATCTGGATCTGAAAGGGCCTGCAATCAGTGTGGATACCTCTTGCTCCAGTTCTCTGGTGTCGCTGCATCTGGCTTGTCAGGATCTGCGTTCTGGCACCACGGATATGGCACTGGCGGGGGGCGTATTTATCCAAAATACACCGCGGTTATATCAGTTGGCGGGTCGTGCAGGTATGCTCTCATCAACAGGGGCTTGTCACAGTTTCGATAAAGAAGCCGATGGTTTTGTTCCCGGTGAAGGTGCTGGCGTGATAGTGCTCAAGCGTTTGTCTGATGCGCAACGTGACGGCGACCATATTTATGGTGTGATTCGGGGAACGGGTTTGAATCAGGATGGCACAACTAATGGCATTACTGCCCCCAGTGCGATTTCACAAGAGCAATTGCTGAAAAAGGTTTACGATGATTGTGGTGTCAAACCACGTGACATTCAGTTGGTAGAAACACATGGTACTGGAACGCCGCTCGGTGATCCCATTGAGTTCCGTGCCTTGAACCGCACTTTTGCCGGTGTACCGAAAGCGAGCTGTGCACTCGGTTCAGTCAAAACCAATCTTGGTCATACCCAGTTTGCTGCGGGGATGACAAGTGTACTCAAGGTGTTGTTATCTTTACAGCATCGTCAAATTCCACCCATGCTACATTTCAAGTCAGTTAACCGTGATATTGCGCTTGATGGCAGCCCGTTCTATATCAATACCCATGCCTGCGCCTGGGCAACGCCTGTTAATGGTGTGAGACGTGCAGCAGTCAGCTCTTTCGGTGCCAGTGGTACTAATGCTCATGTTGTGATTGAAGAGAGTCCGTTGCGGTCATTCGAGGCGGATAGGACTCAGCCACTGCCTTATTTGTTGTCGGCGCGAACACCCACGGCTTTACGACAGTCGGTTCAGCGTCTTTTAAATCATCTCCAGCGAGAAGAAGGCATTGTTGCAGATCATGTGGCGTATACTTTGGCTACAGGACGTAAACATTTTACCCATCGATTGGCTGTGGTTGCGGCAGGTTTACCACAATTGATAAAAAGTTTGCAAAACTGGCTGAATGGCAAGGCTGATACACTTTTATATCAGGGGGAAGTGACTGTGCAGGCTCATGCTGATGGTATAGCAAAACCGATGGTCGCAGAGGCCATTGCTCATGCTTATATTACCGGGCGCTGCAATGAATTCAGCTCAGCTTTTACCGCCAACCAACGCTTCTGTGTACCATTGCCTACTTATCCATTTGAACGAGCACGTTATTGGACAAGCCCGAACCAGCCAAGTGTGGCTACATTGAACAGTGACAGTCTGAGAAATAACAGCAAAATTCTCAGTGGTAACGAATTCTTCCTTGCTGATCACCATGTTAATGGAAAGGCCGTATTGCCAGGGGTAATGTCTTTGGAACTGGCGCATAGTATTGCTGCTAATCATGTTGCAACGACAGGAAACTTTACATCACTTTCTTTGCATGATGTGGTTTGGTTGGAAACGTTTGTGGTTGAGACAGCGGGCGCTAAGTTGCAAGTTGAACTGGATCGCACCACTCATGAATTCAGCGTACAGCGCGTTGATATCGCCAGTGGAGAATGCCGTATCCATTGCAAAGGAAAATTTAGTGCGTTGACAATCGATAAGCCAACCGCAATATCACTGCAATCCCTACATGCACAGTGTCAGCAATCTCTATTGACCCGTGAACAATGCTACAGGGCACTACAATCAGTGGGTATCCACCACGGTGAGCGGTTGCAGGCAATCGAATGTTTGTTTGTGGGTGAAGGTGAAGTATTGGCGCAATTGCAATTACCTGTTTCAGCCAGTGATGACCATTATGTTTTGCATCCATCTATGTTGGACAGTGCTGTACAGGCTGTGCTTGGGCTATATGCTGACGCCAACGGTAGATTGAACAGCAACCCGGATCAAACAATGGTGCCATTTGCTGTGGATAGTGTTCATATTTTTGCCACCACAACTCAGACTATGTGGGCGCATGTACGGCGTGTCGGCAATTTTGCATCAACAAACTCACAGCAAACCGAAAAAGTTGATATAGATTTATATGATAACAAAGGGCATTTGTGTGTACGACTGAATGGTTATACTTCGCGTCGTATTACTGTGGCTTCTACCGCTACCGCTTCCAAAGCATGTCTGCTAGTTCCATTGTGGAATGCACGATCTGTAATTGAAAAAAACAAAATCGAAAAATCGGGTTGGCAGGATGCTTATTCATCAATGTATACAAAACCAGTTCATACAAAACAAGCCGTGCTGGTGGGTGGTTCAGCGGCTGAACAAGTGGAATTGCGACAATATTTCCCCAATCTCAATACGTTGGTTGTGCATGATCAGGAAACCATTGAACAACTCGCAGCACGCTTACCAAACACCGCTGAACATTATATCTGGTTAGCACCCAATAAGTGGGATGGTGACTTACTTGCGATGCAGCAGCAAGGCACCTTATCTGCTTTCCGTTTGATCAAAGCATTATTGTGTTCAGGGGCGGATGTTCGGGAAATAAACTTTACTGTTGTCACGCGACAGGCTCGATTACTGCCCGGAGATACTTCTGTTGATCCGACCCATGCAGGAATACATGGATTATTCGGCACATTGGCAAAAGAATATCCTCATTGGCGAATCCGTGTTGTAGATATCGAAACTTCGGTAGCAGTGCCCTGGGATGATGTATTGTCACTACCACCGGATCCCCGTGCCGAAGTGCAAGCCTGGAGAAGGGGTGAGTGGTATTGCCAAAGTCTGCTTGAGCTACATGGCACCGAAGTTGAGGCCGATTTACTATTGAAACCCGGCAATGTCGTTGTTGCCATCGGTGGTGCCGGAGGAATCGGTGAGGTTTGGACCCGCCACATGATGCGTCGTTATGGTGTACGTGTCGTCTGGATTGGCCGCAGTCCACTGAATCCTGACATTGAGGCGCGTCGTCATGCACTGGCGGCTGATGGTCTCTTACCTGATTACATACAGGCAGATGCCACTGATCTTACTGCATTGCGACAGGCTTGCGATCATATCGTATCCCGTTATGGCCCTGTGTATGGTGTATTGCATACCGCTATTGTTCTGGGGGATCAGAGTCTGGCGCGCATGGATGAAACTCGCTTTAGATCCACTTACGATACTAAGGTTGCTTTATCAGTCAATCTGGCTGAGGTTTTTGCTTCTCAGCCGTTGCAATTCTTTACTTTCTTTTCTTCAATGCAATCCTTCTTCAAAGCGCCGGGGCAGGCTAACTATGCGGCAGGATGTGTCTTCGCTGACGCCTTTGCTGAACAGTTGCGACTGCGATTAAGTTGCCCTGTCAGAGTGATGAATTGGGGATATTGGGGAAGCGTGGGGATTGTCAGCAGTGAAGACTATCGTAAACGCATGGCGCAATCAGGGTTGGCATCCATTGAGCCCGAAGAAGGCATGGCGGCGTTCGATACTCTGATGTCGGGGCAGTATCCTCAACTGGCATTGTTGAAGGCCAACAATACCCGAAGTATTGACGGATTATATGATGGCGATGCGATCAAGATTCTGACACATCCAGCCCCCTCATTGATCGAAAAACTACATACCCGCCAACCCGATAGAAGCTATGAAATTGATCAATTACGTGTACGAGTCAATGGACACGCGAAATCAATGGATCATTCACTGTTACAGATATTATGGGCTCAGTTGCAGGCGTTAGGGCTATTCCAGGATACACAGGCAGCCAATGTTACCCAATGGCGGGAGCGGGGGGGCATTCTGGAGATATACCAGCGTTGGATGGAGCATAGCCTGCATGTATTGGCTGAGGCGGGTTACCTGCATCAACAAGAGGATGGGTTTTATGCTGCTGTAGTGGTTCGGCGAATTGATCCGGAGACCGCTTGGCAGGCATGGGATACCGCATGCAGCAATTGGCTGTGTGATGATGCGAAACGTGATCAGGCAGTGTTGGTTGATACTACCATACGTTCGCTTGGGGATATTCTCACGGGGCGTTGTCTGGCGACCGATGTTATGTTTCCGCGAAGCTCATTAAAGTTGGTGCAAAATGTGTATAAGAACAACCTGATAGCTGATTACTTCAATCAGGCATTGGCAGATATATTAATTGATTACCTGCGTCTGCGTATTGAAGAAGATCCGTCAGTGAAACTGCGCATTCTTGAGATTGGTGCAGGAACCGGAGGCACCAGCTCAGTTATCTTCCGGCGCTTAAGCGAATGGAAGGATCATATCGAAACTTATTGTTATACCGATATCTCACGGGCTTTCTTGTTACACGCCCGTAAAGAATATAGCGATATTGCCCCTTATCTTAACGGTCAAATTTTCAATGTAGAGCAACCATTGGCAGGGCAGTCTGTGGAACCCGGCAGTTATGATGTCGTGGTCGCAACCAATGTCTTGCATGCAACCCGTAATATCCGTAATTCACTGCAAAATGCTAAGGCTTTAGCGCGTAAGGGGGCTCTGTTGTTGCTGAATGAATTGAGCGATAACATTGTCTTTAATCATCTCACTTTTGGTTTATTAGAAGGATGGTGGCTCTATAACGATCCTGCGGTTCGCATCATGGGTTCGCCATGTTTAACGCCGACAAGCTGGCAACACATTTTGGGTGAGCTTGGATGGACGCAGTCATTTGTTGCAGCCAAAGGTGCAGATGATCTCTGTCAGCAAGTGATTGTGGCAGAAAGTGATGGAGCTGTCCGTCAACCGCGCATTGAAGGCAATTCGGCTTTTTGTGGTCAAATTGCCGATGAAGTACCGATCCCAAAAATTGAATCAGGTTTATTACATCATGCCCAACATGATGAACAACATGAATCACAGCAAGCAGGGAAAATTGCCGTTCGAGGGGAAGTGCATGATGAACAGATACGGGAGCGCGCCAGAAACTTTTTCCGTCAATTAGTGGCTGATACTTTGTGCCTGTCGGCAGAACAGATTGAGGCTGATGTTCCACTTGAACGCTATGGCATTGATTCTATTCTGGTAGTGCAATTGACTGACGCGGTGCGTAAGGTACTGAATAATGTAGGAAGTACGTTATTTTTTGAGGTGAAAACTATTGATGGATTGGTTGAGCATTTCTTATGTACTCAACCGGGAGCGTTGGCTAAGCTGGTAATTCCTGGGCTGATTATGCCAGAACATACCAACATCCAGCCACCATCAATAACCCGTTTTCCTGAATTGTGCCATATGAACAATATTAAAACTGGGCGCCCTGTGTTTTGGATTCATAGCGGCAATGGCGGGATCGGGAGTTATCAACCATTGGCCCAACGTAGTCAACGACCATTTTATGCCATTCAGCCGAAAGGCTATATAGAAGGGGATATCCTGGTAGGTCAGGAAGCAAAGGGGATTTATTATGCTGCCATTATCCGTTCGGTTCAACCTAAAGGGCCTTACGATCTCGGTGGTTATTCTCTGGGCGGAGTGTTGGCTTATGAAGTTGCTCGTCAATTGCAACTGCAAGGCGAAGAGGTTGCGACACTCGTGATGATCGATAGCCTTGATGGGACAACCAGTAATCATGCCAGTGCATTATCACATTGCGGGCGCAATAAGGACGAAATCGCCAAAGTCGGCTTGTTCCGTGCAGTCAATACGATACTGATGTTCAGTGATGTTCCCCTGCATGGCAGAGATACCTCGGCAATGATACACCGCGATGAAATTGATACTTCACTGCCTTATCCTGAATTATTTGATGTTCTGCTTGCTACAACATATGAACGTAGCAGCAATAAAAACAAAGCACAGCTTCGTGAACGAGTGATTCAGTTGGCGCGCTATTTTGAGGCGGTGCATGATGAACATTACGAAGTATTACCATTACCCCGCAAAGACGCATTGCGCTGTTATTACCTGAATAATTTCAGCGGTATTTTCTTCGGTCCTTACGAGCCATTTATGGTGTTATATCCCAGACATGATGTATCAACGGTAGACGGAACGTACTATTGGAAAGAGTGGAGTGAAAATATTGATGATTTTTACATGATTGATATTGATCTGGCGATACACAACGACTTGCTTACAGAACCTCGGTCACTGAAAAAAGTTCTGCGTTTGTGCGATACGCTCTATTCGGCTTAGCCTGTAACCGGACAACCCCTCGCCTGTCAGGCGAGGGCAATAAATCGATTAATTTACACATTGATATTGGGGTAAGAAATGGAATGCATACTGTTTCCGGGACAAGGCATACAAACCAAAGGCATGGGGGAAGCATTATTTGAGAAGTACCCGGATATGACTGCCTTGGCTTGTGATATTTTGGGCTATGACCTTAAGCGGATATGTTTGGAAAATCCGGATGGATTGCTGAACTGCACTCAATATACTCAGCCCTGCATTTATCTGGTTAATGCACTTTATTATCAGGCGCATTTGCAAAATGGTGGGCAGCGTGGCGACATTTTACTTGGGCATAGTTTGGGGGAGTACAATGCACTGTTGGCAGCCGGAGCGTTTGATTTTGAAACAGGCTTAAAACTGGTTGCCAAGCGTGGTGAATTGATGGGAGCTGTTCAGGGGGGAGCTATGTTGGCAGTGGTTGGTATTGAAGAGCCTGAACTACGTGAGTGTTTGATGAAGCATCATCTGGATGAACTTGATATCGCTAACTATAACACCCCAACACAGTACGTATTATCTGGCCCAAGTGAGAAAATTGAGAGGGCAGGTAAAATCTTAGAGCAGAGAGTCAGGCAGGCGGTTAAACTGAATGTTTCAGCGGCATATCACTCGCGCTATATGGAACCAGCACGTAAAGAATTCGCTGCTTTTCTAAAAGGGTTTCATTTCAATCCATTATCCATTCCTGTTATCGCTAATATTTCTGCTCTTCCTTATGAAAATAAAGTTATTGCCCATACATTGAGTGAGCAAATTACAGGATCAGTTCGTTGGGTAGAAAGTATTCGCCATGTGATAGAGAAAGGGGAATCATGTGCTTACCGAGAAATGGGCAATAGCCAAATATTATCCAGGATGGTGAACCAGATAGAGAAAATTAATTCTCCTGTTTCCTCCCTGAATAGACACTCTTCTCAACATCCTCAATCCATTGGTTCGCAGAATTCAACAGATAAAATGCCACTTTTTTGCTTACCCTATGCGGGGGCCGATGAGCGTGCATACACTGGTCTCGCTGAACATTGTCGTTTTTTAGATGTCATTACACTGGAGCGTCCGGGGCGTGGCAAGCGTCATGATGAGCCATTGTTAAGTGATGCAGATTCTATCGTTGATGACATATTGAAACAGCTTGCTGGTCGTCTGGATCGTCCTTTTGCCCTGTATGGACATAGTCTAGGAGCGTTGTTGGCATATTCGCTCTGTTGCCGTTTGCGCAAAGAAGGCCTTCCTTTACCGGTTCAAATGTTTGTTTCTGGTTCAGGGGCTCCTTCAGTACCCAGCCGTGAACATAATACCTGGCAATTGCCATCCGATGCTTTCTGGCAACATTTGCGCGAAATGGGCGGTGTTCCAGATGAATTATTGGAATTTAAGCCGATAATGGGCTTCTTTGAGCCGATCTTGCGTGCTGATTTTTCTGCATTGGGCAATTATGTTCATTGTGAAAGTGAGCCATTACCTGTTCCTATCACTACGCTGAATGGAGATAAAGAATGGTTTAGCGCAGCAGATATTCAGGCTTGGCAACGTGAAACGATGTATCCTTTGAACTTGCATCAATTTTCGGGAGACCACTTTTTTATTCGCTCACACTGGCAAACGATAGGACAACTGTTTGAATCCATTCTTTTATTGCCACCGCGTGCTAATCAGTCCAATATTGATAGCACATTCAGAAGTGTGCCAATAGCGGCAGCCTAAATCGTTATGTGGAACCATATGAAGGTATATACCGTTTCTGATCTCCATTTAGATTATCCGGCTAATCGTGAGTGGTTACATGAGTTGGATCGTTCCGCCTATGTAAATGATGTGCTGATTTTGGCAGGTGATATATCTGATTCACTTACCTTAATTGATGAATGTTTTTGTCAGTTAATGCAGCGTTTTGCTGCGGTATTTTATGTCCCAGGCAACCATGATTTATGGGTTAATCGTAGACAGAGCCAGATAAATACATCTATAGAAAAATTCGAT
Organism: Xenorhabdus sp. PB62.4; assembly: GCF_014467285.1. NCBI lineage: Bacteria > Pseudomonadati > Pseudomonadota > Gammaproteobacteria > Enterobacterales > Morganellaceae > Xenorhabdus > Xenorhabdus sp. PB62.4. The sequence continues at coordinate 218,502 of NZ_NKHR01000002.1, read as the reverse complement.
GCAATATGCAGTTTGGCGGCCTTTTATGGTGTACAGATGCAGCCTTGCCAGTATGATGGAGTATCCATAATACCGTTGCTTAGTTGGTATGATGGGTCGTTTGGTAACATTTCACCTGCATTGCGTGAAATATGGATGGATTATTACGCTTGTATTTGGCCGGAACGCTTTGATGAAAAACATATTACTGAGTATTTTCTTGCTCTCAATCCATCATTAGAAGATGTAAGGCATCAAAATGCCACAATAACGATCAGTTTTTCACATTTTGTACCGAGACTGGACGTTATGCCAGATTATATTCCAATTAAGCACCGTCAGGTTTATCCGGTATTAGGTAGTGTATTATTAGATAAGCAATTACGGGAGTTAGGGGCGGATATACATATTTATGGGCACAGTCATGTCAACCGTGCGGTGTCAATTAATGGCGTTAAGTATCTTAATAATTCATTAGGTTATCCAAATGAATCCCAATTTACCAGAAGGCAATTACTCTGTGTTTACCCATAATATATTGCATTTTTTTAAGAATCATAAAATACAGTAGTAATAAACCACAAACGTTTTTATTGAGTTATTTTATTATATGAAAACTTTATTTTTGGAGTGCTAATAATGAAGGAAAATTATGATTTATTGAATTCTGTGTCGGAAACTTTATTTATCCCTTTGGCTTACAAAGCTGAGGAGACAAAGCGGAATAATCCTATAATTACAGATAAAAAAGCATGTGAAATAATCAAGAAGGTTGATTTTGATTTTCCAAAACTTAAAAATAAAAGAGCCAGCAGAGTAGGAATAGCACTCAGAGCAAATTATTTTGATCAGCAGGTCATTGATTTCATAAAAAATCATGAAAACCCAGTTGTTATTTCACTTGGATGTGGCCTGGATACTCGATATGACAGAATAGGCCATTACGCTGAAAAAGCGAAATTTTATCATGTTGATTTAGAAAGTGTCATAAATATTAGGCAGACTCTTATTCCACCAAAGAGAAATGATAATTATATATCAAGCTCAATGTTTGATGATAAATGGATAAGGCAAATCAAAGAAGAAACCAATCATAGTAACTATAATTTTATTATTGTTATTGAAGGGGTAATTATGTATTTCCCGGAAAATGAAAATAAATCTCTTTTCAATAGATTAGCGAAGGAATTCAAGGGAGCATATATAGCATTTGATTTGTTAAATAAATGGATGAGTTTAAGTTCCAAAAAGCACGAATCAGTTAAATGTTTTGATGCCACTTTTAAATCAGGTTTGGATGATGAAAGAGAAATTGAGAAATGGGCTGACGGTTTGACTTATATGGAAACGAAATTACTTAAAGATTGTCCAAGATTTGAAGATATGGGATTATTATGGGCATCTAAAATGCGCTTTATCCCCAAATATAGAACACAATTAAGAATGGTTATGTATAAAACGGATATGTAGTGTTTGTTTTGTGAATTAATTAACTCAAAAAATAGCACGGCGTTCTTTTAGGATATTTCATTCTGTTGCAAGTTTATTTATAAAAAATAGTTGTTACATTTTTTTATGATAAACCTCACAGAGGTAACTCATCCTTCATCCTCCTCCTTATATTTATTAATAAAGGAGGAGGCAAGGCTATCTAATACAATGTTTAATCATTATGTTAATTTTTATGGTTAATATGATTTTTTTATGAAGAAGGGTTGACTGTGAAATCTGACTTTTGGAAAAAGGTTTATCTTATTGTATTTCATAGCCTATTAATTTTATTACTTACAAGCTGTTCACAAAACAGTTTTATACAGAATAGTTTTTTAAAAAATAGTTTCATACAAAATAAGTGTTATTTGTTTAAAACTCAGGAGAAATCGATGTCTCATAATTTGAAGCAAATATCAGGCAGTGAACAAATTTATCGTTGTCATACTAACGCCTCTCATTCTGAGTCAGAAATTTCTCAAGCTTCTGCACACTGGGTTGATAGGCAGACGTTATTATGGTTAGGTGGGGAAGGGGAAGCCATTGTTCGCTTATATTACAACCAACGTAATAAGGTCGAGGCTAATGACCAAGGCTATTTTACTGATAACTATCTGACACTCACGCCAACAATTTTAAGTCAGGAAACAGCAAAAAAGTTTCCCCATCTGGCAAAGTGGGCGGCATTCCGTTTGCCTGAGCATACAGATGTTGATCAACTACTGACTGGTGATTTGGTGGCCGTGGCTGCTAGTGAGCAGGGTAAGTTGATATCGGCAACTCAGGTACAAACTGCTGGTGTACTGGATGACCGTTTCGCCGATTTTGCTGATAAATTGGAATATGGTGCGAGGATAAACGATGAGGGCGTGATTTTCAGGTTGTGGGCACCGACCGCACAAGAGGTTGGTTTGGTTATCTATGATAAAAATAAACAAATTATTGCCAAACATGCCATGCGACGTGACGCAGAGAGTGGTTCTTGGTCATGGCAGGGGAGTCAGTGTTTAATCGGGGCTTACTACCGCTATGCTTTAAAGGTGTTCCATCCATATTCTCGCAATATTGAACGTTATGAAGTGACCGATCCCTATTCTCACAGTCTATCCACCAATTCGGAATATAGTCAGGTCGTCAATCTGAGTGACGAATCCTTAAAACCACAAAACTGGGATAACTTGTTGGCCCCGCATCCGCAAAATACCCCAACGGATATTGCGCGCATGGCTATCCATGAAGCTCATATCCGTGATCTTTCTGTTGCAGATAGGACAATACCAGAAGGTTGGCGTGGTAAGTATTTGGCACTGGCTGACAATAACAGTGATATGTTCAAACATCTTAAGGCGCTAAGTCGGGCAGGAATGACACATATAGAGTTGTTGCCTGTGTTTGATATCGCTTCTGTGAATGAATTTAGCCATCAGGTCGCCGATCTTGATCAGCCTTTTAGCCGCCTGTGCCAAATCAACCCAGAGGTGAAAAATAGCCGTTTTGCTGCTTATTGCCATGATTCACTGATCGGCTCATTGACTGTGCGGGAAGTTTTGCAGCAATTGCGACGTAATGACAGTATCAATAGTCCGCAAGTGCAGGAATTAAATACTATGGTGGCAAAAACGGATTCTTACAACTGGGGTTATGATCCGTTTCATTACACAGTACCTGAAGGCTCTTATGCGACTAACCCTGAAGGCTCAGATCGTATAAAAGAATTTCGTACTATGATACAAGCCATCAAACAGCAATTGGGCATGAACGTGATTATGGATGTCGTTTACAACCATACCGATGGTGCTGGCCCGGCATCCCGAACGTCGGTATTGGATAAGATTGTGCCTTGGTATTACCACCGATTGGATGAAATAACCGGCCACATTGAAAATAATACGTGTTGTTACGATACGGCACCGGAACGCCGTATGTTTGCCAAGCTTATTGAAGATTCGCTAGTGACTTGGGTTAAAGAATATAAGATAGATGCGTTTCGATTTGATTTAATGGGTTATCACCCTAAAACACAGATTTTATCAGCACTGGCAAAAGTTCGCGCTATTAATCCGTCGGTCTACTTTTTCGGGGAGGGATGGAATTCCGGGCAGGATGATCGGTTTGAAACCGCTTCACAGATTAATCTGAAGGGGACTGGCATTGGTACTTTCTCTGACAGGCTAAGGGATGCTGTGCGTGGCGGCGGGCCGTTTGATTTTGCCGACACTATCCGCATGAATCAGGGAGTCGGCAATGGTGTTGGAACATTACCCAATGAAATTGCGCGATTAGACGCAAATGAAATTCGCCATTTGTGGGATTTGGTGCGTCTTGGCATGGCTGGCAATTTGGCTGACTTTGTTATGATTGATAAAGATGGTGCGGTGAAAGCCGGCCGGGAAATTGATTATAAAGGTGTCGCTGCGGGTTATGCCTCAGATCCTATTGAAGTGCTGAATTATGTCTCTAAGCACGATAATCAAACGTTGTGGGACATCATTAGTTATAAAGCTGCACCGCAGGCAGATCTCATGACAAGGGTTCGTATGCAGGCAGTTTCTCTTGCCACAATATTTCTTGGGCAAGGCCTGGCTTTTGATCAGCAAGGATCTGAGTTATTGCGTTCAAAATCGTTTACCCGTGATTCTTATAATGCAGGTGATTGGTTTAATCGGGTGAGCTATGACTACAAGGATAATAACTATGATGTGGGAATGCCGGAACGTAGCAATGATGGTAACAATTACCCACTGATTGATCGCGTTAAAAATCGGGCAAAAAAACCAGGCCAACGTGAATTATTACAGATGAACGCTTTTTATCAGGAGTTATTGCGATTACGTCAGTTTTCACCTTTGATGACGCTAGGTGATGGTGCTGCCGTTAAGCAACGAGTTGATTTTGTAAATGTTGGCCCACGTCAGCAAATAGGATTATTGGTAATGACCATTGATGATGGCAACACGACATCTCATGATTGTGATTGGCGATTTGATGGTTTGGTGGTGGTGATTAATGCTGCTCCGTGGTCTACCACTGTTAAGGATCTGAGCGTTGGCGGATTGAAATTAAATGATATTCAACGTGAGTTGGGCAAGGATTCTCTGGCTGCGGGAATACAAATAACGGAAAAGGGTGAAGTCACCATGCCGGCTTGGTCAGCAGCAGTGCTGGTTTTACCTCAGGAAGGAATGCGTGGTACAGGGCTGCCTGTCCGCCGGAAGTAGTGTGCCGCTATTTTTGGTTTTATGGATTTATGAATTTCATGCCCTTAGATTTTGTCTTGGGGCATGATTTTTACGGTATATGGTTTTATATGAATAGCCCAAGCCGGGCAGTTAAAGGTAGGTTGCTTAAGTAGCTTGTTTGGGTAGGTTTTTGAAACAGATTGTTTAAGGCATAAACCGATAACCTATCCCTGTTTCTGTCAGCAAGTGCTTAGGGCGGGCGGGATCTGCTTCTAATTTTTGTCGCAGGTGCCCCATGTAAATTCTCAGATAATGATTGTGTTCAACGAAATTTGGCCCCCAAACATGATTAAGTAAATGGCGTTGAGTCAGCACCTTGCCGCTGTTAGTGAGCAATTCGGTCAGTAAGCGATACTCAATAGGGGTCAGGTGAAGCTCATTCTGTCCTTTTAAAACCCGACGATTTACCAAGTCCACCTGGATATCTGAAAAGTGAATCACAGGATCGAGTTGATTGGCTTTAGATGAGCGGCGCAGGGCAACGCGAACTCTGGCGATCAATTCGTTGATGCCAAAAGGCTTACTGAGATAATCGTCAGCACCACAATCCAGAGCCGTGACTTTATCTTGTTCGCTGTCACGGGCAGAAAGCACAATAATTGGAATATCGCTCCACTGGCGTATATCTTCGATTAAGTCAATACCATTGCCGTCAGGCAACCCCAAATCAAGGATCAATAAATCGGGTTTGCGGGTGGCGGTTTCAATTAAACCTCGTTTCAATGTATCGCATTCAAAAACCTGCCAGTTTTCTCCTTCCAGTGCTAATCGGACAAAACGCCGGATCTCTTTTTCATCTTCGACGATTAGGATGGTACTGTTTTTAATAGTACGAACATGTGTTGTACTGACAGTAGCTGAATTCAGATTAGTTGTACTCACATTTCCTCAAAGGCGTCTTCAATTTTAGGTGGATCTTCTAACGGTAGAATAAAGTGAAAACTGGCTCCACCTTTTTTATTGTTATTTGCCCATATCTTTCCTCCATGAATATCAATAATAGATTGGCAGATGGCTAAACCCAATCCGACACCCGGTATGGCAGATTCTTTGCTGGCGCGTGAGAATTTATCAAAAATAAGCTGTTCCTGTCCGGGGGGAATTCCTGTCCCTGCATCCCAGATTTCGATATGCACCTGTCTTTTTTCAGTTTTTTGTTCAATGGTGGCCTTTATACCAAGAGGGGTGTGTTCATGGGTATATTTCATGGCATTTTCCAGCAGGTTGATAAAAACACGTTCCAACAAAGCGGCATCACAATGCAGAAGTAAATTGGCAGGTAGAGAAAGTTCTACGGTATAACGATTAAGGGTATATTCCAATGAGCGCAAAGCGCTGCCGACAATTTCTTCCAGCGAATACCATTCGAGATTGAGCTGAATCCCGCCTGATTGAATGCGCGCCATATCCAGCAGATTATTAACCAGTCGTGAAGTGCTGAGAATTTGCTGGCGGATTTGATTAACTTGTTGGGTGTGTACTGAGTTCTCAGCGGATAAATCCAACATGAGGATTTCTGTTTGTCCAAATAACACAGTTAATGGAGTACGTAAATCGTGAGACAAGGCGGCTAACAAAGAGTTGCGGAGTTGTTCCCGCTCGGTTTCCAATTTGGCAGATTCAGCGCTGCGGGTAAGGTGTAAGCGTTCCAGTGCATTGGCGATAATTCCCGTGAAGGTTTGTAATAACCGTTGTTGTTCCGGGACGAGTAGCTGGCGCAGGTTAGAGGATTCAATGGCAAGAATGGCAAATACCTGTGAAGGTGTGGCAATAGGCAATAATTGGTAAGGTACTCCCGGTAATGTATCAGTACCCGCCCCGGCAGGTTGTTTTTTATCGAAGCACCATTTGGCAACTGCTTCGTCAATTTGCATCTGACCACCGTCATTGGATTTTACCTGATATAAATGATGGTTGCTGTCTGGCAGCAACAACCCTGTTTTTGCCTGAAAGCTATTGGATAAAAAGTGATAGCTGATACGGGCAATATCTTCTTCATTCATGGCCTTGCTCAGCTCACGGGTAATTTCATATAGATGCCGTGTGCGTTGCTCACGATAACGGGCAATTCTGGCCTGATAGCGTATACCCGCAGTCAGGTTTCCTACGACAGCACCGACAATCAGCATGACAGTAAATGTGAGCAGGTATTGCATGTCCGTAACCGCCAGTGACCAGTGCGGTTGGACAAAAAAAATGTCGAAACTAATGACGTTGACAAAAGCAGCAAAAACCGACGGCCAACGACCATAAAAAAGGGCGATGATGACAACACCGAGCAGGTAGAGTGTCACCAGATTGGCTTTATCAAGGGTGAATAAGAAAGTGCGGGAAAATAGAGTAATGAGGGCGCAGAGTACAATAGCCATCATGAAACCCTGAATCGGGATCCGCCATTTTTCATTGAATGGTCGGTTATCTTTTTGTTCTTTATCCCAGCGTTTTTTGTCTTCCAAAGCAACAATAATCAAATCAAGGTCTGGGCCTAGTTTTCCCAGTCTTTCCGAAAAATCAGGACGCCATTTATAGCCAAAAAGTATCGGGTCAAAGAGTGTCGGATGTGAGTCGTAATAGCGACCAATAAGGATTTTGCCCAGATTATGTTCTCTTGCATAGCGCAGGATCGCTTTTTCTTCATGAGAATCGGAAAGTGTTGCGGTTTCAGCTCCCAGATCTTGTGCTAGTTTCAGGGCCTTCAAGATGGTACGTCGTTTGCTTTCTGGCAGCCGGTGTAATCTGGGGGTTTCAACGTAAACAGCGTGCCAGACACAATCTAACTTTGCTGCCAAACGGGCCGCTTTTCGAACTAATTTTTCATTGCCGGCGTTGTAACCAATGCACAACAGCAAATTATCCCGCGTGTGCCATACAGGCTCTTTTCCCCGGGTATCACGGATAGCACGCATTTGATCATCAACGCGATCTGCTGTGCGACGTAGTGCCAATTCACGCAGAGCAATCAGGTTCTCTTTACGAAAGAAATGTTCAATGGCTCGTTCGGCCTGATCTGAAAGATAAACTTTACCGTCTTTGAGCCGTTGGCGCAGATCATCAGGGGGAAGATCAACCAGAACAACATCATCGGCCTGATCAAAGATATGATCGGGAATGGTTTCCCGAACACGAATACCAGTAATACCACCGACAATATCGTTCAGGCTTTCCAGATGTTGCACGTTGATGGTGGTCAGAACATCAATGCCTGCTTCCAGTAATTCTTCAACATCTTGCCAGCGTTTGGGATGCCGGCAACCCTGTGGGTTACTGAATGCCAATTCATCCATCAGAATAATGGCCGGATGGCGGGCGAGCGCGGCATCAATATCAAATGCGGCAACCCTTCGCTCGTGATGGCGGAAGTACTTTGATGATAACCGGGGCAATCCTTTCAGCAGGGCGGCGGTTTCTTGCCGCTCATGGGTTTCAACAACGCCGATAATAACATCCAGACCTTGAGCCAGCAGGCGTTGGGCTTCTTGTAGCATGGCATAGGTTTTGCCGACACCGGCACAAGCCCCGAAAAATATTTTGAGCTTGCCGCGTGGTTTTTCATTTGCCAATACCAGTAAATCATCCGGATCAGGACGTTGAGGTTCATTTTGAGCCATCGCTTATTTATCTCCTGTTTTTAGGTCGCCTGTTTTCAGGTCGCTTGTATTCAGGTTATCCAGTGCCAGATTCAGTTCCAGTACATTGACTACGGGTTCACCCATATATCCTAACAGGGGATGTTTAATATTTTTCTGAATTAATTCATCAATCACCTGTAGCGGTAAATGACGGGCTGTTGCCACACGTTGTGCCTGAAACTCGGCTGCCGCAGGAGAGATATGGGGATCAAGCCCACTGCCGGAAGCTGTCACTAAATCGACAGGAATCGGAAGGTTTTCAGGGTAATTAAATAGGCGTGCTTTAATAGTGTTTTCGTGAATTTTACTGATTAACGCCGGATTAGTTACAGCGAGGTTACTGCCTCCGGATGATAGTGTGTTATACGGTTTTTCTGCCGTCATGGAAGGACGTCCATGAAAATAGACGGATTTCGTAAAATTCTGACCGATTAATTCAGAACCAACTAATAGGCCATTTTGCTTAATCAACGAACCTTGAGCCTGATGGGGAAATAGGATATCTGATATCCCTGTCACCAGAAGTGGGTAGGCAATTCCGGTAATTAGGGTAAGAAATGTCAGTAAAACAATCGAAGAGCGTAACCAAATCATTTTCATCACCTTATTTAAAAACTAATGCAGTGAGTAACATGTCAATGATCTTGATGCCGACAAAGGGGACAAGCAAACCGCCAAGGCCATAAATCCATAGGTTTCGGCGTAAGAGTGACAGTGCGTTCATTGGCCGGTAATTGACGCCTTTTAAGGCTAATGGAAGCAAAAATATAATGATTATCGCATTGAAAATGACAGCAGACAGCACCGCAGATTCTGGCGAGTGAAGGTGCATGATATTCAGGGCATTAAGCTGTGGATAGGTGACGGCAAAGGCAGCAGGAATGATAGCGAAATATTTGGCGATATCATTGGCAATGCTGAACGTTGTCAGGGAACCGCGAGTCATCAGCATCTGTTTGCCAATATGCACAACTTCAATCAGCTTGGTGGGATTGGAATCCAAATCCACCATATTGCCTGCCTCTTTTGCTGCTTGTGTTCCCGAATTCATCGCAACCGCAACATCCGCTTGTGCCAGTGCTGGTGCATCATTTGTACCATCACCTGTCATGGCGACCAGGCGTCCTTCAGACTGATATTGGCGAATTAAGGCCAATTTCGCTTCGGGAGTGGCCTCTGCCAGAAAATCATCAACGCCTGCTTCGGCTGCAATGGCTGCGGCAGTCAGATGGTTATCCCCCGTAATCATCACGGTCTTGATCCCCATTTTGCGCATTTCACTGAAACGCTCTTTGATCCCGCCTTTAACAATATCTTTTAAGGCAACTACACCCAAGACTTGTTGATTCTCAGCAACAACTAGTGGTGTTTCTCCTTTGTGGGCAACTTGTTGTACCAACTGATCAATCGCATGAGGAAAATGGCTGTGGTTGGCTTCGATGTAGCGACGAATAGCATCGACTGCGCCTTTGCGTATCATGCGATCTCCAATGTTGACGCCGCTCATGCGTGTCATGGCAGAGAACGGAACAAATGTGGCATTTAACGTCCGAAGATCGCGCTCACGCATATTGAAACGTTGCTTTGCCAGAATCACGATGCTACGTCCTTCCGGTGTCTCATCCGCAAGGGAAGAAAGTTGGGCGGCATCGGCCAATTGCTGTTCCGTTACGCCGGGCGCGGGTAAAAATTGAGATGCCTGACGATTACCTAATGTAATCGTGCCTGTTTTATCCAATAGCAGAACATCTACATCACCCGCCGCTTCAATGGCACGCCCACTTGTGGCAATGACATTGGCTTCTAACATACGGCTCATTCCGGCAACACCAATGGCTGAAAGTAATCCGCCAATGGTGGTGGGGATCAGGCAGACCAGAAGGGCAATCAGTACAGTGAGCGTAATAGGAGCACCAGATTGATTGATATGCACGCTGAATAAAGAAAAGGGCAGAAGACTAATACAAACCAGTAGAAAAATAATAGTTAATGCAGTGAGTAAAATAGTGAGGGCAATTTCATTGGGTGTTTTGCGTCGCTTGGCTCCTTCAACCATTGAGATCATTCTGTCCAGAAAAGTTTCTCCCGGATTGACGGTACATTCAATGATTAACCAATCTGATAAAACCCGTGTTCCCCCTGTGACAGAAGAGAAATCTCCTCCTGATTCGCGAATGACCGGAGCTGATTCTCCTGTAATGGCACTTTCATCAACAGAGGCGCCTCCTTCAAGGACTTCGCCATCACAGGGAATAATTTCTCCCGCCTCTACCAGTACGATATCTCCCTTACGCAACGCGTCAGAAGTCACTTTCTCCTTTGTGGCTTCACGAGTGTCTGACGCTAGTCTCGTCGTCCAACTGGTTTTTTTCACGCCTTTTAAGCTGGATGCCTGAGCTTTGCTACGCCCTTCAGCCAGTGCTTCTGCAAAGTTGGCAAATAGCACGGTAAACCATAACCAGAGTGTAATTGCACCAGTGAACAGTAAGTTATTAGTGAATAATAAGTTGCTGTTGAATGACACGTTATCCGTTAAACGCCCGATCAATATGCTGAACCACAAAGCCGTAGTCAGGCAGCTTCCCAGATAGACAACGAACATAACGGGGTTATGCCATTGATGGGCTGGATGGCACTTTTTGAACGAATCAATGAGAGCATGGCGAATTAAAGTAGGTTCAAATAAGACTTGTTGTTTGTTTTTCATGAGTTACCTCACGCTTTATTGCCAAAGTTGTAAATGTTCTGCGACAGGGCCAAGAGCCAGAGCAGGAATAAACGTGAGTGTGCCGATCAGCAGAATGACCAGAATTAATAACCCGATGAAGAGAGAGCCGTGGGTTGGCAGAGTACCGCTGCTGATAGGTTGGCGTTTTTTGCGGATCATGGAGCCTGCGATAGCCAAAACAGGAAGAATGACACCAAAACGTCCCAGAAACATGACTGTTCCCAACAGCAGGTTATAAAAGATGTTGTTAGCATGCAGGCCGGCAAAGGCACTACCATTATTATTAGCTGCGGATGAGAGAGCATAAAGTATTTCAGTAAAGCCGTGAGCGCCGGGGTTTGCAATTCCGCTGCGTCCAGCGTCGGTTGAAATTGCCAGAGTCGTTCCCAATAAAACAAGGGAAGGGGTGACTAAAATCGCTAATGCGACCATTTTCATATCGTAAACATCGATTTTTTTGCCTAAGTATTCTGGTGCGCGGCCAATCATCAAGCCCGCGATAAATACCGCGAGCAGAACGAACAGCAACATGCCATAAAGGCCGGAGCCTACGCCGCCGAATATCACTTCGCCGATTTGCATCAACCAAAGTGGAACCATTCCGCCGAGCGCGGTGAAGGAATCGTGCATTGAATTCACGGCACCACAGGAAGCCGCCGTGGTAACAACGCTGTAAAGGGCAGAAGCCAGAATACCAAAACGGGTTTCTTTTCCTTCCATATTAAAGTGGCTACTGATGTTGGGCTGTATAAGGTGGGGATTTCCCGCCGTTTCGGTATACATTACAACGCTCACGGCAACAATGAAGATAATGCCCATTGCCCAGAGTAAGGCGTATCCTTGACGGTTATCGCCAACGACCAGACCAAATGCGAAACACAGGGCACAGGGGATCAAAAAAATAGCCATAATTTGTACAAAATTACTCAGTGCGGTTGGGTTTTCAAATGGATGGGCTGAGTTCGCACCAAAAAAACCGCCACCATTCGTTCCCAGAAGTTTTATCGCTTCTTGAGATGCGACAGGCCCCATAGGGAGTAATTGTTGTTGTCCTTCAAGGGGATGGATAAGCACATAAGAGGAAAAATTTTGGAGAACTCCCTGACTGACAAAGAATAAGGCAATGATAATAGCGAGCGGAAGCAAGAGGTATAAAGTGATGCGTGTTATATCGATCCAGGCATTTCCCAATGTGTGAATACCTTGACGGGAAAATGCCCGTATTAAGGTGAAAGCTATGGAAATGCCTGTCGCTGCCGAGAGGAAGTTTTGCACAGTTAAGCCAGCCATTTGGCTCAGATAGCTGAGAGTATTTTCTCCACTATAAGCCTGCCAATTGGTATTAGTGATAAAACTGATCGCTGTATTAAGTGCCAGATCCCATTTCAGGCCAGCAAAGTGTTGTGGATTTAGTGGCAGATATTCCTGATTTATCAGTAGGACAAATAATAAAAGTAATCCGGCGATATTGAATATGAGAATGGTGAGGGCGTATTGCCACCAGTTCATTTCTTTAATGTCGCTGCCGGGTTTTTGCAGGCCACAGCAGCGCCACAGGCCCATTTCTGTTTTCGTGAGCCAGCGGGGTAGTGTTCCTTCAACTAGACTGGCAATGAAATTGCCAAGCGGTTTGCTCAATAAAAATAGAGTGGGCAAAAAACTGGCAATCAATAGAAAAGCGGATGCTGCCATTTAGAAATCCTCCGCATTTAACAACGCATAAATCAGGTAGCTCAATAATAGAATTACCAGAAAAATTCCAATAATGAGGAATATATTCATGGTATATCTCCTTATCTATTTCTTTAATAATTAGCCAGTTACAGCATATAAATGACCATATAAAGAAGTTGTTAAAAGAGATCCTGAAAGTATAAAAAAAGTATAAATGACAAACGGGATAAGTTGATAAGACGTTATTAAAGCAAGTGTAGCAAACCTTGGTTGGTTAATTTTTTGTTTTCAATTTGTTTGTTTTGTTTCTGTTTAGGTATGAATTTTGTAATTAAATTACGCTATCAGAGAAAAAGAGTGACTTGCAGCACTAAAAAAGTGGTCAGATGAGTAGTAAGTTTTCATTTTATCAGGTAAAATTTTATACATCTTACAGGTTCAGCCCATGAGGAAAGTTCCCATGTCTATTTATCGTGAATACTCTTGTTATCGTGAATATTCTTGGCATCAGGTTCTCTTGCGGCGTATTGGCGCTGTATCATTGGGCGTCATTGCGCTTCCTGTCATGCTGTTTCGCCGTGATCGTGCCCGTTTTTATAGCTATTTGCATAAAGTATGGATAAAAACCAGCGATAAGCCAGTATGGTTGGAATGTTCGGAAATGGCCGCAGGTAACCGAAATCGCTAAGATGGCATTATGACGAAGCTTAAGCACATTTTTCCGTCTCTCAGATTTCCATTTTTAGTGTTTTTGCCTTTGAATATAATATCTTAAATATGTATTTTGACACCTTGCCAGTTTATTCTGGTGAGGTGTTTTGTTTTTATACTCTATTAAGACGAGCATCTAATATATACCGAATTGCCGTTTGAAAAGTAAAAGTGGCAGGCAATTTGGCGAGTGAATTGACTTAATTCATGGGAGGTATGTATTTTATGGTGAAAAGACTGAATAAAAGGGGGAATGTGATGAACAATGTTGAATTGGAATATGTGCTCAATACGGAATTAAACATCCGTGAATTTCAAGACTATGCCCCCAATGGATTACAGGTGGAAGGACGACCTCATGTTCGGCGGGTGGTTACAGGCGTGACAGCCTGCCAGGCATTGTTGGACGAAGCTGTTCGTTTAGAAGCAGATGCTGTCATCGTTCATCATGGATATTTTTGGAAGAATGAGTCTCCCGTTATCCGTGGTATGAAACGTCGCCGTTTGCAAACATTGCTCTGCAATGACATCAACCTGTATGGCTATCATCTCCCGCTTGATGCTCACCCTGCATTGGGTAATAACGTTCAGTTGGCACGTAAAATGGGAGTGAAAATCATCGGTAATATCGATTCATTACTTCCTCATGGCGCTTTTGATCAACCCATTACACCCGCAGAATTGACTGAACGTCTTGAGAAAGGGTTGGAGCGCGAGGTATTGCATTGTGGAGATAATGCGCCAGCAGAAATCCGCACATTGGCATGGTGCACTGGCGGCGGTCAGGGCTTTATTGAACAGGCAGCTGAGTTTGGTATTGATGCTTTTGTAACAGGTGAAGTATCAGAAAAAACAATCCATGTTGCCCGTGAGATGGGGCTGCATTTCTTTGCTGCCGGACACCATGCAACAGAGCGTTATGGTATCAAAGCACTCGGTGAATGGTTGGCAAACCATCATGGATTGGAGGTGACTTTTATTGATATTCCGAATCCGGCTTGATGTTTTGCTATATTAGCATGGCCTCCAATCCTCTTTCAGGGGTTGGGGGCTTTTTTAAACGGCTACGTTATCGGGAAGAACACGTTAAAAGAATTGTCGTTATCCCACAACAAATCAGTGTACACCCCAATGTTTGGCTCCAACCTGCCACGGCTAAACCAAGACCAAGCAGAAAGTAATAAAACAGCCCCAGTAAAGCACCAGCCGTACCCAACCGATCGGTGTAGTTGTTTAATGCAGAAGCCAGAATATTCGGGATAGCAAGCCCATAAGCGATAACTATTCCCAACATAGGCAAAATAAATAACCCGCTATTTTCGAGCAGGTATACGCCAATTCCACTTAATAAAGTAATCCATGAAGCAAGGGTAATTAATTTGGCAAATTTCCACTGCTTTTTTAAGAGAAAATTATTTAATAGCGAACCGAACCCGACACCAAAAGCCAGTAACAGACCAGTGTAACCAAATATTTCTTGTGATAATCCAAATTGTTCGAAGCGGAATGGCGCTAATTGGTAATAGCTGAACAGGCAAATATTGAAAAATGCGATCAGAAACGCATTTCGCCAAATCGCAATATCTTTAAGCATAATGATTGCAGTACCGGATAAAGCGACTTTTGTCACTTTGGCGGGAAGCGTTTCTGGCAATTGAAGAAATGCCCAACAGGTTAAAATAGCGGCCAGAATAGCGAGTCCGGCAAATACCGCTTTATAACCAGCAAAATAGTTCAATACTGAGCCGCTAACCATGCCAATAGCGGGACTGGCTGCTAAGGCAATTCCCATGATGGAAAAAACACGGGCCAGTTCTTCACCACGGTAAGTATCCCGCATGATGGTTTGTGTACCAACAGAACCAACCGCGGCGCCGAAAGCGGATAACATTCTGGCAACGAGTAATAGCCAAAATTGTTGAGTCAGCAGCGCTAACAGGGACGCGAATCCATAAAGTGATAAGCCGGCAATAATAGTCGGGCGTCTGCCAATCACATCACACATACGTCCCCATACCACTACGCCGAGCGCAAAAGCAAAAAAATAGAGTGATAGAGTCTGGGCTGCCTGTTCTGAACTGACAGAAAACCCATTGGCAATATTGGGTAATGCAGGGCTATAGATGGTTTCTATGATCTGTGGAAACATCATCAATGCGATGGCGAGCCAAAGTGATGGTTTGGTTTGCATAATTGTTTCTTCTAATTAAGTGAGTAATGACCTGAAAGGTTATCATTCCGATAAATGTCTATTTATGATAATAAAGACAGTTTCTTTATATAATCGGACTTTGGATCTGTAGGAGTTAGCATGGCTTGGCTGCGACAAAGTGATTATTTTGATCCGGATGGTTTAAATGAAAATTTGAATGTGCCTGTGATAGGGATTGCGGCAGAGATGGGACAACATGATTCTGGCTTCCATCAGCATAATATGGGGCAGTTGTTGTTTACCCGACAAGGCTGTATCAAGATCACTCTGGCACAGCAGATCTCTATTTTACCGCCAACCAGAGTGGCATGGATCCCGCCTAAGACACAGCATCGGGCAGAAATGCGGGGTTCGGTAGGGTATCGTTCTATTTATCTCAAGGCTTCTGAGACAGAATTAATTTCAACACACAGTGAAGTATTGGAAGCTACACCGTTATTACAGGCGATTTTGGAACGAATTGCGATATCTTCTTTTGATTCAGTCTGGCATCAAGGTAAGGGGGCGAATTTGCTGGCGGTATTTTTTGATGAAATTCGTGAGGCACACAGGGAACCTACTTTGCTACCTCTGCCTTTTGATCGGCGTTTAGCGCGTTTATCACTTGAACAATTGCCGCCACCATTACACACTCTTACGACTTATATCGGTGCCAGTGAGAAAACGATTACTCGGATTTTTCAGCGTGAAACAGGAATGAATTACCAACAATGGCGGCAACAATGGCGGTTGGTAAAGGCAATAGAGTTACTGGCGCAGGACAAAACTTTGTCCTATGTTGCACAGGAACTCGGTTTTGCCAATGATAGTGCATTTGTGACGTTTTTCCGCAAAACAATGGGAAGACCGCCAAGGGAGTATATGGCGGGTTCAGGGAGATGAACAAATTTTGCTGTGTGCCCGGCTTTTTGCTGGAAGTTATATATGGACTAATTGCCTATATATTCCAACTGAAAAAGCCGAGCCTGAATTTATTTACTTACTATACTATCTCGTGTTGTACCGCTTCATAATCCGAGCTCACCGGCGATGATATTACGTTGAATATCGGATGTGCCCGAATAAATGACTGATGCGATGGAATTGCGCAGTTCTCTCTCCGTAGGACTCTCGGCTAGATAGCCTTGTGCTCCGTAGATCCGCAGTGCATCCAGCGAGAACTTCGTGTATGTCTCAGAAACAAACAGTTTCGCACAGGCAGCTTCCATCATGGCGTCTTTGCCTGTGTCCTTAAGTCGCCCTACTCGATAGACGAGTTCACGTGCGGCATCCAGATTGACTTTCATGTCAGCGATACGATGAGATATAGCCTGATTCTTCCCAATAGGTTGACCGAACTGGCGGCGTTTACGTGCGTGAGCGATACATGCTTCAAGGCTGCGGCTCATCGCTCCTAAAGTGGTGGCAAGAATACATCCACGTTCGTGTTCCATGGCGCTTTCGAAAACTTTAACGCCTCGTCCTTCTCTGCCCAGTATCGCATCGGCCGGGACACGGCAGTTTTTGAGCGTTATCCGTCCCATCTGTGCTGTGCGCATTCCCATCTTTTCCAGAGGCGAACTTAACTCTATACCCGGATTCGTTGTTTCAACAAGGAAAGCAGTTATACCTAGTGGGCCAAGAGTGGGATCGATCGTGGCGTAAATAACACAAAGATCGGCAATTGGGGCGTTCGTGATATAAGTTTTCGAGCCGTTGAGGATATAGCTGTCGCCGTCTCGTACAGCGTGGGTGCGCATAGAGAACACGTCCGACCCTGCTTCTTCTTCTGTCGAGCCATTAGCACCGATCAACGAGCCGTCCATCAGGCCGGGTAGAAAGCGTAAACGCTGTTCTGGTGTGCCGTGGATAGCCAGCGGCATAGCAACGGTCCACAGGTGGGCGTTGAGTGAAAACAGCAGACCCAGATCCTCGCAACCATACCCCAGTCCTTCCATAACCGTGAGGAGATCGGACAATGGTGCTCCGGCTCCACCTCGGTCTTTGGGGATGGCCATGCTGATCAGTCCGAATTCTGCGCATTTTTGCCAGCCGTCCCGATGGAAAGTACCGGCTCGGTCAGAGGCTACTATATCCGTGTTTAGCTGGTCGCGGGCAAAACGCGCGGCATTATCACGCAATGATATCCGTTGTTCATCAATTCGGTTTGGCATCGGAAAGGTGCTCCAGAAGTTGATAATTGATCTTGCCTGTTGAAGTACGGGGAAGATTAGGCAGGTATCTGAAATGATCAGGCACCATGTACTGTGCAAGTCGCTCGTAGCAGAACCTACTTAGATCCATTGGGGAAATCAGTGAATCGTGTTGTACGAGAAATGCTGTGATGGTGGTATTCTCGTCTGCCTTAGAGCTGACTACCGCACAGCCAGCAAGTTCAGGATGAGCCATCAGGCATGATTCGATCTCGTCCAGTTCTATCCGGTAACCATGACGTTTGATCATTCGATCAAGCCGCCCCATAAAAATGTAGCCTTCAGGCGAAGGGCGAACCATATCTCCGGTGTTGTACCAGCGTTTGTTGTTGAGGTGGAAGACCTTCTGGGCTGTTTTTTCGGGATCATTCCAATAATTGGAAATGACGGAAGGTCCTGAGACGCACAACAGACCAGGTTTACCCTCTGGTACTGGTTGCAGATGCTCATCGACAACGATAGTCTCGCAGTGATCACAGGGATGGCCTATCGACAATGGTTCGGTGCGGTCTGGCGGTATGAATGCAGGCACTTGATAGACGGTGCACACGTTGGTTTCTGTGGGGCCATACAGGTTGTAGTAAGCAGGTTCAGGCCACAATTGCAGCAATTTGCTCAATTTCGTGATAGGGAAAACTTCCCCGGCGAATAGCACGAGGCGTAGCCGATTATGAGCAGAATTTCCTTTCTTGTGTTGCTCAGCCAGCATACCTAAAATTGCAGGGGCTGAGTACCAGATGGTAATCTCTCGCTTGGATATGAATGTGGCGAGATGTCGTGGACTCGCAGCAAGATCGGTGTCAATTAGGTGGACACATGCACCGTTCTTCACAGAAACATAGATGTCAAAGATCGACAAGTCGAAGTGAAATGGCGCGTGGCTGGAGACTTGATCTTCTGCTGTCACATTAAAGAAGGCTGAGGCCCATTCGACGAAGCTAGCTGCGTTGCGGTGGCTGATCGCGACCCCTTTCGGGGTTCCGGACGAACCGGAAGTGTACAGGATATATGCGAGCCTATCCGCATCCGGCAAGCTGCGCGGGTAGTCGTGTTTCTCACCATGCAGTATATCCAGCATTTGCCACTCATTATGTGTGTCACTCGTTCTTTCAGACCTGCCTGCACCAGGGCGCACGCTGTCAACAATCCTGACATAGATCCGCCGCAGGTTGCTTCTACGTTGAATGCGCCACCACCCGTTCCCCGATCATTAAATTGTCCGTGTTTTCCAAGAATAATTGCTGAAGTTTTATTAAAGGCTCCACATAATAGAAGGTGGGCAAAAGCGCGTTCAACTTGCTCTTTCCAACGTTGGGCCATAAAAAGTGACAACATCTGTTTTACTATATATTCCAAGCAATAAAGCGGTAATATCAGAATAACCAATAATGATTTCTCGGTCTTTTTTAATTTTTAATAACGTTATAATCAATATAAGGCAATATTGAATTATAATTATAGCTATCTATTGTAGGGGTAATATATCTGACTTCTGTATCCAAAAGTAAAGCATTAAATTCTTTCATTCTTTGCATAATGCTATCTGAGCGATAGAAAACACTTTTCCTGTCAGTATTTCTGTTTTTGTTTTAAAACTTACTTTATAGATATTTAACACTTTTTTAGATACTTAATATTTTTTGTAAAACGAGTGGGAATAAAATCTGTGGTGGGAGTTAAAGAAGAAAAAAATCCAATAGTTTCACCGATAGACCGATAGAAAGTTTTTGCGGATGAATCATAGCGGCTTTATATCTTAGTCATAAAAATCCACACCCCTAATATCAAAAAAATGATATGAGAGGTGCAGAAATACACTATTCAGAATTTGAATAATGTTATTGGATTGGCTGAATCACTTTTTCAACTGACTCTTGAAATCACGTTTATCATGACCAGTATAAAGCTGACGTGGGCGAGCAATCCTCAAACCTTCATCGTGCATTTCGTTCCAGTGTGCAATCCAGCCGATAGTACGGGCGATGGCGAAAATCACAGTGAACATGGTTGATGGAATACCCATGGCTTTCAGAATGATGCCAGAGTAAAAATCAACGTTCGGATACAGTTTTTTCTCAATGAAGTATGGATCGTTCAGGGCAATGCGTTCCAGCTCCATTGCGACTTCCAGCAGGCTATCATTAAGGCCCAGTTCATTCAATACTTCATGGCAAGTTTCACGCATAACTGTCGCGCGGGGATCGTAGTTTTTGTAAACACGGTGCCCGAAGCCCATCAGGCGGAAAGAATCATTTTTATCTTTGGCGCGAGCAATAAATTCAGGAATGTGGTCGACGGTTTGGATCTCTTCCAACATACGTAGACAGGCTTCGTTTGCACCACCATGTGCCGGCCCCCACAAAGATGCAATACCTGCGGCAATACAAGCAAATGGGTTGGCACCAGAAGAACCTGCGGTGCGTACTGTTGAAGTCGACGCATTTTGTTCATGATCTGCATGCAGAATGAAAATGCGATCCATTGCGCGTTCCAGTACTGGGTTAACCTTATATTCTTCACAAGGTGTTGAGAACATCATGTACAGGAAGTTGGCCGCATAAGAAAGATCGTTACGTGGGTAAACGAAAGGCTGCCCAAGGGAATATTTGTAACACATCGCCGCAACAGTTGGCATTTTGGACAACAGGCGGTAAGCGGTGATTTCGCGGTGACGAGGATTATGAACATCCAATGCGTCATGATAGAAGGCAGCCAATGCGCCAGTAACACCACAAAGTACAGCCATTGGGTGAGAATCACGACGGAAACCGTGGAACAGGCGGGTAATCTGTTCGTGGATCATTGTATGGCGAGTCACCGTAGTTTTGAATTTTTCGTATTCTTCAGGTGTTGGCGGTTCGCCGTACAGCAGAATATAACAGACTTCCAGATAGGTTGATTCCGTTGCGAGCTGATCGATAGGAAAACCACGGTGCAGCAAAATGCCTTCATTGCCATCAATATAGGTGATTTTCGACTCACAGGAGGCAGTGGAAGTAAAGCCTGGATCGTAGGTATAGAAGCCCTTTGAGCCGAGGGTACGAACGTCAATTACTTCAGAACCTAGGGTCGGCGTTAGTACGTCTAGTTCGATAGCAGCTGAACCATTTATGTTCAACGTAGCCTTTTTATCAGCCATTTACATCTCCTTAGCGCTTATTTTTATAACCCCTAACAACCATATAGGCGCAATTTATACTGTGCCGAAGGCATTGTGCTACCGGAGAGAATTTAAGATCAGGCTGGTATCACATTTATAACGCTGAAATCTCATTACGGATGACAATGGTTTTCAGGTTGTTAAAAAGTTTCCGGGAATTATGTTTAAAGCATTATTAACATCAAATGTTATCATTTTGTGCTTATACAATGCTTTTACATAACCTCTGTTTTTCGATGAGTATGTTTTTTCATCGGAAAACGACGATAAATAATATATAACGACAGAGATGTAAGGTAAATGTTTAATCTTTGTCAAACAAGATAATGGTTTTTATGATAAATGTTTGAAGCGTGATCTTTCTCACTGTTCACGCTAAATGTTAATAATCATATTGTGTGGGAATTGTAATAACAATGTGAAGTACTTATACTTCTTCGAGGTCTCCGGATTACCCTGATGTAGGAGCACCCAGCGTAACCAAATCACAACTTTTGATAAACATGTAAGGATTGTTAATTTAATTATGTTGTGTCTTTGTATCCTCTTAGCGCTGTCTGATTCCCGCCCAGGACCGGAGGATGGAAAATAAAAAAAAGCTTTGTGGGCAAAATTGTGAAAAAACAAAGACCTGTCAACCTTGATCTGCGGACGATTAACCAACCCGTCTCCGCGATAGCATCGATCTTGCACCGTATCTCAGGCGTCATCACCTTTATCGCAGTTGGTATTCTGCTGTGGTTGTTGGGTATGTCACTGTCTTCGCAGGAGGGTTTCCTACAAGCATCTGAAATCATGACTGGCTTCTTCGCCAAATTTATCCTATGGGGGATATTGACGGCGCTGGCTTACCACATTTGTGGGGGCATCCGCCATGTGTTGATGGATTTTGGTTTCCTGGAAGAAAACCTCGCTACCGGTAGTGCATCTGCCAAAGTGGCAATAGTGATCGCGGTTATTCTGTCTATTCTGGCTGGGGTATTATTATGGTAAGCAACGCATCCGCATTGGGTCGTACGGGTATTCAGGATTGGCTGCTGCTACGTGCATCTGCAATTATTATTGTTTTATACGTTCTCTATGTCGTTGGTTTTGTTGCAACAACGTCGGATATTACTTATGAAGTCTGGCGTGGTTTCTTTTCTTCATCTCTCACTAAAGTGTTTACCGTGTTGACACTGCTTTCCATTCTGGTTCATGCCTGGATTGGCATGTGGCAGGTGCTGACAGATTATGTCAAGCCACTTGTACTGCGTCTGGTACTGCAACTGGCGATTATTGTGGCGCTGTTGTCTTATTTGATTTACGGAACATTTGTTGTGTGGGGTGCATAAATGAAACTGCCAGTAAGAGAGTTTGACGCTGTTGTTATTGGTGCTGGTGGCGCAGGTATGCGTGCTGCACTGCAAATTTCACAAATGGGTTTATCCTGCGCCTTGATTTCCAAGGTGTTTCCAACCCGTTCCCATACTGTTTCAGCACAGGGCGGAATTACCGTTGCTCTGGGTAATACCCATGACGATAACTGGGAATGGCACATGTATGATACGGTAAAAGGTTCCGACTATATCGGTGACCAGGATGCCATCGAATATATGTGTAAGACTGGCCCGGAAGCAATTCTGGAACTGGAACACATGGGCTTGCCATTCTCCCGTCTGGATGATGGACGTATTTATCAGCGTCCATTTGGCGGACAATCTAGAAATTTTGGTGGCGAACAGGCTGCCCGCACTGCCGCCGCGGCTGACCGTACTGGTCATGCTCTATTGCATACTCTGTATCAACAGAATCTGAAGAACCACACAACTATTTTCTCTGAGTGGTATTCACTGGATTTGGTTAAAAATCAGGATGGCGCCATTGTTGGTTGTACTGCTATCTGTATTGAAACCGGTGAAGTAGTTTATTTCAAAGCCAAGGCAACCATTCTGGCAACCGGTGGTGCTGGTCGTATCTTCCAATCCACAACGAATGCGCACATCAATACGGGTGATGGTGTTGGTATGGCACTGCGTGCTGGCGTTCCTGTACAGGATATGGAAATGTGGCAATTCCACCCAACAGGCATTGCCGGTGCAGGTGTTTTGGTCACAGAAGGCTGTCGTGGTGAAGGCGGTTATCTGCTGAATAAAGATGGTGAACGCTTCATGGAGCGTTATGCACCAAATGCCAAAGACCTTGCTGGCCGTGATGTGGTTGCACGTTCCATGATGATCGAAATCCGTGAAGGCCGTGGCTGTGAAGGTCCATGGGGTCCTCATGTGAAATTGAAACTGGATCATCTGGGCAAGGACGTTCTGGAATCTCGTTTGCCGGGTATTCTTGAATTATCCCGTACTTTTGCTCACGTAGACCCGGTTAAAGAACCGATTCCAGTTATCCCAACCTGCCACTATATGATGGGTGGTATTCCAACCAAGATCACAGGTCAGGCGCTGACAGTAAACGAAAAAGGCGAAGACGTGGTGATTCCAGGTCTGTTTGCCGTGGGTGAGATTGCTTGCGTGTCTGTTCACGGGGCTAACCGCCTTGGTGGTAACTCACTGCTTGATTTGGTGGTATTTGGTCGTTCCGCAGGTCTGCATCTGAAAGAGTGCCTGATGGAACAAGGCACCAGCCGTGATGCCAGCGAATCTGACGTCGATGCAGCGCTGCAACGTCTGAATCGTTGGAACAATACCCGTTCCGGTGAAGATCCGGTAGATATCCGCAAAGCATTGCAAGCATGTATGCAGCACAATTTCTCGGTATTCCGTGAAGGCGACGCAATGGCGAGAGGCTTGGATGAGCTGAAAGTTATTCGTGAACGTCTGAAAAATGCCCGTCTGGATGATACTTCATCAGAATTCAATACGCAGCGCATCGAATGTCTGGAATTGGATAACCTGATGGAAACTGCTTATTCAACAGCGGTTGCTGCGAATTTCCGTACAGAAAGCCGTGGCGCTCACAGCCGTTTTGACTATCCAGAACGTGACGACGCTAACTGGCTGTGCCATAGCCTGTATTTACCGCAAACTGAGAGCATGACTCGTCGTGAAGTGAATATGCAGCCGACTCTGCGTGAAGCTTTCCCGCCGAAAGTGCGTTCTTACTAATTTGCGTTGCTGATGTTCCGGTTGCGGAGAAATAGATTATGAAACTTGAATTCTCGATTTATCGTTACAATCCAGATGTAGACGATGCGCCTCATATGCAGGACTACACGCTGGAAGCACAGGAAGGGCGTGACATGATGTTGCTGGATGCACTTATCCAGCTAAAAGAACAAGACCCAACCTTAGCATTTCGTCGTTCTTGCCGTGAGGGAGTTTGTGGCTCTGACGGCGTGAACATGAACGGCAAAAACGGTTTGGCTTGTGTTACGCCAGTTTCAGCGCTGCGTCGTGGCAATAAGAAAATTGTGATTCGTCCATTGCCAGGTTTGCCAGTGGTCCGTGATCTGGTTGTTGATATGGGCCAATTCTACGCGCAATATGAAAAAATCCGTCCTTATCTGATTAATGATGGCAAAAATCCGCCTGCACGTGAGCACCTGCAATCACCAGAACAACGTGAAAAACTGGATGGCCTGTATGAATGTATTCTGTGTGCCTGCTGTTCGACGTCTTGTCCGTCGTTCTGGTGGAATCCAGATAAGTTCATTGGCCCGGCAGGTCTTTTGGCTGCGTATCGTTTTCTGATTGACAGCCGTGATACTGAAACGACTTCACGATTAGACAATCTGAATGACGCATTTAGTGTTTTCCGCTGTCACGGGATCATGAACTGTGTCAACGTATGTCCTAAAGGTCTGAATCCGACAAAAGCGATTGGCCATATTAAATCTATGCTGCTGAAACACAGCGCATAAATGGAATTTTGTGCATAAATAACACATAAATTGCGTGTAAATAGTGCATATAATGTTGCCCTCCACAATTTTGAAATAAATATCAAATCGGTGGGGGGCATAAAGAATGAAAAATGATAAATTGCCTGCTGCTCAAGACGTCGCATATTCTTAAATAAAGGAACTTTTAGAAACTGGTATTCAGTTTTTAAAGGTTCCTTGAAGGGTGGGAAAACCCAAATAGAGAACATGCATTAAGCACGTCCAAATGAACCTTTTATCAGCACCGCTAATTAAGCGGAATTTGTTAACCACGGCGAAAACTAAAGCTTTTAAAGCTTAAGGGATCACAATGCAGAACGGCGCAATGAAGGACTGGCTGGACTCAAGCTTTCTGGCTGGTGCAAACCAGTCTTACATAGAGCAAATCTATGAAGACTATATAACCGATCCTAATTCTGTTGATGCGAGTTGGAGAGAAATTTTCCAACAATTACCGGATGCAGGACTTAGCGGGGAACAACTTCACTCACAGACACGTGACTACTTCCGTCGTCTGGCAAAGGATGCCACTCGTTACCACACTTCAGTCAGCGATCCAGCAATGGATGCAAAACAAGTCAAAGTTTTGCAGCTCATCAATGCATTCCGCTTCCGCGGACACCAACATGCAAACCTTGATCCATTGGGATTATGGAAACAGGAACCTGTATCTGATCTCGATCCTGCTTTCCATAATTTAACAAAAGCGGATTTTGAAGAAACGTTTAATGTGGGCTCTTTTGCCATTGGCAAAGAGACAATGAAACTGGCTGATCTGTATGAGGCATTGAAGCGCATTTATTGCGGTTCAATCGGCGCAGAATACATGCATATCACCAATACAGAAGAAAAACGTTGGATTCAGCAACGCCTGGAGTCTGTAACAGTAGGTTCACAGTTCAATGACGAAGAAAAGCATCGTTTCCTGAAAGAATTAACGTCAGCCGAAGGGTTGGAGCGTTATTTAGGTGCTAAGTTCCCGGGGGCGAAACGTTTCTCCCTGGAAGGTGGTGATGCGCTTATTCCTATGTTGAAAGAGTTGATCCGCCATGCAGGTAAACAAGATACCCGCGAAGTTGTGCTGGGAATGGCTCACCGTGGCCGTCTGAACGTTCTGGTTAACCTCTTGGGTAAAAAGCCAGTTGATCTGTTTGACGAGTTTGCGGGTAAACACAAAGAACACCTTGGAACGGGTGATGTGAAATACCATCAAGGCTTCTCTTCCGATTTTGAAACTGAAGGTGGCCTAGTGCATCTGGCACTCGCTTTTAACCCATCTCACCTTGAAATTGTTAGCCCCGTTGTTATTGGTTCAGTACGTGCCCGTCGTGATCGCCTTGATGAAGGCCGCAGTAACATGGTTCTGCCTGTCACCATCCACGGTGATGCAGCAGTCATAGGGCAGGGGATTGTTCAGGAAACGCTGAACATGTCTCAGGCGCGTGGCTATGAAGTTGGCGGTACTGTCCGTATCGTGGTTAACAACCAAATTGGTTTCACCACTTCTAACCCGAAAGATGCGCGTTCAACACAATATTGTACTGATATTGTGAAAATGGTTCAGGCACCGATTTTCCACGTTAACGCGGATGATCCGGAAGCAGTTGCATTCGTTACTCGTCTGGCGCTTGACTTCCGCAATACCTTCAAACGTGACGTGATGATTGATCTGGTTTGTTATCGCCGCCACGGCCATAACGAAGCTGATGAGCCAAGTGCAACTCAGCCACTGATGTACCAGAAAATCAAAAAACAGCCAACCGCACGTAAAATCTATGCAGATAAGTTGATAGCAGAAGGTTTGCTGGCTGCTAATGATGTGACTGAGATGGTTAACCTGTACCGTGATGCTCTGGATCATGGTGAATGTGTTGTTGATGAGTGGCGTCCAATGGGGCTGCATTCATTCACATGGGAACCTTACCTGAATCACGAATGGGATGAAGAATATCCGCATAAAGTGGAGATGAAACGCTTGCAGGATCTCGGTAAGCGCATCAGCACGATTCCTACTGAAGTGGAAATGCATTCACGTGTATCAAAAATTTATGCTGACCGTGCAGAAATGGCTAACGGCAATAAATTGTTTGACTGGGGTGGTGCGGAAACACTGGCATATGCAACTCTGGTTGATGAAGGCGTTCCGGTGCGTCTCTCTGGTGAAGATGCCGGTCGTGGTACATTCTTCCACCGTCATGCTGTTATTCATAATCAGACCAATGCTTCTGTGTATGTACCTTTGGCAAATGTTCACAATGGTCAGGGGGCATTCAGAGTATGGGACTCTGTACTTTCAGAAGAAGCGGTATTGGCATTTGAATACGGTTATGCAACCACAGAACCTCGCTCCTTAACGATTTGGGAAGCGCAGTTTGGTGATTTTGCCAACGTTGCTCAGGTTGTGATTGACCAGTTCATCAGCTCCGGCGAACAGAAATGGGGCCGTATGTGTGGTCTGGTTATGTTGCTGCCGCATGGCTATGAAGGGCAGGGACCAGAGCACTCATCGGCACGTCTGGAGCGTTATTTGCAACTGTGTGCAGAACAAAACATGCAGGTTTGCGTACCATCAACTCCAGCTCAGGTTTATCACATGCTGCGCCGTCAGGCTTTGCGCGGTATGCGCCGTCCGCTCATCGTTATGTCACCTAAATCGCTGCTGCGTCATCCATTGGCTGTATCTAGCCTGGATGAACTGGCTAACGGTAAATTTGAGCCGGTCATTGGTGAAATTGATGCCTTAGATCCAAAAGGTGTTAAACGCGTTGTACTTTGTTCCGGTAAAGTTTATTACGATCTGTTGGAACAGCGTCGTAAGAATGAACAGACCAATGTCGCTATCGTGCGTATCGAACAGCTGTATCCATTCCCACGTCAGCACTTGCAAGCTCAGCTTGAGCAGTACGCCCATGTTCATGACTTCGTCTGGTGTCAGGAAGAGCCACTGAACCAAGGGGCTTGGTATTGCAGTCAACATAATTTCCGTGAAGCTATCCCATTTGGGGCATCTTTACGTTATGCAGGTCGTCCAGCATCTGCTTCCCCGGCTGTGGGATATACGTCTGTTCACCAGAAGCAACAGCAAGCACTGGTTGATGACGCACTGAACGTTGAATAAATAAGGATAGAAAATGAGTAGCGTAGAAATTCTGGTTCCAGACCTTCCTGAATCTGTTGCAGATGCCACTGTTGCGACATGGCATAAAAAACCAGGTGACACCATTGAGCGTGACGAAGTACTGGTTGAAATTGAAACTGACAAAGTTGTTTTGGAAGTACCAGCAAGTGAAGCCGGCGTTCTGGAAGCAATTTTGGAAGAAGAGGGGGCCACTGTACTGTCCAAACAACTACTCGGCCGCATCCGTTTGGGTGACAGCGCTGGCATGCCTGCTGAAGTAAAAGAAAAAACAGAAGCAACCCCAGCACAGCGCCAGACTGCTTCTTTGGAAGAAGAAAGCAATGATGCACTGAGTCCGGCTGTTCGCCGCCTGATTGCAGAACACGATTTAGATCCTGCTGTAATTAAAGGTAGTGGCGTTGGTGGACGCATTGTTCGTGAAGATGTAGAAAAATATATTACTGCGAATAAAAAAGAGAGTGATAAACCTGCTGCGTCTGCACCTGCTGCACAGCAATCCTCATTGCCACATCGCAGTGAAAAACGCGTACCAATGACTCGTCTGCGCAAACGTGTCGCCGAGCGTCTGCTGGAAGCGAAAAACAATACAGCGATGTTGACGACTTTCAATGAAGTTAACATGAAACCCATTCAGGAGCTGCGTAAGCAGTATGGCGATGCGTTTGAAAAACGTCATGGCATGCGTTTGGGCTTCATGTCTTTCTATGTGAAAGCGGTGGTTGAAGCGCTGAAACGCTATCCAGAAGTCAATGCTTCCATCGATGGCACTGACGTGGTTTACCACAACTATTTTGATATCAGCATTGCAGTATCTACGCCACGTGGTCTGGTTACGCCAGTATTGCGTGATGCAGATGCACTGAGCATGGCTGACATTGAGAAAAGCATCAAAGAGCTGGCGATTAAAGGCCGCGACGGTAAGCTGACCGTTGAAGAACTCACTGGCGGTAATTTCACCATTACTAATGGCGGTGTCTTCGGCTCCCTGATGTCCACCCCGATCATTAACCCACCACAAAGTGCGATTCTTGGCATGCATGCCATCAAAGATCGTCCAATGGCAGTAAATGGTCAGGTTGAGATCCTCCCAATGATGTATCTGGCGCTGTCCTATGACCACCGTCTGATTGACGGCCGTGAGTCAGTGGGCTTCCTGGTGACCATCAAAGAAATGCTGGAAGATCCAACACGTTTGTTGCTGGATGTGTAGCATCACTATCGGCGGAATCACTGTCGGTGAAATTACTGTCGGTGAAGAGTGTTGAATTCCGCCAAGTCTGAAGTAGTACGATGTTGATGTAAAAATGTATATGCAGGCCAGCCTTCGGGCTGGTCATATCCAGAGCAACAAAATAGAAGGTAATTTACCTTTCTTAGATTAAATTATGGATAGAACATCATGAATTTACACGAGTATCAGGCAAAACAACTTTTTGCACGGTATGGTTTACCAGCGCCTGCTGGCTATGCTTGTACCACTCCGCGCGAAGCAGAAGAAGCAGCATCCAAGATTGGTTCAGGCCCTTGGGTCGTTAAATGTCAGGTTCATGCAGGTGGCCGCGGTAAGGCTGGTGGCGTGAAAGTCGTCAACAGTAAGGAAGATATCCGTGCTTTTGCTGAACTTTGGCTGGGTAAACGACTGGTTACTTACCAGACAGATGCACAGGGGCAGCCTGTTCATCAGATCTTGGTAGAAGGGGCAACCGATATTGCCAAGGAGCTGTATCTTGGGGCTGTTGTTGACCGTGGTACGCGTCGTGTAGTGTTCATGGCCTCTACTGAAGGTGGCGTCGAAATAGAAAAAGTGGCGGAAGAAACGCCCGAGCTGATTCATAAAGCAATTATCGACCCACTGGCTGGCCCTATGCCGTATCAAGGCCGTGAATTGGCGTTCAAACTCGGTTTAACTGGTAAACAAGTTGGTCAATTTACCAAGATTTTCTTGGGATTGGCAAACCTGTTCCTGGAGCGTGATCTGGCGATGGTTGAAATCAACCCGCTGGTTATCACAACTCAGGGTAATCTTGTCTGTCTGGATGGAAAACTGGGTGCAGATGGTAACGCCATGTTCCGTCAGGCTGAATTGCGTGAGATGCACGATCCTTCACAGGAAGATCCACGTGAAGCTCAGGCTGCTCAATGGGAACTGAACTATGTTGCGCTGGATGGCAACATTGGTTGTATGGTGAATGGCGCAGGTCTGGCAATGGGAACGATGGACATTGTCAAACTGCACGGTGGTGCACCGGCAAACTTCCTTGATGTGGGTGGTGGCGCGACAAAAGAGCGTGTTACCGAAGCATTTAAAATCATCTTGTCAGATGAAAATGTTAAAGCTGTTTTGGTCAATATCTTTGGTGGTATCGTCCGCTGTGACTTGATTGCTGACGGCATTATTGGTGCGGTGGAAGAAGTCGGAGTTCACGTACCGGTCGTCGTTCGTCTGGAAGGAAACAATGCTGAACTGGGCGCTAAGAAACTGGCAGACAGTGGTTTGAACATCATTGCAGCTACCAGTTTGACAGACGCAGCTAAACAGGCAGTAGCAGCAGCGGGGAATAAATAATGTCTATTTTAATCGATAAAAACACCAAAGTGATTTGTCAGGGTTTCACTGGCAGCCAAGGTACATTCCACTCCGAACAGGCGATTGCTTACGGTACTCAAATGGTTGGCGGTGTAACACCAGGTAAAGGTGGTACTGAGCATTTGGGATTACCTGTGTTCAATACCGTGCGTGAAGCGGTTGAAGCGACTGGTGCGACTGCTTCCGTTATCTATGTTCCGGCTCCTTTCTGTAAAGATTCCATTCTGGAAGCGATTGATGCAGGTATTAAACTGATCATCACGATTACAGAAGGTATTCCAACACTCGATATGTTGACAGTGAAGGTAAAACTGGATCAAGCTGGTGTTCGCATGATTGGGCCTAACTGCCCGGGAGTCATTACACCTGACGAATGTAAAATCGGTATCATGCCTGGTCATATTCACAAAGCGGGTAAAGTGGGTATTGTATCTCGTTCTGGTACGTTGACTTATGAAGCTGTTAAGCAGACTACTGACGCAGGGTTAGGGCAATCTACCTGTGTTGGTATCGGCGGCGACCCAATCCCTGGCTCAAACTTTATCGATATTCTGAAATTGTTCCAAGAAGACCCACAGACAGAAGCCATTGTTATGATTGGTGAAATCGGTGGTACAGCAGAAGAAGAAGCGGCTGCTTATATCAAAGAGCATGTGACTAAACCTGTTGTCGCTTATATTGCAGGTGTAACTGCGCCTAAAGGTAAGCGTATGGGGCATGCGGGTGCGATTATCGCAGGTGGTAAGGGTACAGCAGATGAGAAATTTGCTGCACTGGAAGCAGCAGGCGTTAAAACGGTACGTAGCCTTGCTGACATTGGTGAAGCAGTAAAAGCATTACTGGCATAATTAGTTTCAAAATAAGCCATTTTTATAGAAAAAGGCCACCCTTGGGTGGCTTTTATTTTTTATTCATAATATTAACAGTGGGTTAGTTCATTTATAAAGTTAGTTATTTTCCAATTTAATTTAACTGGATTTAGAAGGTCCCATTTATTTGATTAATTTAACCCGAAATATCGAAAAAATATATTTTTTTAAGAATGAAAATGAAAAGTTAATTTTCTAATGTTTTTTACAGCAAAAAAGAAATTACAGTCCATTACAAATAACAACCTATTAACACCTGGTAAACCAGATTGAAATAATAGACGTAAAGCTTAACAAAACAAGTAAAAAATTGTCTAAAATCAAGTTATTACTATGGAATAAGTTGGCTAAACTTGATTAAATTGATCTAAGATATACAGATATTAAGCTGGGAATACACGGCATTGTTGACCTATATTCAGAATTCTAAGCTGAATCACGTAAAATTTATTTATTGTGTGTGAATATAGGCGTAATATTATTGTGGTATATACTGAATCTTTGATTTCGTTAATAATTCATTATTGTGTTTGAGGCATTTATTGCTGGTAGTTACGAGACTTTCGTTTTACGAAGTCGGGTTGCCGCAAGTCGGTGTCCTTCCTGCTAGGAGCAAGGAGTCAAGATGTTTGATATTGTCGAACTGTCACGATTACAGTTTGCCTTAACTGCCATGTACCATTTTCTGTTCGTACCATTAACGCTGGGCATGGCGTTTTTGCTTGCGATCATGGAAACGGTATATGTCCTTTCCGGCAAACAAATCTATAAAGATATGACAAAATTCTGGGGCAAGTTATTCGGTATTAACTTTGCCCTGGGTGTCGCAACGGGCTTGACCATGGAGTTCCAGTTCGGAACTAACTGGTCATATTTCTCACACTATGTTGGTGATATTTTCGGTGCGCCGCTGGCCATCGAAGGTCTGATGGCGTTCTTCCTCGAATCCACATTCGTTGGTCTGTTTTTCTTCGGATGGGATCGTCTGAGTAAGAAACAACATTTGGCGGTTACCTGGCTGGTTGCATTAGGCTCTAACTTCTCTGCATTGTGGATTTTGGTTGCGAATGGTTGGATGCAAAACCCGATTGCATCTGATTTCAACTTCGAAACCATGCGAATGGAAATGGTGAGCTTCAGTGAACTGGTACTTAACCCGGTTGCTCAGGTGAAATTCGTTCATACTGTTGCTGCTGGTTATGTTACAGGCGCCGTTTTTGTATTGGGCATCAGTTCTTATTATCTCCTGAAAGGGCGCGATTTTGCATTTGCTAAACGCTCTTTTGCAATTGCCGCAAGTTTTGGTATGGCTGCAATACTGTCTGTCATTGTTCTGGGTGATGAATCCGGATATGAAATGGGGGACGTGCAGAAAACCAAGCTGGCTGCGATTGAAGCAGAATGGGAAACTCAGCCACCTCCGGCTTCATTCACGTTGATTGGACTCCCTGATCAAGACAAAATGGAAAATAAATATTCCATCCAAATTCCTTATGTCTTGGGATTGATTGCTACCCGTTCTACAGATACCCCCGTTGTTGGTCTGCGTGATTTGATGAGTCAGCATGAACAGCGTATCCGTAACGGAATCAAGGCCTATGAACTGTTGGAAGAGTTGCGTTCTGGCAACATTGATCCAAATGTTCGTAGCGCATTCAACGAAAGCAAAAAAGATCTTGGTTACGGCATGCTTTTGAAACGTTATACCGAGAACGTAACTGATGCGACAGAAGAACAGATTCAAGCTGCGGCGAAAGATTCTATTCCTCGTGTAGCACCGCTCTATTTTGCATTCCGTATCATGGTTGCCGCTGGTTTTATCATGCTGCTGGTTATCGGTCTGTCATTCCTGAGTGTTATCCGCAACCGCATTGGTCAGTATAAATGGTTGCTGCGTGCTGCACTGTTCAGTATTCCATTACCGTGGATTGCCGTTGAGGCAGGCTGGTTTGTTGCAGAATATGGCCGTCAGCCTTGGGCAATTGGTGAAGTTCTGCCAACCGCTGTTGCTGCTTCAACACGCAGTGCTGGCGATCTCATTTTCTCAATGGTACTGATTTGTGGTCTGTACACCTTGTTCTTGATCGCGGAAATGTTCTTGATGTTCAAATTTGCCCGTCTTGGCCCAAGCAGCCTGAAAACCGGACGTTACCACTTTGAACAGAAAACAACTTCTTCAGCGAACAATATTGAGTAAGCAGGAGTCCACTTATGCTTGATTATGATGTATTACGATTTATATGGTGGCTGCTGATTGGTGTGTTACTGATCGGTTTCACAGTGACTGATGGTTTCGATATGGGGGTTGGTATCCTGCTGAGAATCATTGGTAAAAATGATACCGAACGCCGCATCATGATTAACTCAGTTGCCCCGCACTGGGATGGTAACCAAGTTTGGTTAATTACCGCTGGTGGCGCTTTGTTTGCTGCATGGCCAATGGTATATGCCGCTGCTTTCTCCGGTTTCTATGTGGCAATGATTCTGGTATTGGCCGCGCTGTTTTTCCGTCCGGTCGGTTTTGACTACCGTTCTAAACTGGAAAGTAGCAAATGGCGCAGTATGTGGGATTGGGGGCTGGTTATTGGTAGCTTCGTGCCTGCTTTGGTTATCGGTGTTGCATTTGGTAACTTGTTGCAAGGTGTTCCTCTGGCTGTGGACTCCTATCTGCGTGTTTCCTATGAAGGCTCGTTTTTTGGTTTGTTGAATCCTTATGGTCTGTTGGCGGGTGTGATCAGCCTGATGATGATCGTGACACAGGGGGCGACTTACCTGCAAATGCGTACAACGGGTGAACTGCATCTGCGCTCCCGCACTGCAACTCATGTTTGTGCAGCGATAACGGCAGTTGCATTCCTATTGGCTGGTGTATGGCTGATTTATGGCATTGATGGCTATGCGATAACAGGTAGTCTGGACGTGAATGCGCCATCTAACCCGCTGCATAAAGAAGTTGTTCAGCAGGCAGGTGCATGGCTGACTAACTTTAATAGTTATCCGATTTTGTGGGCAATACCGGCGTTGGGTGTGTTTCTTCCTCTGCTGACTATGTTGGCAACCCGGTTGGATAAAGGTGCTTGGGCATTCCTGTTCTCATCATTGACGGTCGCTTGCATTATTCTGACTTCAGGTATTGCCATGTTCCCATTTGTGATGCCATCAAGTCTTGATCCGAATGTCAGCTTGACTATGTGGGATGCGACATCCAGCCAGTGGACGTTGCAAATTATGTTCGTTGTTGCGCTTATCTTTGTTCCGATTGTGTTGTCTTACACCATTTGGTGTTACTACAAAACTTTTGGGCGTTTGGATAAGAACTACATTGAAAACAACAAACACTCACTGTACTAAGGAGCATAGGCATGTGGTATTTTGCTTGGATTCTCGGAACGCTCTTGGCTTGTAGTTTCGCTGTTATTGCAGCCTTGGCTCTTGAGCATAATGAATCACAGAAAGCGACTGAGAGTGACAAAAAATAATGTTGGCTGATAAATGCTACCAACTTATGGATAAGGGCTTATTGAGGGCCCTTATCCTCATCATGGCCTTGGCTCTTGCCTCATGTGTGTTCTGGGATCCGTCACGTTTTGCGGCCAATACCAGTTCATTGCAGATATGGCAAGGTATCTTATTGATCTGGGCGGTCTGTTCTGGTGTCACATTTGGTATCGGATTTCACCCTAAGCGAATCATCTGGCGTCTGTTTTTTCATCCATTACCTGCATTTTTCATTCTTCTTTTTGGCTTATATCATTTCTTTAAGTAAACTAATTATAATTTTATAGGTCGTCGGCCTATAAATTTTTTTTATTAGCAGGTCATTCCAAAGCGCTACTGTCTTGAGTATAGTGACAGCGTCAATTCGCCTAATTAGGATTATATGAGTAATATGTTATTCCGTTGGCCGATCCGTGTTTACTACGAAGACACAGATGCTAGTGGTGTGGTTTATCACGCTCGCTATTTGGCTTTTTACGAAAGAGCCCGTACCGAAATGCTGCGTGAAAAAGGTTTTCACCAACAGTATATGTTAGATGAGCAAGTTGGCTTTGTCGTCAGCCGCATGACTATTGACTATCGGAAAACAGCAAAACTGGATGATCAGTTGGTTGTTGAAAGCGAGATTACAAATATTCGTGGCGCTTCTCTGACATTTATTCAACGAATTATTGATTGCAATGACGTAGTTGTCAGTAGCGCAGAATGTTTAGTTGTCTGCGTGAATTCATCTCAAATGAAGCCTATTGCGCTTCCAAAGTCTATTGTCGCGGAGTTTAAGCAGTGACTGACATGAACATCCTTGATTTATTTCTTAAGGCAGGCTTTTTAGTGCAGCTGATCATGTTGATTCTGATCGGCTTTTCTATCGCCTCTTGGGCAATCATTATCCAACGAACAAAGATTCTTAATGCTGCAAGTCGTGAAGCAGAAGCATTTGAAGATAAATTTTGGTCGGGTATTGAATTATCTCGTCTTTATAAAGAAAGTCAGTCACGTCGTGATTCGTTAAGTGGTACTGAACAGATTTTTCACTCTGGTTTTAAAGAATTTGCCCGTTTACATCAGGCAAATAACCATGCACCAGAAGCTGTTATCACAGGGGCTTCTCGTGCCATGCGTATCTCGTTAAATCGTGAATTGGAAACACTGGAAAATCACATTCCGTTTCTGGGAACAGTGGGTTCCATCAGCCCTTATATTGGTTTGTTTGGTACGGTTTGGGGGATCATGCACGCCTTTATTGCCTTAGGCGCAGTAAAGCAGGCAACATTGCAAATGGTTGCCCCCGGTATTGCCGAAGCTCTGATTGCAACAGCCATTGGTTTGTTTGCTGCAATTCCTGCGGTGATGGCCTATAACCGTTTGAACCAGCGTGTCAACAAACTAGAACAAACTTACGATAACTTTATGGAAGAATTTTTGGCCATTCTACACCGTCAGGCCTTTGCTTCCAATACCAACAAATCGTAACAGAGAGTAAGGGGTAATCAGCGAATGGCGCGCACTCGTAGTCGTAGACGTGAGCTAAAATCCGAGATCAATATCGTCCCCTTGCTGGACGTGTTGCTGGTATTGTTGCTGATCTTTATGGCAACAGCGCCGATTATCACGCAAAGCGTAGAAGTCGATTTACCTGAAGCGGTGGATTCAAAAACAGTGTCCAGATCTGATAATCCACCGGTCATTGTAGAAGTTTCTGGGGTAGGGCAGTACAACATGGTCGTTAACCAGGAACGTTTAGAATTGTTACCTGAGCAGCAAATCGTTGCTGAAGCTCAAACCTTGATGAAAGCCAATCCGAAAACAGTTTTCCTGATTGGCGGTTCTAAGGATGTTCCTTATGATGAAATCATCAAGGCACTGAATATGCTTCATCAGGCGGGTGTAAAATCGGTGGGTTTAATGACCCAACCTATCGGGGCCTGATGGCTGCTATCACTTAAAGTTTCTGGATGTCGAGTGTGGGAAAGACAAGCGAACAAAACAATAAGCTGAATCGCGCCATTATTATTTCGGTAATATTGCACATTATCCTGATCGGGTTTCTGATTTGGGGTTCTTTGGTGCAAAAAACAGAAATGGGGGGCGGTGGAGCGGATGGTGCTGTTATTGATGCGGTTATGGTCGATCCGAATGCGGTTGTCCAGCAATATAACCAGCAACAACAGCAGCAGGCCAATGCAAAGTTAGCTGAGCAGCAACGGAAGAAGAAAGCTGAGCAACAGGCTGCTGAATTGCGGGCGAAACAAGCTGAGGAGCAGGAACGCTTGAAGTCGGCTGAAGAAGAGCGAATTAAAGCACAACAAGCGGCTGAAGCTCAGAAAAAACAGGCTGATGAAGCTGCCACAAAAGCGCGTGAAGATCAGAAACTGGCTGATGCCGCCGCTGCTAAAGCGCGTGAAGAGCAAAAACAGGCGGAAGAAGCAGCCGCAAAAGCACAGGCAGAAAAAGAAAGGATTCTGAAAGAACAAGCTGAAGCTCGTCAGAAAGCAGAAGCTCAGGCGAAGAAAGAAGCCGAAGAGGCCGCGAAACGTAAAGCGGCTGCTGAGGCAAAAGCTAAAGCGGAGGCAGAAGCTAAGGCAGCGGCGCAAGCAAAAGTGGATGCAGAAGCTAAAGCTAAGGCAGCAGAAGATGCAAAAGCTAAGGCCGAAGCGGAGGCTAAAGCAAAGGCAAAAGCTAAGGCTAAAGCAGAAGAAGCAAAACAGGCCCAAGCAGTTAATGATCTGTTGGGTGGTCTGACATCCAATTCACCTAAGCAGGGTGGGGCGGTTGCTGCCGGGAAAGGTGGCGGTAAGAAAAGTGGCCCTTCTGATGCGGATATCAATAATTACAAAGGGCAGATTCAGGCTGCGATCCAGAGTAATTTTCGCGATCCAGACTTATATATTGGTCGTACCTGTGAATTAAAGATAAAGCTGGCATCAGATGGATTGTTGATTGATATCACAACAGGGGCTGGTGATCCCGCGCTGTGCAGAGCGGCGCTTGCTGCTGCTAATCAGACGAAAATACCACGTCCACCAAGCAAAGAGATTTATGAGCATTTCAAGAGTTTCACACTAGACTTTAAACCAAAGTAAGGTAAATATTTGGTAGAAAAGCGTTATTTATTAGGTGAACCTTCGAATAATTTATATGTACAAACAAAATTATCAGATTTTATTTAGGTATCTAGTTTTGTTTGTTGGCGTTTGTTAGAATCCGGCGATTATTGCGGGCAGATAAAAAGATCGCGATAAGGGAGAGATAATGAAGCAAACTTTTAAACAAATGTTTAAAGTCGTATTGGGCTTTCTGATGATGTGGGCAGTAGCTGCTCATGCAGAAGTTCGCATTGAAATTACACAGGGTGTTGATTCTGCCCGTCCTATTGGGATTGTCCCATTTAAATGGACTGGTGCAGGGGAAGCGCCGGAAGCGATTGGTTCAATTATTGCTGCGGATTTGAGAAACAGTGGAAAATTCAATCCCATTGATCCTACTCGTATGCCGCAACAACCAGCAACCGCATCAGAGGTAACGCCTGCGGCATGGTCTGCACTAGGCATTGATTCAGTGGTTGTTGGTCATATTCAACCCAGTGCTGATGGTAAGTTTCTTGTTTCGTACCAGCTTGTCGATACCGCTGGTGCACCAGGAACGGTATTGGCACAAGAACAATTTCCAATTGAACAAAAATGGCTGCGCTATGCAGCACACACAGTCAGTGATCAGGTATTTGAAAAACTGACAGGCATTAAAGGTGCATTTCGTACCCGTATAGCTTATGTTGTCAAAAATACTAGTGCGGGCAAGTACCCGTATGAGCTGCGTGTTTCTGATTATGATGGTTACAATCAATTTACCGTACATCGCTCACCAGAACCCTTGATGTCACCAGCATGGTCGCCGGATGCTTCCAAGCTTGCTTATGTGACATTTGAAAGCGGCCGTTCTGCACTGGTGATCCAAACACTGGCAACGACTGCTGTACGTCAGGTAGCCTCGTTCCCACGCCATAACGGAGCGCCTGCATTTTCCCCGGACGGGACTAAACTTGCCTTTGCATTATCTAAAACAGGCAGTTTGAATCTTTATGTGATGGATTTAGCTTCTGGTCAAATCCGTCAGGTTACTGATGGCCGCAGTAATAATACTGAGCCAAGCTGGATGCCGGATAGCCAGACTCTGGTCTATACCTCCGATCAGGGTGGGCGTCCGCAAGTATACAAAATCGATATTAATGGCGGTGCTCCACAACGCCTCACTTGGGAAGGATCACAGAACCAAGATGCAGATGTTAGCTCTGACGGTAGTTTTATCGTGATGGTTAGCTCGGCAAGTGGCAGTCAGCATATCGCCAAGCAGGATCTGGCAACGGGATCTGTCCAAATATTGACAGATACGTTTCTAGATGAAACGCCGAGTATCGCACCTAATGGCACTATGGTGATTTATAGCTCCACTCAAGGGTGGGGAACTGTATTGCAGCTAGTTTCGACTGATGGGCGTTTCAAAGCGCGTCTTCCGGCTACCGATGGACAGGTCAAATTCCCTGCCTGGTCGCCGTATCTGTGATGCATAATAATATGTATGGCAAACTATAAAAGGATCAAAGAGATGCAACTGAACAAAGTGCTAAAAGGGCTGATGTTAGCTTTACCAATCATGGCCGTAGCAGCGTGTAGTAATACCAAAAATGACAGCAATGATCAGTCTGGTGTAGGCACTGTTGATAATTCTTCTAAAGCAGCAGGTCTGTCTGCTGAAGAATTAGCACGTCAGCAGATGCAAGAGCTGCAAAACAACAATATCGTATACTTCGGTTTCGATAAGTACGATATCAACAGCGAATTTGCTCAGATGCTGGATGCACACGCAGCATTCCTGCGCACTAACCCATCTGTTAAAGTCACTATCGAAGGTCATGCAGACGAACGTGGTACTCCAGAGTACAATATCGCTCTAGGTGAGCGTCGTGCGAATGCAGTGAAAATGTACCTGCAAGGCAAAGGCGTTTCCGCTGATCAACTCGCTATCGTTTCTTACGGTAAAGAAAAACCGGCTGTACTTGGCCATGACGAAGCAGCATACGCGAAAAACCGTCGCGCTGTAGTCGTATACTAAGAGTAATGCATGAACAGTAACTTCAGACGTTATGTGTTGGGTCTGTCGTTATTGGTTGGCGTAGCGGCTCCTTGGGCCGCTACTGCCCGAGCGCCAATCAGTAATGTAGGCTCAGGCTCCACCGATGAGCGCCTCTCCCAATTAGAGCGTATTTCTGACGCTCATAGTCAATTATTAACTCAGCTCCAGCAACAACTTTCTGATTCTCAACGTGATATCGATACACTCCGTGGTCAAATTCAGGAAAACCAATATCAGTTAAATCAGATTATTGAACGCCAGAAAGATCTTTATTTGCAGTTGGATAAGATTACTAATCCATCAGGAGCGGAAGGTTCAAATTCAGGAAGTAATAACGCTACCTCTTCGACACAAACCGGGAATAAACAGCCTGCTGCGTCAGCGAGTACGGGAAGTGAAAAAGGGGATTATGATGCGGCTGTCTCTTTGGCGATTAACACTAAAGAGTATGATAAGGCGATTGCTGCATTCCAAAATTTCGTTAAAACCTATCCTAAGTCCAAATATTCGTCGAATGCTAATTATTGGTTAGGGCAGGTGAATTACAACAAAGGTAAGAAAGACGACGCGGCATATTATTTTGCTACTGTCGTGAAAGATTATCCTAAGTCGCAAAAAAGCAGTGATTCCCTGTATAAAGTAGGTTTAATTATGCAGGAAAAGGGGCAAAAGGATAAAGCGAAAGCGGTTTATCAGCAAGTTGTTAAGCAATATTCTGGTACTAATGCGGCTAAAATGGCTGAAAAAAAGCTTTCTGGGATGTAATAATTATCCCTGAAAGGTCACTTATCGGTCTTTTGGGGAATATTTGTTTGATTAGTAGGCACTTAAACCAGTTTTTTAAAATAAACATTGCGCCGCGATGAGAAATCAGTAATATATGCCGCCGTTGGCAGGGATAACTGCCAAGCAGATTTAGATGGGTCGTTAGCTCAGTCGGTAGAGCAGTTGACTTTTAATCAATTGGTCGCAGGTTCGAATCCTGCACGACCCACCATCTAAATCCTCAAATCAAGCACTTCTTAGATGGGTCGTTAGCTCAGTCGGTAGAGCAGTTGACTTTTAATCAATTGGTCGCAGGTTCGAATCCTGCACGACCCACCATCTGAATGGTAGCCTGAAATAAATTTCTTATAGCCAAAAAGTTTTATTATCTACCAATTAGTAGCCCGGCTAACTATCTTAATTCTAATATATTTCCCATCTTCTTTTCGCTCATAAACCTCTGCTTCTATTATCTTACTAGGTGGGATCTTACGTAATGCTACCCATTCTTGTTGCCTGTTTATAAACCCTTCCATATGTAGTAACGCGGTATTTCCAAGCTTATTTGCAACATGAATGAAATCATTGCCTGTGATTATCTTATATACGTAGAATTTATCAGGAGGACTTTCAGCAATTTTGTTTTGTGCAATCGCGGAGATTCGCATAAGTCTTCTCATATACTCATGATCTGACGTAGTTGCTATATAAGCTGAAGTGCGATTTCTTGTGCTGATCCCATTGACATGTGCTGCCAAATCTTCATTCGCTCCCCAGCTAGTAAATCCATGAGAAAATATTTCTTGTTCGCTTCGTTGATCTAAACGATAAACAAATGTAGGAGGAAGAGTTAGTTCATTCTGCATCATTATTTACACCTGCATCATTATTTACACAACCAGTTATATGACGAATTTCATCGTGAAAGGACATGTGAAAGGCCAATAGTGCAAGGTAAATCGTATCAGATAATTCCATACCACTATCATCAACAACTCGTATTAAAAGTGTACTGCATGGGAGATGGTTAAGTGTTTGTTGAATCTTATTTATAAATCCGCTATCTTGTTTAGTATGCAAAACACCAAAAAGAAAAATAGCTAATTTATCTTGTAATTTGACGTTTGTTGTATAGATATACTAAACATAACTTATGGTAAGGATAAGAAAGCATGGATTTTTTCAACATTAATAACATATTAGTACACATCCCATTAGGAACAGGTGGTTATAACCTTTCATATATTGAAGCGATAGGTACGATAGCGGGCTTATTATGTATTTGGCTCGCCAGTCAGGAGAAAATCATCAATTATATATTTGGGTTAATTAATGTCTCACTATTTGCTGTAATCTTCTTCCAAATTCAACTCTACGCCAGTCTTATCCTACAAATCTTTTTCTTCGCTGCTAATATCTACGGCTGGTACGCTTGGAGCCGGGTTAACGATCAAAAGCAAGTAGAGCTTAAAATTCGTTGGCTTAAACCCAAACAGATGATCATGGTTGCTACAGCTTGCATACTGGCTATATCGATTATGACGTTCAATATCGATCAAATCTTTGGCTATATGGCAAAAATTGTAGTTCTTGCCTTACAGGGCATGGGTTTCAGTATTATTATGCCTGACTTGCAGCCTGATGCTTTCCCATTCTGGGATTCAGTAATGACAGTATTATCGATAGTGGCAATGATATTGATGACGCGTAAGCATGTGGAAAACTGGCTGATATGGGTTATTATCAATGTCATCAGCATTGTAATTTATTATCACCAAGGCGTTTTGGCGATGTCGTTGCAATATATTATTTTGACGGGTATTGCATTGAATGGTGCACATCTGTGGATTAAGGCAGCTAAGCATGACGGATAGTTGTTTAAATAAAATTTAAATCAGCGCTAATAACAGGTCATAGATAATCAATCTGCCTATGGCCTATTATTTAGTTTTTTACCATAAATTATTCCCTCCTAATTAGTTCAATTATCTGAGTTAACATTATTTTTACATTAAATGACTGTTTCTGTAGAAACAGTATCTTATTTTTACTCACAAAGATTATTTACAGCATCACGCCTAACAGTTAGATTGAGATCACAAAATTATTTCAAATAACTGTAAACACATTAGGTGAAAGGACAATGAACTACCAGAATGACGATATAAGAATAAGAAAAATAACAGAATTACTACCACCAGTTGCATTACTCGAAAAATTTCCTGCGACAGAAGATAGTGCTGTTACTGTTCGTAAAGCACGTGAATCTATTCATAACATTTTAATTGGTGAAGATGATCGTCTATTGGTAGTGATTGGCCCATGTTCAATTCATGATCCACAAGCGGCTTTAGAATATGCAAGTCGCTTAAATAAATTGCGTGAAGAGCTTAAAGCTGATTTGGAAATCGTTATGCGGGTTTACTTTGAAAAACCTCGTACAACCATCGGCTGGAAAGGGTTGATTAATGATCCGAACATGGATTGTAGCTTTGATATTAATGATGGATTACGTATGGCCCGTAAACTGCTGCTCAGCATTAATGATATGGGGTTGCCAGCGGCGGGTGAATTTCTTGATATGATTACACCTCAGTACTTGGCAGATCTCATGAGCTGGGGTGCGATAGGTGCACGTACAACAGAATCTCAGGTTCATCGTGAGCTGGCATCTGGGCTTTCTTGTCCGGTTGGTTTTAAAAATGGCACGGATGGTACAATTAAAGTTGCTATTGATGCCATTAATTCCGCTGGTTCATCGCATTGTTTCTTATCTGTCACGAAATGGGGCCACTCTGCGATTGTCAATACAACCGGTAACCACGATTGCCATATTATTCTCCGCGGCGGTAGAGAGCCGAATTACAGTGCCAAACATGTCAGTGCTGTTAAGGAAGGATTGGTGAAAGCAGGGCTACCTCCTCGTGTGATGATTGATTTCAGTCATGCAAATAGCGCCAAGCAGTTCAAGAGACAAATGGATGTGGGAGCCGATGTGTGTGGTCAAATCGCAGATGGCGAAAATGCGATTATTGGTGTGATGGTTGAAAGTCATCTGGTCGAAGGAAACCAAAATCCGGATAGCGGCGAGCCTTTGGTTTATGGTCAGAGTGTGACAGATGCCTGTATTGGTTGGGAAGATACGGAAACATTACTTCGCCAGCTATCTCAGGCTATTCAGAGTCGCAGAAGCTAATTCATCACGAAAAAAAGCCGGAGATTATTCCGGCTTTATACTAAACTTTTTTAACACTGTTTGCTTAGTGCTGTCTTTGCCTGAATCTTAGAAGATTACTTCGCTTTACCTTGGTTGGCTACAGCAGCAGCTTTTGCTGCGATTTCGTCAGCATTACCCAGATAATAGTGCTTGATAGGTTTCATGTTTTCATCAAATTCAT
Source organism: Xenorhabdus sp. PB62.4 (assembly GCF_014467285.1). NCBI lineage: Bacteria > Pseudomonadati > Pseudomonadota > Gammaproteobacteria > Enterobacterales > Morganellaceae > Xenorhabdus > Xenorhabdus sp. PB62.4. Next base: position 174,224 of record NZ_NKHR01000002.1, on the reverse strand, counting down.
AAACCAGTGGCACAGCAGTTGGAATATTCAGCTCAAGAATTTCTTCTTCGCCCATATTATCTAGGTATTTCACCAGAGCACGCAAAGAGTTACCGTGAGCAGCAATGATGACTTTTTCACCTTTCTCTACGCGAGGCTTGATCACTTCTTCCCAATAAGGAACAACACGCTCAATGGTGGTTGCCAGGCTTTCTGTAACTGGGAGTTCTTCTGGTTTCAAATTTGCATAGCGAGGATCATGACCAGGGTAACGTTCATCATCTTTGGTCAAATCAGGAGGAGTGATAGCAAAGCCACGACGCCACAATTTAACTTGATCATCGCCATACTTAGCAGCCGTTTCTGCTTTATCCAGACCTTGCAATGCGCCATAGTGACGTTCATTCAGTTTCCAGCTTTTTTCAACTGGCAGCCATTGCTGATCGACTTGGTCCAAAATATTCCACAGAGTGTGAATGGCACGTTTTAAAACAGAAGTGTAGGCGAAATCAAAAGCGAAACCTTCTTGTTTCAACAATTGACCTGCTTGTTGTGCTTCAGAGCGGCCTTTGTCAGACAATTCAACGTCAGTCCAGCCAGTAAAACGGTTCTCTTTGTTCCACTCGCTCTCTCCGTGCCTTACAAGAACCAGTTTAGTTACAGCCATAGCTTAAACTCCTATCAGTACTTTTTAATACGAAATGAAATGATCGCTGCGGGCATTATATGGCGCGAAAGGCCAAAACGGCAAACAATAGTCTCGTAACTCCTGTTTTAAATCATATTTGGTGACAGTAACGACAGAGACTTATTTGATTGGGGGAGGAAAAGAATGTTTGATCTGAGTTGTTTTAAGCGAAATTGTTTTGATCAGAATTGTCATCCACCATTACAGGGATGCAATTCTGATCAAGTAAAATTCAGCTTAGTGCATGACCACTGATTTTATCGGATAGGTGAAAAACAACAGATGTATCAGATTGAGTGAAAAATGGAAAGCAACAGCTACCCATAAACGACCACTCCACATCCATGTTACGCCATAAATCAAACCAGCCAATGTCGCGAAAGCCATCATCAAGCCACCACTCGCAAAGTGAGCTGCACCAAAAAGCAGGGAGGTGATAATCAGCGCTAAGTAAGGATTCATCCACTGGCTCAACTTTTGTTGAATATAGCCACGGAACAGCGCTTCTTCAGCAAGCGAAACAAAGAAAAGGTTAGCAAGAACAAAAGCAGGAAACCAGCTAGGTAGATGGAGTTCAACGGACAATCCACCTAACACGGTTGCAAGCCATAATAATGCCGGAATAGCTGCAATTAATAACGCCCATCCATGTGGGGGAGCATTCACCACAGGTTTCCGGGTAAACAAAGTGGGCAGGCAGAATAATAAGATGAATGGCAGCAGTGCCTTGTCAAAGTTGAAATACATTGAGAAAGGTGCACTTAGTGGGCCTGCCTGTACTTTGTCCAGATGTTTGAGATTATGGAAACCCGGAAGGTAATGTATAAACAGCAAAATACCAGAGATGACTAATACCACCTCTATAACAGTGCTAAGAACAAAATGTTTTTTGTAGTAAATGTGTGCTACACCCAAAATGGTAATCACTGTTAGTGTGATTATGGCGGGGTAGGTAAGCACGTTAGTGCTGATTCCAGCAATGATAGCCAAGAACGCGATGAAAAAAGCAATTTTCTGGCGACTATCCAAAAGCGCCAATGAAACGGCAAGTAATGCCCAAGCCATATAATTCCCTATTATCTTTGGAAAAAACAACGAAATAGTCTAAAAATAGGCGGTGATTTTATAGCAACCGTTAAAAAATTCAAAAATAATAATAAAAATATCAAAAAATAGTATTTGATTTTACAAAATCATTGGTTGGAGGGATAACGGCAGAACCTTCTCTCACAGAGAAGGTTCACGGTATAGAAAGGAAGGGACTACAGGGCTTCTTGGAAAATATTGTCGGTTTCATATCGGTAAACATCACCATCAGGAATAAATCTTAGGCGATGAGTAATACATTCTGGCGCATCTTCCTGATGATGAGAAACAAACAAAAGTTGCGTATCCCCATTGGCGATCATGATATCAATGAAGCGCAAAACCAGTTGACGGTTTAGGGGATCAAGCCCTTGTAATGGCTCATCCAGAATCAGTAAGGCAGGGTGTTTCACTAAAGCGCGGGCAATTAAAACGAGCCGCTGTTGCCCCCATGACAGGCTGTGGAATGGGCTGGTTGCTGTTTCCCCAGATAATCCCAGTAAATTCAGCCACTCATCAGCCAGTTGTTGTTGCCGATCTGAAACGGCTTGATACAGCCCTATCGAGTCAAAAAAACCAGAAAGGATGACATTTCTGACACTGATGCTGACGCGGTACTCTAAATGGATACTGTTACTGACATAACCAATGTAGCGTTTAATATCCCAAATAGTTTCACCACTTCCTCGTTGCCGGCCAAATAATATTAACTCATTACTATAACCTTGAGGGTGATCACCTGTAATCAAACTGAGTAAGGTCGATTTGCCGGCACCATTTTCACCAATGACCTGCCAGTGTTCATCAGGATTCACTTGCCAGTTCAGGCCGTGCAGAATGGGTTTGTCATTATACTGGACAATAACATTACGCATTGAAACTAATGGTTGATCGGTTGGAAGTTGTTCATCCGCACGGTATTCATCTGTTTCGGGAAGATGAATATTTTTCAGCCCTTCACTGTGTGCTAATTGGGCTATGAGAGATTCTGCCAAAATACTTTGTTTTTCTCCGGCTAAAGTCAGGTGACAGTCTGCCAATACACCGATTTGTTCGACAAAGTCAGGGAGTTCATGGAATCGGGTTAAGATCAAAACTAAAGTAATGCCTTTTGCTGCCAGCGATTCCAATAATTGGGAAAGTTGGCCACGTGCATAAGTATCCAACCCGTCAAAAGGCTCATCAAGGATCAATAAATCAGGATCAGCCATCAATGCCTGACAAAGCAAAACCTTGTGGACTTCCCCAGTTGAGAGGTATTTGAAACGCCGCGAGAGCAGATCTTTAATGCCGAAATAGTTAGTCAATTCAAGGCATAACTCATTGTCTTTATGATAAAGCTGAATGATGTCTGCGGCAGTGCGCCCGGTATCTTCCTCGTCTTCACTGAGTAAATCAGTATTGTTTCGTTGCCACTCCTCGTCGATGAGTTTTTGCAATTGTTCGAAAGAGAGGCGTATTGGTGTATGAAATGAGCAATAACGTTCACCTGCCAGTTGAATTAATTCATCTGACAGAGCTTGAGCCAACGAAGATTTTCCACTGCCATTTGCGCCAACAAAGGCCCAATTTTCTCCAGAAATAATTTTCAGTGACGGTAGCCGCAGAGTACGGGTGTCACTTAAACGGAAACTACCTTGCGTTATTTGCAATTCAGACATTCTTCTTCCTTATTTAAGCAACATCAACTAAAGAATCATCAGAAATAAGCGTAATGATGGTCAATGTCAATGTGTAGTTGTCTGTTAATAGTTAAGGGGTAATGATTTTTGAAATCTATTCTATTGTGAGGCTCTGTTGAATATTGTCTTGCTGAAAGAGGAAAGGAATTGAAATTCCCCTGACAGGCGGTTTATCAGGGGATAGAAGGGATTAACAAGTCGTCAGCACAAAGTTGCAATAATCACTTTATCAGCATTGAACAGTGCGGTGACGAGATCATTTGGTTGGAGTTTCAGGCGTTCCATTTCCTGATTAGGCAATGTAACACAAAGGGATTCGCCGCCATTGAGCGTCAGAATAACTTCACTGTGTTCTGTTCCTGTTTCAATGTGGCTGATTTGGCTGGGCAGGGCATTATCGTATGAAACGGAGGAGAGAGGCTCTTTAGTTAAGGTTATCCACGGAGCTTTAATCAACACCAGAACTTCTTTCCCTGTTACTAAATTTAATCGATTTGCGCTCTGTTCCGTTAAAGCCGCATAGATTGATGTTTTTCCATCTGCCAGCAGGACCCGAACGTGTTGTTGGATATTTTCATGGTTGCGCTCAAGAATGTTGCCAAAAAATTGGTTTCGGGCACTGGTTTGTAATGAAAATCGAGAAATGGCGGCAAGCAGACTATCTAGGGGCAGCGAATCCTCTTTAAGAGCATCAAAAGCTTTTTGTTGAATTTTTGCCAGCAGATCATAAAGTTGTAACAGACGTTCGCCATAGTGTGTAAGTATGGCTCCCCCACCACCTTTCCCGCCTGTGGCACGTTCTACCAATACTTCATCTGCGAGTTGATTCATTTCATTGATGGCATCCCAGGCGCTTTTATAACTTATCCCTGCTTGCTTTGCGCCCTGACTGATAGAACCGGTGATTTTAATCTGTTTAAGCAGCTCGATTCGTCGTGGATCAGCAAACAGGCGTTGCTGCAATTTCAGTGTTAACAATATTTCGGCTTGCATAGTGATTCATTTCGGGCAAATATTTGCGAGTTTTTATAGGATAACGATAAGAATCGCACGTTTCGTCGGTTACTGTTACTTTTTTATTGTCTAGAATGACTGGATAGTGGTCATTTATGATATGAGGTTTGTATGCTTGAATTGATTAAAAGTTTGGGACTCGCACTGGTTATGATCCCTGTTGTGATGGTAGTGATTATGGGATTGATCTATGGGCTAGGGGAATTGTTTAACATCATTTCCAAAAGCGAAACAAAAGGCATTGAACAGTAATTTTGAGTTAATTGCCGCATTTCTGCTATCTGGTTTTTTCCATGGGCTTGTATATTCCGGGCTCAGGCCGCTGACAAACCCCGTTTGAAATAACAGGGTTTGTTTTTTTAATTACGGCATAAGATCCCTTTGACGCGTTTTTCCCCCACCAAATCACCGCCGCCACGGCCACCAGAATTGTTGCGGCACGCATTAGCAATTTCGATACAACAGCACATGGCACTGTATACGATACCGTTTCACCTTGGTGCCACATTGATAAGTTATATCTATTTGCTGATATTTTTTCCTATTTTGATACTGCAATTTTTGCATTGAATTAATGCAAAAGCTAAAACTGGCTCACAACTTGCCGATTAATATCTGAATAGCATTTTCATTTAACGTTATATCTTGTTATATACGACGCACCATATTGATTCTCTGGGTGAATATAAAATGAAAAAGAAAGTTTATCAGCTGCTGACTGGTGCCGTAGTTTCTTTTGCACTGGTTGGAAACGTTTGGGCAACGGATAAAGTGACAGTTTTTGCTGCCGCTTCATTGACTAATGCACTTGACGATATTGCAGCGCAATATAAGAAAGAAAAACAAAGAGATATTGTTGCTTCCTACGCTTCATCTTCAACATTGGCACGTCAGATAGAACAGGGAGCACCTGCCGATATCTTTATTTCTGCCGATCAACAATGGATGAATTACGTCTCTGATAAACAATTAATTGTTGAGAATACCCGCCATACCTTGTTGGGTAATCGGCTTGTCTTGATCGCCCCTAAAGAGAGTAAGCTGGAAAAAATCGATATCAATAAGGAAACAAAATGGAAATCCTTGCTGGCAGGTGGTCGCTTAGCAGTCGGTGATCCTGATCATGTGCCTGTTGGTATATATGCCAAGGAATCACTGCAATATTTGAAAGCATGGAATATGGTGAATCCACTGATGGCTCGTACCAACAATGTGCGCAGTGGTATGGCGCTGGTGGAGCGGGCAGAAGCGCCACTGGGCATAGTCTACGGATCTGATGCCGTTGCCAGCAAAAAAGTAAAAGTTGTGGGCGTATTTCCACCAGAAAGCCACAAACCGGTGGAATACCCGATTGTGATAATCAAAGGTCATGAAAAACAGGCTGTGCGTGATTTTTATGACTACCTTAAAACCCCTGAAGCCGCTGAAATTTTTAAACGTTATGGCTTTAGTTCACTGTAGGAACTGATCTTTTGGAGATGTTAAGTGAATATGAATGGCGGACAATTTTACTGAGCTTAAAAATCTCAGGTATTGCCGTGTTATTCAGTTTGCCATTCGGGATCTTAATGGCATGGATGTTGGCTCGTTGTCGGTTTTTTGGTAAGTCCCTGCTTGACAGCATTATCCATCTGCCACTGGTATTACCGCCAGTGGTGGTGGGATACCTGCTGCTCATCAGCATGGGGCGTCGGGGAGTGATTGGTGAATTCCTTTATGATTGGTTTGGTGTCAGTTTTGCATTTAACTGGACGGGAGCGGCATTAGCTTCGGCTGTGGTGGCTTTTCCGCTGATGGTCAGAGCCATTCGGTTGTCACTGGAGAGTATAGACCGGCGTTTAGAGCAAGCTGCTCGGACATTGGGGGCAAGCCCGCTTAAAGTTTTTTTCACCATTACTTTGCCGTTATCATTACCAGGCATCATTGTTGGTGCGGTGCTGGCATTTGCCCGTTCTTTGGGCGAATTTGGTGCGACCATCACTTTTGTTTCGAATATACCGGGAGAAACCCGAACCATTCCTCTTGCCATGTATACATTGATAGAAACGCCCGGTGCTGAAACAGCAGCAGCACGTTTATGTGTAGTGGCTGTTGTATTGGCTCTGGTTTCATTGATGCTTTCCGAGTGGCTGACTCGTTGGGGTAGAAAACGTCTGGGGGCTGCATGTTAGAACTGGATTTTGAGCAACGTTTGGGTGAGTTGCACATGCAGGTTGATACCACTTTACCGACTGAAAGCATCACTGCCATATTCGGCCTTTCAGGAGCGGGGAAAACCTCATTGATTAATGTCATTGCGGGATTAACCCAACCACAAAAAGGCCGAATTGTCTTAAATGGTCGAACCTTAGTGGATACGGAGCAAAATATCTGTCTGCCAGCAGAAAAGCGCCGGGTTGGGTATGTTTTTCAGGATGCACGTCTTTTCCCTCACTATCGGGTGAAAGGCAACTTACAATACGGCATGGCACCGGAAATGAAACCGCAGTTTGGCAATATCATTGGTTTATTAGGCATTGAGCACTTGCTGTCACGTTTTCCTGCCACGTTATCTGGCGGAGAAAAACAGCGAGTAGCGATTGGTCGTGCATTGCTGACTGCGCCTGAAATCTTGCTCATGGATGAACCATTAGCTTCACTGGATTTACCACGTAAGCGTGAATTATTACCTTATCTCGAAAAACTGTCCGAAGATGTCAGAATTCCGATCCTCTATGTCAGCCATAGTTTGGATGAAATTTTGCGTTTGGCGGATAACGTAATTGTCATGGATAAAGGAAAAGTCAAGGCGACAGGCACATTAGAAGATGTTTGGTCGAGTAGTGCATTGCGTCCGTGGTTACAAAAAGAGAGCCTGAGCAGCATACTGAAAGTGTCTGTGATGGAACATCATCAGCGTTATCAAATGACTGCCGTGGCAGCGGCTGATAAAGCCCTTTGGCTACCACAAATTGATGCAGCTCCGGGAACTGATTTACGTATTCGCATTGATGCGTCAGATATTTCTTTAGTTTTGGAACCACCAAAAGTAAGTAGCATTCGTAACACCTTGCAGGTAAAAGTCATCGAGTTTTTTGAAGACGGCGGGCAGGTTGATGTCAAATTGGCGTTGAGTGAACATTTCTTGTGGGCGAGAATTACCTCTTGGGCGCAGGAAGAGCTTAACCTGCGTGTAGGGCAATGGTTGTATGCGCAGATAAAGAGTGTTTCGTTAAATCGTCACTTATAAAACATCTGGGGGAGCGTAGTCGGAAATCATACAATTCATGGCTGGTTCGCTCCCATTGCTCCCATTGATGCTAAGGGCAATTAAAGTACATATTTCCGAATAACTTCAGCGATACCGGGTTGGGTATTATCCTGTGTGACAAGATCTGCTCGCTCTTTGACTGCATCAACACCATTCCCCATGGCAACGCCAAGTCCGGCAGTTTCCAGCATACTAAGATCGTTATAATTATCACCGAAAGCAACCACATCTTTCATACTCATGCCTTGGGATTCTACCCATTGCTGTAAACGCATCCCTTTACTGTTACCTTTTTTGGCAATATCAACTTGGTCAAACCATGACCACTCGCACTCAAGGCCCACGTTTTCTGCAATTTGTTCGCTGATCTCACGGAGTTTCACTAGATTTGAAGAGTTGGTGGCAAATTTCCAGATAAAATTAACATCCTGAATTGCATCCTGAAAGCTACTGGCTTGCTGGATATTGGGACGTTGATGCTCAGGTAAAGAGTCTGACCATGCACGGGTTCGAGCTACAGTATGGGGAAATTGATATAAAATGGCATCATCAACATACATCAAATGCTCAATTTCCGTGTTTTGCAGATAAGAAAGCGCTTGATTGGCTTCTTGAATAGAAAGGGGATTCGAAGCTAATACTTTCTTTTCAGGATAGTCATATGAATAAGTTCCATTACAGCAAATTGCAGGGGTATCGAGTTGTAGCGCTTGATAGAAAGGATGGATGGCGACATGATGACGACCAGTAACAATTAAGACCTTGATACCAGATTGTCGGGCGTCATTCAGGGCACTCAGTGATTCTGGCAGAATACGTTTTTGTGGATCGAGCAATGTTCCATCTAGATCCAGCGCGATAACGCGATATGACATGAGTTGGCCTCTTGGTTGTCTATGGTGTAAGCAAATATTATACAGTAGTTAAAAATAGTTGAACTGTTATGTGAGCAGTCTAACAGACAAAAATTTTCAAGAGTCATTACAGATCAATGAAATGGTAATGAAGCATTAAGGAGAGAAAATGAAACAGGTGGTTTATACAGCCAGCCCGAATAGTCGGCAAATTCACGTATGGTCGCTTAATGTAGCAGGAGAACTTTCGCTTCTTCAGACAGTAAATGCACCCGGTGAAGTACAACCGATGGTAGTTCATCCTGATGGCAAACACTTATATGTGGGGATTCGCCCCCAATTCAGCATCGTCACTTATACCATCGGGGAAGATGGATGCCTTGAACAGCAGGCAATAGCCCCATTGCCGGGTAGTCCTACGCATATCTCAACCGACAGAGCCGGGCGTTTTTTATTTTCTGCTTCTTATAGTTTCAACAACTTAAGTGTTCATCCTATTGATGAAAACGGTATCGCTAAGGCTCCGATTCAAGTTGTGGAAGGTTTGCAAGCCCCACATTCTGCCAATATTGACCGGGAAAATCGTCAACTACTGGTTCCATGCCTGAAAGAAGATCATATCCGTATTTTTAATTTGGATGGGCAAGGTTACCTGACAGAAAGCAGGGCTGATGAAATCACTACGGCAACAGGTGCGGGCCCGCGGCATATGGCCTTCCATCCGAAAAAGCAGGCGATTTATTGTGTTAATGAGTTGGATTCAACCGTTGATGTTTTGCGTAAATGGGAAAAATATCGCATTGTGCAATCGGTTGATTCACTGCCAACGGATTTTTCCAGTGTTCGTTGGTCGGCTGATATTCACATTACACCGGATGGCCGCCATCTCTATACCAGTGAACGTTCAGAGAGCCTGATCAGCCATTTACTTGTATCAGAAGAGGGTGATCACCTGACATTGGCCGGACATTACCCGACAGAAACCCAACCGCGTGGTTTTGCCATTGATCACAGTGGTAACTTCCTAATTGCATCAGGACAAAAATCAGATCATATTTCAGTGTCACGCATTGACAAATATTCGGGAGAGCTCACTCAACTGGCGCGTTATCCGGTTGGCAAAGGTCCGATGTGGGTAACGGTATTAGCATTGTAAACCTGAGTCGCGCTATCTTGGGCGCGGCAAGTTTTATTTGCAATATTTATGGGCATGAATTGTGATCAATTACCCCAGCCACACCGTTAACGGTGTGGCTGGGGGATATTCCTTTGCCACAGTCCTACAAATTAAGAGCTGAAAATCAAAATCTATTTTTCATCAAATAGATGATTGATTCTAGGATGATGAATTAATACAGTTTTCACTCAAATCAAGTTAAAAGTTCCAACCCCTGATAAAACAATGGGGTACGTGATCAATATATGATTCAGATTCATTGAGTGCAAATCGCCTAAATAGATATTTCCTCTAAGTAGACGCAGAATAATACTTCTTGGGTAAATATAAAGTTGGAAGTTGAGTGGCATATTTACAATAGATTGAGCATCTTTTACAATCCCACCAAGATAAATATTATTAAGATTTATCAGTGGGGTGCTATACCCGCCATAAATATAACCGTTAAAATTCGTTCTTTTCCCTGTATTGAGTTCGTGTCCAATTATAGCAGGATAAGATGATACTTGGATAAAGGGGTAACTTCCATATTGATAATAGGTATTAATATTAAAAATTCCACTAACAAACTCTGGCTGTAACCGTACAGGAGATGTTAAAGACTCTTCCTTAAGATTCTCTGCAAACAGATGGGCTAACTCAGGCTTTTCTTTCATCAGAGCTTCATAATGTGAAATTTCTTTTTCATAGCTATTTTTAGATTTCTCAAATATAGCCTGCATTTCTTCGTTAGAAGGATTAATTAAATTTTCATTATTCATAATATTCTCCTGTTTTATTTCAATGAATGCAATTTCTAGATTGAATATATCAGAGAATTTATTTTTAAGGGGCTTAAGATGCCGGAAATTGGTAACTAATATTTATCAGTGAGTGTTTTTTGAGAATATAGTAACGTACTTTTATTTTTTATCAGAAAGGCGAGTTAAATTATCAAAGGGATTATTGTAAGAAAGTTGACAGATGTTTTGGAAAATGAAGATATAGATATTTCAGTCTTAAAACTGAGCCGCGCTGTTTTGGCGCGGCTAATCGATATTATGCAAAAGAAAAAGAACCCGTTCCTGAAAACTCAATAGGCATAGGAGCTTGGAAGTTATGTTGATATATAGTCACTAAATCACCTAAATAAAGATTCCACTCAAAAAGGCGTAAAATAACATTTTCGGGATTAATAAATAGTTGAAGATTTAGTGGGGCATTGATAATAGATTGAATATCTTGCACGACTCCACCAAGGAAGAGGTTTTCAAAATGAACTTCAGGCATATCATACCCGCCCTGAATATATCCGTTGAAATTGACTCTTTGTCCATAATTGGGAACATTTCCGATTGTAGCAAAAGAAGATAATTGAATAAACGGATAATTTCCGCACTGTCGATATGTATTAATATTAAAGTAACCACTAATATATTCTGACAGCCCACTGCCATAACCACATAGTGAAATCATTTTGGGATGCCTGGTAAATAGATGTTCTAATTCCGGTTTTTCTTTTGAAACACTTTCATAGTGAGATTGTTGTTCTTTATATATTTTCTTGGAAATTTCAAATGCTTTTTGCATATCTTCCATATCAGGAAGAACTAGTCCTTCTTTATTCATGATTAATGCCTCTTTCTTTTTAAAAGGTTTTTATTTTTTAAGTAAGTATTATGTGCAATAATTTCTTGGAAAAAATGATTGTCCTGAATATATCATGAAAATACTGAGAAAGTGATATAAAGTACTTATTGGCTTATTATTAATAGTTATCAACCAAGGTTATCTTAGTGACTTTTTTGTGTTCTAAGAGGACGCAATTATTTTTAATTTATTATTTTTATTTACGCAATATTACGGTTTTCTATGTGGTTAACATAAGATATTTATTTTATTGATTACTTTCTTCTGATTGGATAGTGACAATGGTTCCAGGCGGCATTCACTCACCACAGTCACATAAATTGTCTATGATCCTGAGGAGTTGTTTTCTACCGCCGTTATGTAACCAAAAATCTATTAGGTATATATTTCGTTGTTCAATAAGCTACTGTTACAACCAATATTGGTTATTATCTTTAACTCATCGAATAGGTAATCGCATTTGTCAGCCTTGACAGTTGTTCCGGCTGAATAATATAAGGTGGCATTAAATAAATTAACCGGCCAAATGGCCTGATCCATACGCCATGTTGAACAAAATGGCGTTGTAGTGAAGCTACGTCAACAGGAAGTTTCATTTCGACAACGCCGATAGCACCCAATATCCGTACATCTTCGACTGCACTGTGTGATTTTAACGGAAGTAATTCCGCTTTTAGTTGAGTTTCAATGGATTGAATACGTTGTTGCCACGGGCTATCGGAGAGTAATTTGAGGCTGGCACTGGCTACAGCACATGCGAGTGGATTCCCCATAAAAGTTGGGCCGTGCATAAAACAACCCGCTTCACCTTGACTAATAGTTTCAGCGACATGACGAGTTGTCAGTGTTGCTGATAATGTCATATATCCCCCCGTCAACGCTTTGCCTAAGCATAAAATATCCGGCTCGATCTGGGCATGTTCACAGGCAAATAATTTACCTGTCCGTCCAAACCCAGTCGCTATCTCATCTGCAATCAGCAGGATCTGATATTCATCACAGAGCTGGCGAACTTGACGTAGGTATTCCGGATGATAAATCCGCATTCCACCTGCACCCTGAACAATTGGCTCCAGAACCACGGCGGCGATTTCATCATGATATTGCAACAATAATCGTTTAAAAGAATCGAGATCTTCTGGTTGCCATTTATCACCGAACTGACATTGAGGCGCATCGGCGAATAGATGGTTTGGCAGATAACCTTTATACAGGTTATGCATGGAGTTATCGGGATCACAGACAGACATAGCGCCAAAGGTATCGCCATGATAACCATGACGCAGTGTCAAAAATCGTTGGCGTATTTCCCCTTTGGCTTGCCGGTATTGCAAGGCCATTTTTAGGGCAACTTCGACAGCAACAGAACCCGAATCTGCCAAAAAAACACATTCCAGAGAATCAGGTGTCATCGCCACTAATTGTTTACACAGCTCTATCGCAGGAGGATGGGTAATGCCGCCAAACATAACATGGGACATCTTATCGATTTGCGATTTTGCGGCTTCATTGAGTACAGGATGATTATAGCCGTGAATAGCTGCCCACCATGAAGACATACCATCAATGAGCTTGCGCCCATCTGATAAAACCAGTTCCACACCTGTCGCAGATACAACAGGATAGGTAGGAAGGGGATGAGTCATGGATGTATAGGGATGCCAAATATGGCGCAGGTCAAATTCAATATCTGAAGGGTTCATAACAAATTACTTGTAAACCTGTGATCGTTAGTTTTGGTTGACATGATAGCGGCGTTATTTAAACTGGCAACATTTTTTCATATTGGAGATGTGATTGTGAGCGAACGTCAACAATGGACTATCAAGCAGGCACAGGATTTGTTTGATAAACCTTTTTTTGAGTTGTTATTTCAGGCACAGCAAATACACCGCGAACATTTTGATCCACAGCAGGTACAAGTCAGTACATTGCTGTCGATAAAAACCGGCGCTTGTCCCGAAGATTGCAAATACTGTCCACAAAGTTCCCGCTATAAAACGGGTTTGGAAAAAGAGCGGTTGATGGAAGTGGAAAAAGTCATTGAATCCGCGCATAAAGCTAAAAATGCGGGTTCTACCCGCTTCTGTATGGGGGCTGCCTGGAAGAACCCGCATGAACGTGATATGCCATATCTGGAAAAAATGGTCAGAGAAGTCAAAGCATTGGGAATGGAAACCTGCATGACTTTAGGAATGCTGAATTACTCTCAGGCACAGCGTTTGGCAGAGGCAGGTCTGGATTACTACAACCATAACTTAGACACCTCACCAGAGTTTTACGGCAATATCATCACGACCCGCAGTTATCAGGACAGGCTGGATACATTGGATAATGTCCGGGATGCGGGCATTAAAGTTTGCTCAGGCGGTATTGTTGGTTTGGGGGAGCAGATACGTGACCGCGCAGCATTGTTGGTGCAATTGGCAAATTTACCGAAGCCACCAGAAAGTGTGCCTATCAATATGCTGGTAAAAGTGAAGGGAACACCAATGGAAAACAACGAAGATGTCGATCCTTTTGACTTTATCCGCACCATTGCTGTAGCGCGGATCATGATGCCGAAATCGCATGTCCGTCTATCCGCAGGACGTGAACAGATGAACGAGCAAACTCAGGCTATGTGCTTTATGGCGGGTGCCAATTCCATTTTCTACGGCTGTAAATTGCTGACCACGCCAAATCCAGATGAAGATAAAGATCTCCAGTTATTCCGTCGGTTGGGTATTAACCCTCAACAGACAAAGACGGCATTTGGTGACAATCAACAGCAACAGAACTTGACTGAAGCCATTTTTAATAATGCTGATAACGAACAATTCTACAACGCGGCAATATGATGAACTGGTCAGATTCACTTTCCCGACGTTTGGCCGAACGCCGGGCTACCTCTTTATGGCGTGGCAGACAAGTCCATCTGGGTTCTGATGGCCGCTTATTATCCACCTCTGATGGTCAATATCTCAATTTCTCCAGTAACGATTATCTTGGATTGAGCCGGCATCCCCAGATTATTGCTGCTTGGCAGAAAGGGGCAGAGCAATATGGTGTGGGCAGTGGAGGATCGGGGCATGTCACGGGTTACACAACAGCGCATTACACATTAGAACAGCAATTAGCTGAATGGTTGGGCTACTCTCGCGCCTTGCTGTTTATTTCTGGTTATGCTGCCAACCAGGGTGTGATTGCGGCTTTGATGGAAAAAGATGATCGCATTATTGCTGATCGCCTCAGCCATGCCTCTTTGATGGAAGCGGCTATGCACTCGCCCGCACAGCTACGACGTTTTTTACATAATGATGTGAATTCGTTGAAACAGCATCTGGAAAAAGAGTGTACGGGTAAAACGCTGGTGGTAACGGAAGGCATTTTTAGCATGGATGGAGATTGCGCTCCGCTTGAAATTATTGCTCAGCAAGCAAGTTCTGCAAAGAGTTGGCTGATGGTGGATGACGCCCACGGTATTGGTATTCAGGGAGAGGAAGGACGCGGCAGTTGCTGGGCGAAAAATGTCAAACCGGAAATTCTGGTCGTCACCTTTGGTAAAGCATTTGGATTGAGCGGCGCTGCAATCTTGTGTGATGAGCAAACCGCAGAGTACTTGCTCCAATACGCTCGACATCTGATTTACAGTACTTCAATGCCACCGGCGCAGGCGGTTGCTCTCTCTGAAACGGTACAACAAATCAGGGCCGGGGATGAACTGCGTCAAATGTTGCGCAACAACATTCAATACTTTCGCCATGAAGCTCAGCATTTACCTCTTGCTCTGATGGATTCAGAAACAGCGATTCAGCCGCTCATTGTAGGCGATAACCAACGTTGTATCGAATTATCTCATTCGCTCAGGCAGAAAAATGTGTGGGTTACGGCGATACTGCCTCCCACTGTTCCTCCGGAAAGTGCCCGCCTGCGTATTACACTGACGGCAAGTCATACCCAACAGGATATTGATGTATTACTAGAGGCATTGCATGGATCTGGCTGTTAAATCGGTTAATAAGCACGCCATTGCCAGTGCCTTTGGGCGCGCCGCTTCCAAGTATGACACGGTGGCTAAACTGCAACAGCAAACGGGTGAATACTTGATGGCGCTGGCGCAGGCAGAAGATATCGGTATGAGGATATTGGATGCAGGTTGCGGAACGGGTTTTTTCAGTGCCCGTTGGAAACAACAAGGCAAACAAGTCATCGCGTTGGATTTGGCTTCCGGTATGTTGAATCATGCTCGCGAGCAGCAAGCGGCCAATTATTATCTGCAAGGAGATATCGAACATTTGGGATTGGCCGGCAACAGCGTAAATGTCTGTTTCAGCAATCTGGCAGTGCAGTGGTGCAATGATTTGTCACGTGCCTTGCAGGAGCTTTATCGTGTTACCTATCCCGGTGGGCTTATCGTATTTTCCACGCTCGTACAAGGTTCTCTGCATGAACTGGAAACCGCGTGGAAGCGAGTAGACGATTATCGGCACACTAATCAATTTTTGCCATTGAAAACCATTACACAAGCATGTCAACCGTATCGACATAAAGTTATTCAACGGCAATATCGTCAGCATTATTCACAGCTCCTGCCTTTACTGAATTCTTTGAAAGGAATCGGTGCAACGCATCTTCATCATGGACGCAAGCAGGGATTAATGACCAGAAAACGCCTGAATGCTCTTGATGAGGCATATCCACGGAATAATGGTAGCTACCCATTAAGCTATCAAATTGCTTTTGGAGTCATTCATTGTGACAAGTAAATATTTTCTTACCGGAACTGATACTGAAGTAGGTAAAACAGTGGTTAGTTGCGCTTTACTGCAAGCGGCGAATAAAAAGGGATATCAAACAGCAGGTTATAAACCGGTCGCATCGGGCAGTGAAGTAACAACTGAAGGGATACGTAATGGTGATGCCTTGGCTTTACAGCGTAATAGTGTTGTGCCATTAACTTATCAGGAAGTGAACCCTTTGGTATTTGTGGAGCCTACATCGCCCCATATCGTGAGTGCCGAATTAAATCAACCCATTGATTTTTCGATATTATCAAAAGGGCTGGAAGTACTGACGGCAAAATCTGACTGGGTTTTAATTGAAGGGGCGGGGGGATGGTATACCCCATTATCGGAAAATACGACCTTTGCTGATTGGGTGATTCAGGAGAACTTACCCGTAATTTTGACCGTGGGTATCAAGTTAGGCTGTATTAACCATGCGGTATTGACAGCAAAAGCAATTCAACATTCAGGACTGAAATTGGCAGGTTGGGTTGCTAATGAAATCGAACCGGCAGGTAAACGCCAGTCGGCGTATTTGGAAACGCTGGAACGCATGATACCTGCCCCTTTGTTGGGGATTATTCCCCATCTGGGGGAATCAATTGATAATAATAATGTAGGGAAATATATAAACATTGATGTATTGGTTAACTAATTGTTTACTTTGCGTTAGTTAAAATCCTCGGCTGGAGAGAAGCGAAATTTAGTTTCTCTATATAAAAAATGCCTTATCTCAACAATGATTGCATTATTTTTGAACAAAAAATAGCGCAACTCAATTCTAAAATAGAATAAAAATTTCCCATTATTGGAGAATTTTATAAACAAGGGTAACTCCGCAACCTCCCATGCCCAATAGGGTTTGCTGAGTTATCCACTATTCCTGTGGATAACCCTGTGTATTAGTTTTAGACAAGTAAGCTGACGCAAGATAATACGCGGCTTGCGCAAGATTTGCTGTTATTCTCTCCTTGATTTTTTTTGTTAGAAAGATCAACTCATTAAATAAAAGCAATCCATTTTTACCTTCCTTTGCCATTCGGTGCTTTATCATTTCAGTAGCTAATACAAAAATATAAAAAAGCAAGATCATTATCTGGGGATAAAAATAGGCACTACTAATGTTAAACAAAGGTTAATATCACCCTACGGTAAGTTATGGTTTCTCGCTACTGCAACTCTTTAGCCGC
Source organism: Xenorhabdus sp. PB62.4 (assembly GCF_014467285.1). Taxonomy (NCBI): domain Bacteria; kingdom Pseudomonadati; phylum Pseudomonadota; class Gammaproteobacteria; order Enterobacterales; family Morganellaceae; genus Xenorhabdus; species Xenorhabdus sp. PB62.4. The sequence goes on along the minus strand of NZ_NKHR01000002.1, from coordinate 156,909 downwards.
TCAGTGATGTTCACCGAATCAATCTTTTGATTCAGGTCGATTTTTAACTGATTTTCAAGGGTTTTTAAATTTTGGTCGCTCAATGCGCCTTTACTGCGCAAATCAGTAATATTCCCATCACCATCAATCTGCGCCACCGCAAACACATAATGCGGATAACCTGCCGCATCCACGTAGTTTTTAGCACAAAAAGAAAAAATCCTGAATTCGTAATATAAACTAAAAAATAGCGTTGCTTTTTACCGATAAGGTAAAAAGGGCAACGCCAATAAAATGAATACGAACAAGTTTATCCTCCTGAGCTAAAGCACAATATCTTACTTTTCTAATATCTAATAAATGAAATAAACATGAGCATCAAGAAACAATCTAATGGCAAATGGCTAGTTGAGCTTTATCCTAATGGCAGGAACGGACGCAGAATCCGTAAACAGTTCGCTACCAAAGGTGAAGCAATTGCCTACGAACGCCATGTATTAGATGAAACGGTAGACAAGCCTTGGCTTGGAGAAAAGCAAGATAAACGTCTTCTTTCTGAACTAGTTAATATCTGGTATCGAGCACATAACATAACCCTAAGCGATGGCGAACACCGTAAAAAAAGAATGCTCTTTGCTTGTAAAGAAATGGATCATCCGTTTGTAACCGAATTTGATAATAAGCTGTTTTCTATTTATCGAGAAAAAAGGTTAAATGGGTATGCGGACAGGTTAAAACCTGTAGCACCTAGTACCGTCAATAATGAATTGGCATATTTCCGTGCTATGTTTAATGAATTGCATAGGCTTGGAGAATGGAAAGCAGAGAATCCATTAAAAAACATCAGAGCGTTCAACACGGGTGAAAAGGAAATGGCTTTTTTATCAAATCAACAAATTATTACCCTACTAAATTTTTGTGCTAAAAGCCGAGCAAAAGATTTGCTTACGCACAGTTCCGATAACTAAAGAGCTGTATGATGAGATACCGAAGAGAAAAGGGAAGTTATTTAGCTCTTGCTACAATGCTTTTCGTACAGCCGTTAAGCAAGCTGGTATAGAGTTACCATCTCACCAATCGTCCCATGTGATGCGCCACACATTCACATCACATTTTATGATGAGCGGAGGCAATATCATTGTCTTGCAGAGAATACTGGGACATACCGATATCAAGATGACAATGAGATATGCCCATTTTGCACCTGACCACCTGAATGATGCCTTGATATACAACCCGTTATCGCAGTTGCAAAATGGCGGCAAAGGACTTAATCCTCAATACTCATCAGCACTTATCGTTTCATAATGTATTGATAAACAATTAATTGGTTAATTTCTTTATGACAAATAAAGTATTCAAGTTACATTCTGTTTTCAGACCTGGAGGTGATCAGCCTTCGGCTATCAACCAATTACAGGAAGGGCTGGAAGATGGTTTAGCCCATCAGACACTGCTGGGGGTAACAGGCTCAGGTAAAACGTTCACGGTAGCCAATGTTATCGCAAACTTGAATCGGCCAACCATGATCCTCGCACCCAATAAGACACTGGCCGCGCAGCTTTATAGCGAAATGAAAGAGTTTTTCCCTGAGAATGCAGTGGAATATTTTGTTTCCTATTATGATTACTATCAGCCGGAAGCTTATGTGCCAAGCTCTGATACCTTTATCGAAAAAGATGCGTCGGTAAATGAACATATCGAGCAGATGCGTCTATCGGCAACAAAAGCCTTACTGGAACGTCGTGATGTCGTTGTAGTGGCTTCCGTCTCCGCAATTTATGGTCTGGGTGATCCTGATAGTTATCTGAAAATGATGCTTCACTTAACTAATGGCATGCTGATTGACCAGCGAGCGATTTTACGCCGTTTGGCAGAGTTGCAATATACCCGCAATGATCAGGCGTTCCAGCGTGGGACATTCCGTGTACGTGGTGAGGTGATTGATATTTTCCCCGCAGAATCGGACGAACATGCGTTGCGTGTTGAATTGTTCGATGATGAAGTCGAACGCCTTTCCCTGTTTGATCCGTTGACAGGTCAGGTTCAGTACAATGTGCCGCGTTATACCATCTACCCTAAAACACACTATGTGACACCGCGTGAACGTATCCTTCAGGCAATGGAAGAAATCAAGATTGAGTTGGATCAACGGCGTAAAATGTTGCTGGAATCAGGTAACCTATTGGAAGAGCAACGTATCACTCAGCGAACACAATTCGATCTCGAAATGATGAATGAGTTGGGATATTGCTCCGGCATTGAAAACTATTCTCGTTATCTGTCTGGTCGTTCCGCAGGCGAACCTCCTCCAACATTATTCGACTACCTTCCGGCTGATGGTTTGCTGGTGGTGGATGAATCTCACGTAACTATTCCACAGATTGGCGGCATGTACCGCGGGGATCGTTCCCGCAAGGAAACACTGGTGGAATATGGTTTTCGCTTGCCATCAGCGTTGGATAACCGTCCATTACGGTTTGAAGAATTTGAAGCGCTGGCACCACAGACCATTTATGTTTCCGCAACCCCCGGTCGTTATGAATTGGAAAAATCGGGCAACGAAGTGGTTGAACAGGTTGTACGTCCGACCGGGCTGATTGATCCTGAAGTTGAAGTTCGCCCTGTATCGACTCAAGTGGATGACTTATTGTCAGAAATACGTATCCGGGCAGTGAAGAATGAGCGGGTGCTGGTAACCACACTCACCAAGCGAATGGCGGAAGATTTAACTGAATATTTAGAAGAGCATGGTGAACGAGTCCGTTATCTCCATTCCGACATTGATACAGTCGAACGTGTGGAGATTATCCGTGATCTTCGTTTAGGCGAATTTGATGTCTTGGTTGGTATTAACTTGCTTCGGGAAGGTTTGGATATGCCAGAAGTTTCTCTCGTGGCGATTTTAGATGCTGATAAAGAAGGTTTCCTGCGTTCAGAGCGATCCCTGATCCAGACTATTGGCCGAGCAGCACGTAACCTGCATGGTAAGGCGATTTTATACGGTGACAAAATCACAGACTCTATGGCGAAAGCGATTGAGGAAACAGAACGCCGTCGTGCCAAACAACAGGCATTTAATGAAGAACACGGTATCGTGCCGAAAGGGCTGAACAAAAAAGTCGGTGACATTCTGCAAATTGGTCAGCCAGCCCACGGTAAAGGAAAAACCAAAGGAAAAGGTAAAATTGCTTTGGGCGCGGATGATTACCATAAACTGTCGGCGAAAGAGTTGGAAAGCAAAATCCGTGAACTGGAAGATAAAATGTATCAACATGCGCGGGATTTGGAATTTGAACAGGCGGCCAATATTCGTGATCAGGTACAGACATTGAGGGCGCAATTTATTGCTAATTCCTGAACGTAATGCCTGAGTAGCATATTTGTAGTACCTGAATTGGCGGTAACTACGACGAAATAAGTAGCTTATGGAGAGCGAATAATATCGCTCTCCAACTGCCTGTTAACCCAATCTTTGCAAGGTGTGCTCGATTGCTTGTCGTAATAACTCGCGATCATGACGGTAGGGAATATCCTGCGCTTCCAAAACTTGCTGCGTTACAATCCGGTCGCTGAAGGAGCTGATATCAGTACGAGGGCCGACAATAAGCGCATTAATCATTTTACGGCCAATTCTGTTTTCCATGATTTCAAGCTTATTTTTTAACGATAATTCGGCTGCTGCATGGCTGAGTTCTCTTCCCAAATTACCGATATAGATCATGTTTGCATTACTGCGGCGCAGGGATTGGGTTAAATCATCCAATAATAGCAACGGCATCAGGCTGGTTAAAAAACTACCGGGACCAATCAAAATCAAATCTGCTTGTTCAATGGCATCCAGCGCTTCTTTAGTCGCGCTAACCCGGGGATAGAGTAAAAGCTCTTGCGGCACACAATTGAGTTGATCGATATTCACTTCACCATATACGGTATTGCCTTGATCATCTATCGCCATTAAATCAACCGATTGTTCAGACATAGGGATCAGATGAGCATTGACTTTCAGTAGACCGCGGATCAGGTTAATCGCTTCAAGAGGGCGGACACTTAAATGATCCAGCGCCTTTAGCATCAAATTACCCAGATTATGACCAGCCAGTTCACCATTGCCGCTGAAGCGATACTCAAACATAGCGGAAGCAATCGTCGGCTCCGTGATTAACTGATTGAGGCAATTGCGCATATCTCCCCATGCTATTCCTCCTTCTGAGCGGCGTATTCTGCCGGTTGACCCTCCGTTATCGGTTGTGGTGACAATACCGGTCAGGCGGGTTCCGAGAGAAGAAAGAGAAGACATAACGCGTCCAAGTCCATGGCCGCCGCCAAGGGCGACAACGCGATCCAAATCAGCTAATGTGCGATTTCGCATAGAGTTCCTGTTACTGGCTAAACGTAGAGGGCTTTAATAAATCTCATATAATTTATCATAAAATATAATGCCTTCAGCAATTGCTGTGGTTTTGTGCGATTTTTTTGACTGATATTTTTTGGGAACGCGTAGAAATACAACAGAAACTTGATGTTATGGGTTTTATCTAACTCGTTGTATAGTAAGGTATATATCGAGGTATGGATTGGCTTTTTGTTATCTTAAGCGTTAGAATCCTCAACGAGCATATTGTTACTTACCTAATTTTTCACATAAATTTTTAACTGATATTAACTCCTAGCCTCTGTGTCTAAGTCGTTGTCCTATCAAATGGATATCACATTGATATGATGCTCTGGCCGTGGCTCCTGAGTCACCAAGATGCAAGGTAGAAATGCCCGCATCTCCCGTACTTGGAAGGTGTTATTGTGGAACAACTTATAGATGTATTCTCGCGCAAATTTTATTATTTGAGATTATCTATTACGGATGTGTGTAATTTCCGTTGCACATATTGCTTGCCTGATGGATATCGGCCGCATGGTCATAAATCATTTCTTTCCCTAGCGGAAATTCGTCGCGTCAGCCGCGCATTCGCTGAACTTGGTACAGAAAAAATCCGCCTGACCGGGGGAGAACCAACGATGAGGCGTGATTTTTGCGATATTATCGCGACCGTTCATGAAAACCCACAAATCAAAAAAATTGCTGTTACAACCAATGGTTACCGAATGGAGCGCGACGTATCCCAATGGAAAAAGGCAGGGTTGACAGCGATTAACGTTAGCGTTGATAGCCTCGATCCTCGTCAATTTCATGCCATTACTGGTCAGGATAAATTTTTTCAGGTGATGCGTGGCATTGATGCAGCTTTTGAAGCAGGGTTTAACACAGTGAAAGTCAACGCGGTGTTGATGAAGAATGTCAATGATACCAACCTGCCTGCTTTTTTAGACTGGATTAGACATCGTCCGATCCAATTACGATTTATTGAATTGATGGAGACAGGGGAAGGTAGCGACATTTTTCATCGCCATCACCTTTCTGGCAACGTTATTCGCAGCCAACTACTGCAACAAGGCTGGCAACAACAACAACGAGAGCGCAGTGACGGGCCGGCTCAAGTTTTTCACCATCCCGATTATCAGGGTGAAATTGGCCTTATCATGCCCTATGAAAAAGATTTTTGCCTAAGTTGCAATCGGTTAAGGGTATCTGCGATGGGTAATCTTCACTTATGTTTATTTGGGGAGCAAGGCATTCCGTTGCGTGATTTATTGTCTGATGATCTATCACTTGATGCTCTGAAACTACGAATTCAGGGTGGTTTGCGCCATAAACGCGAGACTCACTTTCTTCATCAGGGAGACAGCGGCATCACTCCCAACCTCTCTTTTATTGGTGGTTAACTTAACTGCAAAATTCATTTTTCAGGAGTAAAGAATGTCCCAACTAACCCATATCAATACTGCGGGTGAAGCTCATATGGTAGATATTTCCGCCAAATCGGAAACAGTTCGTGAGGCGCGCGCAGAAGCATTCGTTGAAATGCGGTCTGAAACATTGGCCATGATTGTTGCCGGTGATCATCATAAAGGAGATGTGTTTGCCACGGCCCGTATTGCAGGCATTCAGGCTGCCAAACGAACTTGGGAATTAATCCCGCTTTGCCATCCACTGTTGCTGAGTAAAGTGGAAGTCCAATTGGAAGCACAAACTGAGCACAATCGTGTCAGGATCGAATCTTGTTGCCGTTTGACCGGAAAAACAGGCGTGGAGATGGAAGCACTGACAGCGGCATCCGTGGCTGCCTTGACGATTTATGACATGTGCAAAGCGGTGCAAAAAGATATGGTTATCGGGCCGGTGCGTTTGCTGGAAAAACGCGGTGGTAAATCAGGCAGTTTTAAGGTGGAAGCATGATAAAAGTACTCTTTTTCGCTCAAGTTCGTGAGTTGATGGGAACAGATTCACTTGAATTACCGAATGACTATCCAACTGTAGCGCATCTTCGTCAGGCACTGATTGAAAAAGGCGAGAGATGGGCGTTGGCATTGGAGGAAGGTAAACTGCTGGCTGCCGTCAATCAATCATTTGTTCATGCTGAACACCCTTTGCATGATGGCGATGAGGTGGCTTTCTTCCCACCTGTCACGGGAGGTTGAGAATGGAAAACCTCCGCATCAGTGTCCAACGGGAGATATTTAATGTTGGTGATGAATACCGATGGCTCTCGCAGTGTGATGAAGATGGTGCTGTTGTGACCTTTACGGGGAAAGTTCGCAACCATAATCTGGGCGATAATGTGAAGACACTGACGCTGGAACATTATCCGGGTATGACAGAAAAGATGTTGCGGGTTATTGCGGATGAAGCTCGTCAACGTTGGTCACTGCAACGTATCAGTATTATTCATCGTGTTGGTGAGTTGTACCCGGGAGATGAAATTGTATTTGTTGGTGTTACCAGTTCTCACCGTAGTATGGCCTTTACTGCGGCTGAATTCATCATGGACTATCTGAAAACCAAGGCACCTTTCTGGAAAAAAGAGTCTCTTACCAAAGGTGAGCGTTGGGTAGAAACAAGAAAGAGTGATGGAGATGCAGCAAATCGTTGGGTGTAACTCTTTGACAAAAATCACTTTTAACAACGCATTGAAACAGTGGTTAGTCGCTTATCCTGTGAGTTATCTTGAAAACTGGGTAGATAAATAATATGTCACTGAAATTGCCATTAATTGGCGGATGGTTTTATCAATGTACTATGCTAATGTATAAGTTTTGAGTAGATTGTTTATTTTTAAACATTCTTAATCCCTAAACATTGTCATGAAAAGGTAATCGTCATGGACCGATATCAACGTTCTAATGGTTCGATTGTCCAGAAAACTGGTTCTGGTATACAAACTTACATGGCACAAGTCTACGGTTGGATGACTTGTGGCCTGTTGTTAACTGCATTTGTCGCATGGTATGTAGCAAATACACCTGAAATTTTATCTGCCATCTTCAGTAACTCCATTGTTTTCTATGGCTTAATCATTGCACAGCTTGGATTGGTGTTTGTGCTGTCTGGTTTGGTACATAAAATGAGTGGGGCGTTGGCGACAGGGCTGTTCATGCTGTATTCCATGCTGACGGGACTCACGCTCTCCAGTATATTTGTGGTTTATACCAGTAGCTCTATTGCCAGCACATTCGTGGTTTCAGCGGGTATGTTTGGTGCGTTGAGTGTGTATGGTTATACCACCAAGCGTAGCTTGAGCGGTTTGGGTAGCTTCCTGTTTATGGGGTTGATTGGCATCATTCTGGCTTCTCTGCTAAACATCTGGCTGAAAAGCTCGGCACTGATGTGGGCAATCACTTATATCGGTGTTGTTATTTTTGCGGGTCTGACCGCATATGACACCCAGAAACTGAAAGAAATGGGTGAACAAATCGATGTTAATGATAAAGAGAATATGCGCAAATATTCTATCACTGGCGCACTGACTCTGTATCTGGATTTCATTAACTTGTTCCTGATGTTGCTGCGTATTTTGGGTGATCGCCGGTAGTTACTGATATATAAATTATTTTTTAAGATAAAAACCCTGCTTTGGCAGGGTTTTTGTATTAAAAATATGGAAATGACATATGTTATCACTCTTTTTAAAACGGATAACTGTTTATTAGCCAAACTCCATTTTGACATTTTCTTTTTCCATTGGAAGGGATATTCATATGAGCGACAGGCTATATTTGCCCAAGGATCGCATATCCATACTTCTGAATCTTCCTTTTCGTCAAGTAATTGGTTTATTGGATAATTATAACTAAATATGAATGCGACAAAAATGTGACCAAAGGTAGTGGGAGAAGAATTAATGCTTACAAGATCAATACTAAATGGTTTTTTATATAACTGCCAGATAATCTTGGAGTTTTCTACTAAATATTCTAGAGCTATATATGAAAACTGATCACAGTTATCAGCCTTATTATTACCTTGTACTATAATTGAAGGAAATAACATTTTCCTATCTATACATTGAATTTAGGTATATTGATAGTTTGATTTTAATTAACTCTTTGTCTTAATTGAAAATTGTAATGGTTTTCTCAAGTTGGATTTAGTATTTTCAACTCTTATGTGTACTTCATTTTGTAGGGTTTTACATTAAAATAACTTGATTTATTTATAATGTTTATAATATATTCCTTTTCTATATTTATTAAATTTAATGAGTTACGCGAATATAATTTATTTATTCAATTAATACACTGATTATTTTTAGCTATATCTATTAGTGTACGTAAGTACTAATTCATCTTAGTTAAAGTTTTCATGTTCATGGCGGTTTTTTATTTCTAGTAAAAATATCTAATTACCTTTTGTTAGAAGTGAATGTCAATTTTTTAAATACTTAGTCTTATTAGTTTTATTAAATAAAACTAGGTTGCTGATAATAACGTAGGATGATATATGGCAGAGCGTATTTATTTATCCAGTCAGTCTTTAGTCGCTGATATTGAAGTCATTGATTGTATTCCCCGTGATGATGAACGTTATTCTATTCGATTGGGATCTACGATATTTCATCCTCAGGGAGGTGGACAGCCTAGTGATATTGGTTGGCTCAATGATGTAGAAGTAGTTCATGTCTTAGAAGAAAATGGTGAGATTATCCATCTGACTACAAAACCTGTGCCATTAGGAAACGTTTTTGCCCGCATTGATGGTGAGCGTCGTCAATTACATTCTCGCTTACATTCTGCTGGGCATCTTATTGGTCATGTTGGTGAGCTTGCTATGTGGCGTCCAATTAAAGCTCATCATTGGCCGGGTGAGAGTAAAGTGGTATTCAAACCAGAAGCAGGTGCTAAAAATGTGTCGGTAGAGGACATCCAAATAAGTTGTGAATACTACGTTATGCAGGATTTATCCTGCAATATCACACTACGGGATGATGGGTTTCGGGAAGTCAGTTTTGGTCATTTTACGCCTTACCCTTGTGGGGGAACTCACGTGGCATCTCTGGGGCAACTGAAGGGTATTAAAATACAAGAAGTGCAGATCAAGAAGAGTCATTTAACGGTTTATTACGATATTGCCTGATCGTTTCTGGAGCCAGGCGGATAACAATATTTTTCTGATAATTATGGTATTGAACCTTCTTTGCTTGGCAAGCCAACACTGGAAATTCAGCCAGAAATCGGTGAGTTGTTGCTCTTTAATTCCAGATGTATGCACTCTGTGAGTGCTGGTTCAGACGATTTGCGTTTAAGTTTGTCATGCTTTATTGGTTATCGCGGTTCAGCGAATCCGCTGTCATTTTGGAGTTAACATGTTACATCACTATTGGAGTGAATTTTTAGGATTAGCAATAATTCATTTTTTGGCGGTAGTGGCACCAGGCCCAGATTTTGCGGTTACTATACGGCAGAGTGTACGGTTTGGTCGTTGGGCTGGGATATGTACGGCAGTAGGTATAGGGGCTGGAATATCGGTTCATGTTATTTATACATTGGTAGGTATTAGTGCACTGATGCATACCACTCCGTGGTTGATGGAGCTGGCAAAATTAGTAGGAGGAATTTACATCATCTGGCTTGGCATCAATTTTATTAGGAGTAAACCTGCCGATCCTACTGCTTTAGAAGCTGAGGGAGGCGGGCAGGTTCTGCAAAGTAAATGGAAAGCATTTCTGATGGGATTCATGACAAACGCGACTAATCCCAAGGCCACTTTGTTCTTTTTGGCTGTCTTTACAACTGTGGTAAGTAGTAATACGCCGATATCGGTACAAATCATTTATGGAGTATGGATGTGTATGGTCAATGCTACATGGTTTGTATTGGTCAGTATAATTTTTTCCAATTTTATGATTAGACAAAAATTTATACAAAAGGGCTATTGGTTCGAACGAGTTATGGGATTAGTCTTGATCGGGTTTGCTATCAGACTATTGTTTATGTCTGTATAAGTTTTCATTGATAAGGTATTTTGTGGACTCATTAGGTGCGAATGAAGATATAATTAGGCGATATGTGAGATATCAGGACAAGGTAGCCAAAGAGGAAGAAAGAAGACAAATACAACTGAGGCTAGAAAAATAGTGTTAAGCCCCCTGCCCCCTGCATAGCAGGTGGCTTTTTACAATATATTGAACAAATTAATAAGTTGAAAATTGAATATGAGTAACGGCTATATTTGATAATTCACTATTACCTCATAAGAAGAAATATTTTTCTCTGCTTGTTTCGTTGATATTGCTAATTTATATATTAATTTAATTTTTATCCTGATGAGTTATATAGAGGTTAAAATAATCATTTATTAAAAAAATGAAATTCGTTTACTTGTTGTTTATTGAAATTTTGATTTTGTTTTTTATATTTAAATGGACCATTTTAGCTGGCCGTATTGCATTAGGTTTTATCTTGGAATGGGGAATTTACTCATATATCACCGCTCTGGACAATAACAAAAAAAGAGTTAACACTCTATTTGAAATTTGTTGCACCAGAAAGGCATTCAAAACAGGGATCTCCTACTGATTATGATCGTGGTGATCATAATAGAGATATTAATTATTTTATCGCAGATCTCCTTTCAGGCGTATGGCCCGGATTGGGTTTTAATTTTTTCGAGTCTCTTGAACGATTGAATAAAAATTATGCTATAGCCAGACCTAAATATGAGGTTTGTAATAATTGTGGAATCACATATACACATGCCTACGGTGATGATACAGATAATAGAAAATACAAACATGTTTGTAGTCACTGTTCTTACTTAATGGAAGTAGGAGAAATTTCATTGGTAAGAAAAGTTAACTAACAAGAGAAAAAAATGAAAAACAAAAACAAGTTACTAACTTCTGATGTTATATCAATGTTTGGTTCTGGGGTAAGTGAAGTGGCGTTATTAACATTGGCTTTCAATATAACTCACTCCGCTTCTTATACCTCCTTGCTTATATCAATAAGATTGCTTGGCAGCTTACTTGTTTTTTTTCTTACTGGTTATTTGATAAAATATTTTAATATGAAATGGATTTGTATTTTTTCAGATTCTATCAGAGCTTTTATAATATTGTTAGCTATCATTGTGAGTGATATTTACAGCATTTTTATTATCGCCCTTTTTATTTCATTCTTTTCTGGATTAAATATAGCAGTAAGGAGCGTAGCTTATCAAAAATTTGTTGGGTCTGATGAAAGAATAAAATTTATATCTAAGCAACAATCATTGTATAGTTTGTTGACTTTATTTTCTCCCCTTTTTGCAGCTCTATTGATTAAATTTGTTTCTTTAAATCAGGTTTTTGTTGTTGAATCAATATGTTTTCTTATTTCTACTCTGACTATTTTCAGCGTCTCAGAATGGAGAGAAGAAAAAAACTCAAAAAATAACGATCAAAGGTTTATTGGATTAAAATATCTTTTAAAAGAACCCGTGCAGAGGCATATTCTTTTTTTTAGGATAAGTATTTTAACATCAATGACTTCTTACCAAATTAACTCTACATATATTATAACAATGGACTACTCTAAAATGACAGGCTTTGTGGGATTATCTTTTATAGTCAGTTATTCCGATGTGTTGGCCTTTTTCTCATTTATCTCTGCATTGTCTTTGTTATTTGGGAATTTTATTGCAGGGCGTTTTTTTAGTTTGGAGAAAATCAGACTTTCTTTTTTTCTGGGGGCTTTTTTTGTTTCTTTAGGGTGTGTTTTTTGGTCTTATCCGTATCATGATTTTCAATTGCTACATTATAGTATAGGGAGCTTTATATTATTTGTTGGATTATCTTTTCTCAGAATATCTCTTTATGCTTCGGGCCAAGAGTTGACTCCATCTGAGTATTTGGCTGAGATTATTGCTGCATCAGATGTTATATCGCGTAGTTATCAATCTTTATTAGGCGTAGTTATTTTATCTTTAATACCTATATTGACAGTAAACAATATCTTATCTTTTTTAGCTTTTTCAGCAATGGGATCATTACTTATCACAGGAAAAATAAGTCAGAAAGTTCAGGAAAAACACAATAGCTAAAGAATGTTAGCTCTTAGATTAGGAGAGTAAGGGAGAAACTGAGGAAAGAGAACACCATTTATCCATATCCTGCTCTCTTTCCTATTTGCATTTTTATCAAGCAATCTTACTGCGGAACAGCCGATAAGCGATCCCCCCAGTCGTTGCAGTAATCACCAACAAAGGCCATAAATTCGGCCAAATGACGGATAAATCTGCCCCTTTTAAATAAATCTGTTTGGTAATATCAGTAAAATGCCGGATGGGATTAATCCATGTTATGTCTTGTAACCAGACGGGCATGTTCTCGACTGGGGAAATGTACCCGGAAAGTAAAATCGCCGGCATCATAAACACAAACACGCCGATAAATGCCTGTTGTTGGGTGGAGCAAACCGCAGAAATCAGCAACCCGAAACCAACCAGAGATAATCCATAAATCAACATACAGCCATAAAATAGCGCTAATGAACCAGCGAAGGGAATTTGATAACACAGAATCCCAATCAGCAAAACAATGGTTGCCTGCATAGTGGCGACGACCAGTGCCGGAATGGCTTTGCCAAGGAAAATTTGCCATGTCGCTAATGGAGAAACCAGCAATTGATCCAGCGTTCCCTGTTCCCGCTCACGGGCGACAGACAAAGCCGTGACGATCAGAACGCCAATCGTAGTAATCATGGCAACCAGCGATGGCACGACAAACCACTTATAATCCAAATTGGCGTTATACCAGTTACGGATGATTAGCTCACTGTTATTGAAACCAGGGGCATTCCCCAATAACTGTTTCTGATAATCCATCACAATTTGCTGGATATAGTTAGCGGCAATCTGGGCACTATTTGAATTACGCCCATCCAGCAAAACTTGAATTGATGTCGGATTATGAGTGGCAATATTGGCACTGAAGTTCTGAGGAAAACGCACCAATAGCAGTGCCTTGCGGTTATCCAGTGTAGGACGGATTTCTTGCGAACTGGTCAGCAAAATAACATCAGGAAATGCTTTCGATTTTGCCAGCCGTTGGGTTAACTCAATCGAAGCCTGCCCTTTGTCTTCATTATAAATAGCAATAGTGGCATTTTTGACTTCCAGCGTTGCTGCCCATGGAAATAAGATCATTTGCAGAATTACGGGCAAAATCAAAATACTCCGTGTTTGCGGCTCTCTCAGAAGAGACTGCAACTCTTTCATGATTAGCGTATACAAGCGATGAAACATGCTCTTTCCTTTTTAATCCAGATGACGACGAGTTTTCCACGCAGTCAAGCCAATAAAAACGATGGAGCTGGCAATCAGCAGGAGCAGGTTTGTGATTAACACCGTACCGATGTTACCCGCCAGAAAGAGTGTCTGTAGGCCACTGACAAAATAGCGTGCGGGGACGATATAAGTCGAAACCTGAATAAGCACCGGCATACTGTCTATTTCGAAAACAAAGCCAGACAACATAATGGCAGGCAAAAAAGCGGCGTTAAGGGAAATCATCGCTGCATTGAACTGATTGCGCGTCAGAGTTGAGATCAATAACCCCATGCCCAAGGCAGTGGCAAGATAGAGACTAGAGACTGACGCCAATATCCAGAGTGAACCACGATAAGGAACATCCAGTACAAAAACCGTGAATATCATGCAAAGCACCATGACAAAAGAGCCTAAAACTTGGTAGGGCAATAACTTGGCGAGCAGTAATTCGGTTCGGGTGACTTGGGTTGAAAGTAACGCCTCCATGGTTCCACGTTCCCATTCACGGGCAACCACGAGTGAAGTGAGAATGGCGCCTACGACGGTCATGATAATGGAAACAGCCCCGGGGATGAGGAAGTGCCGGCTAATGGCAGCCGGATTAAACCAATAGCGGATTTGTGTATCAATCAATGGCGTGGTTGAAACACCCCGATTTTGTCCCCGTTGTTGGAGCCAGATTTGCCAGATACCTTTGGTATACCCCTGGACAAAGTTGGCGGTATTGGGTTCACTGCCATCAGTAATGACCTGAATAGGCGCATGGCTGTCTGCACGGGCAAGCAGGGCATCAAAATTTACCGGAATGACGATAATGCCCCGAATTTGGTTCTCCTGCATTTTCTTGATTAAGAAGTGGCGATTATCGCTGATGGTGGCATCAATATAAGGCGATCCCGTAAATGCGTGAACTAATTCACGGGCATCTTCGCTTTGCTGCTCCATCAGAATACCGAGGCGAAGTTTGCTGGAATCAAGATTTATGCCATAGCCAAAAATAAATAACAGCATCAGCGGGATCACCACCGCAATCAACGCACTACTGGGATCGCGGATAATCTGTTTAGTTTCCTTGATGCAGAGGGCTTTCAATCGACGCCATGAGAAATTGACGGCTTTCTGGGATGCTGCATGTTCAGAACGGCTCATTGCGGCTCCTTATCGTAATTCACCACGAGATCGATAAACGTATCTTCCATCGAAGGGTTAGGCCGCTCATCCGTGGCAACTAATTGTTTCAGCTCATCAGGGGTTCCGGCTGCAATCAATTTTCCCCGAAATACCAGCCCGATACGGTCACAGTATTCTGCTTCCTCCATAAAGTGGGTTGTTACCATCACGGTAACCCCTTTATCGACCATGCCGTTGATATGGAGCCAAAATTCACGGCGGGTCAGCGGATCGACACCAGAAGTGGGTTCATCCAGAAACAGGATGTCAGGTTCGTGCATCAATGCGCAGGAAAGGGCAAGGCGTTGTTTAAAACCGAGCGGAAGACTATCTGTTTTTTGTTGCAAGATTGGCCCAAGATTGAATGCCTGGATCATATCTGACATTTTTTCTTTCTGATGTCGGCCTTTCAGCCCGTAAACACCGGAGAAAAATTTAAGATTTTGCTCAACCGTCAGGTTGCCATAGAGCGAGAATTTCTGAGCCATATAACCAAGACGTTGGCGCGCCTTGCCTGAGCTGGTTTTTAAATCCATATTCAGAACCAGCGCCTTACCGGAAGTGGGGATCATCAACCCGCACATCATTTTAAAGGTTGTGGATTTGCCGGCGCCATTTGGTCCCAACAGACCAAAAATTTCCCCGCGTTTCACCTGAAAATCCACATCATCAGTAGCGGCAAAATCCCCAAATTTTTTAGTCAGGTTACAGGCTTCTATCACGGTTTCTGTCGGATTGGGCGGAATCTGAGGCATTATTTCAGCCAATGCGGAACGGTGGGATGGGCCGCCGCCCAGTAAATCAATAAAAGCATCTTCGAAACGCGGTTCGGCCTCAAGAATATTGGCTTCGGATAGCCCTATTTGTTGGAGTAATGCGCTTTTATCTGCTTCTCCTTTTAAGATTAAACGAACATATCTTCCTTGAATCACGCCATCAGTCACCTGGGGCAGGATGAGGGCATGTTGGAGCGTTTTGCGTCGGTCGCCCTGTTTAACATCCAGTAAAAAAGATCGTCCGGCAATATTCTGAGTCAAATTTTGTGGCTGACCGCGATAGATCAACTCACCCCGGTTCATTAGCAAGACATTACGACATAACTCGGCTTCATCCAAATAAGAGGTACTCCATAGAATAAGCATACCTTCGGAAGCGAGTTCATGTACCATCTGCCATAATTCACGGCGGGCGATAGGGTCAACGCCCACGCCCGGTTCATCAAGTAACAGAACCTTCGGGCTACCCAGTAAAGTACAGGCAAGCCCCAATTTTTGTTTCATGCCGCCGGATAATTTTCCCGCCAGACGTTCAGTAAAACGGGTTAAATCCGTAAAAGTGAGTAATTTTTGAAATGTGGCTTTGCGCTCCTCGCCAAGTACACCACGTAAATCGGCATATAAAGTGAGATTTTCCATAACGGTTAAATCTTCATACAGGCCGAATTTTTGCGGCATATAGCCGAGTTCAGAACGGACTTGGACACTATCCTTGATGGGATCAAGCCCCATGATTTCAATATTGCCGCTATCAGGCTTCAATAATCCGGCCAGCATTCGTATCAACGTGGTTTTTCCTGCGCCATCAGGGCCGACAAGCCCCGTGACAGATCCGCCCTGAATTTCTGCCCGTAGATGGGAGACAGCAGGAGCGTCCAATCCTGGAAAAGTTTTCTCCACGCCGTTCAGTTTGATCGTATAAGCTGAACTGCTCATGTTATCGCCTTACTTATTGTTGGCTTCAGTAGAATTTGTACCAGCAAAACGCAGGGTAACAGGCATTCCTTGTTTCAATCCTTCATCAGGATCAAGAACAATAACCCGCAGGCGATAAACTAAATCCGTTCTTAAATCGGGAGTTTCGACATTCTTCGGGGTAAATTCAGCGGTTGGAGAAACGAAGCCGATTTTGCCGTGATAGGGCTGATTTTTCCGTCCATCGGTATAAATCAGAATTTCCCGCCCTGCGGTAGCCTGATTCAGATTCGGTTCATCAATATACGCCCTGATCCAGACCGGATTGGTGAGTGATAGAGCAAAAACCGTATTTCCAGCCGCCAGCATTGTACCCGGCTCAATGGCTCTGGTCAGAATCACACCTGCTGATGGTGAAGTGAGTTGGGTATCTTTCAGATTGAGTTCAGCCTGTGCAACCGCCGCTTCTGCTTGGCTAAGCTGGGCTTTGGCGGCGACAATTTCTTCTATGCGATAACCGGTTTCAAATTGGCGCAATTTATCTTTTGCCGCCTGATAAGCGGCCAATGCCTGGTTTCGCCCGGTTTTGGCATTTTCCAAATCATTAGCTGAAATAGTTTTACTTTGCCACAATCCTTGCTGGCGTTTCAGGAAACTATCGGCAAAGCGGAATGCAGATTCTTTCTGAGCCACTTCTGCACGCACTTGGGAGATTTCTTCAGTACGGTAACCCGCTTCTGCTTTGGCAAGGTTTGCCTTGGCGACATCCCGCGCGGCTTTGGATTGATTCAAGGCATTAATAAAGGGAGCATCATCAAGATGGCCGAGTGTCTGTCCCGCAGTAATGGCATCACCTTCATCCACTTGTAGTTTGGCCAGTTTACCTGCAACCCGAAAACCAAGATTAACGGTTCTGACATCGACATTGCCATACAGAGTCAGTTCCCTGCCATTTTGTTCTTGATAATAATAGATACCAACAATAGCACCGATAACAACAATGAGCGCCAATAGGGCAAGAGCAAACTTTTTACTGTTCATACTATCCCTTATGCCTTGTTCAATTTATACCCTTATTTTTCAAATAATTAACTGTCATTTGAAATTTATCAGGTATGCACATTTTTGAGTCTATAACTATTTATTGCTGTAGTTCTTGTTGCTGTATTCCTTAATTGCCTTATTTTTTTCGTAACCCTTCAAGCAACAAGTTGATGTGTTGAGACAAAACTTGATTAATTAACTCATATTCTTTAGTGCCAATATTATCCCAGCCTGTTTGGCGCAATAAGGCTTCCCGTGCCAGACGGAAAGAAAGAATTTCCCCTAATAAGGCGTGAGTATGGATTTGGGTTGAAATCTCACGTTCATCAGCGCCGATATAATTAGCGATTAACTTATTGATGCGGGAATAAATCGGGGCCAGCCCTTGCTCATGCATGACATTGTAAGCTTCTGTTGGTGTCAGTTGTTCATGTGACATGATGCGGCTGATATTGATACTGCTTTTCTCGAAAATCAGGCGGTTGTAGCTAACCATGCCTTGATGAATAAATTCCAGGATTTTTTCTTGTGGATAGGGTTTCGGCGTTTCGGCAAAAAAACGGTCAATTGATTCAATTAACGGGGAAAATTCTGATTTTAGCTTATCGGCGATATGTTGCACGACAGCGAGGTATAGTCCTTCTTTAGAACCAAAATAGTAGGCAATGGCTGCGATATTTTGTTGCGCGTGTTGGGCAATGTTACGAGTCGTGGCACCATCCAGACCTGATTTACCAAAAATTTCTATTGCTGATTCAAGAAGTTGCTGTTTGGCTTGTTCGCCTCGTGATGTCTGAGCCGTCTTCGCTGCCATGTTAAAAGAGATCCTGTTATAAAGAAAAAGAATTGCCAAGAGTGTCGTAAATATATCAATCGTATGATTAACTTTAAGACTAAAGTAAGTTGATGTAAAGTTGACGCAAATTGTCTTTTTAATAGACACCTATAAAAAATAATTTTCCTATTTTTGATCAATTCTCGTAAGTGGGCGCTTTCAATGAGATTTCGTGCCAATTATTAGCTTTTCAGGGCTGTTTGGAATCACATATCTGTTATAATGCCGCGCTTATGGTACATCGCAGTTTGTGTAATTTCTTTGCGTTTTATCGCGTCTATTTTCTTCCCATAAAACTGCCCCTGAATTGATATCAGGAATGGTGAAGTCTGGAGCATTTCTTATTTATGAATTTTGAGTCACTCGGCTTGAAGGCTGATATTTTGCGTGCCGTTGAAGAGCAAGGCTACGCGGAACCTACCCCTATTCAGCAACAGGCTATTCCTGTTGTGTTATCTGGTAAAGATCTGCTGGCCAGTGCCCAGACCGGAACCGGAAAAACAGCAGGGTTTACCTTACCTATTCTGCAACTTTTGAGTGAATCCCCGATTCAGACAAAAGGCCGCCGTCCGATCAGGGCATTGATTCTGACACCGACACGAGAATTGGCGGCGCAGGTTGGCGAAAATGTACGTAATTACAGTAAATATCTCAAATTACGTTCATTCGTGGTATTTGGTGGAGTCAGTATTAATCCGCAGATGATGAAACTGCGTGGTGGGGTGGATATTCTGGTGGCAACACCAGGGCGTTTGCTGGATCTGGAACACCAGAATGCCGTTGATCTCTCCCGCGTTGAAATCCTGATCTTGGATGAAGCTGACCGTATGTTGGATATGGGTTTTATCCATGATATTCGACGAGTATTGAATAAACTGCCGGCAAAACGCCAAAATTTACTCTTTTCCGCGACTTTTTCTGATGAAATAAAGAGCCTTGCCAATAAGTTGCTGCATAATCCGGTGAGTGTAGAAGTCGCGCGTCGTAACTCTGCATCTGAACAGATTGATCAATCAATCCATTTTGTAGATAAAAAACGTAAAGGCGAATTGCTTTCTTACATGATAGGTAACCAGAACTGGCAACAGGTTTTGGTATTCACTCGAACCAAACATGGTGCAAATCGACTGGCGGAACAACTGAATAAAGATGGCGTGACTGCTGCCGCGATCCACGGCAACAAGAGCCAGGGGGCGAGAACCCGTGCACTGGCTGATTTCAAAACAGGGCAAATTCGCGCATTAGTTGCAACAGATATTGCCGCTCGTGGCTTGGATATCGACCAATTGCCATATGTGGTCAATTATGAATTGCCAAACGTTGCAGAAGATTATGTTCACCGAATTGGCCGTACTGGCCGTGCGGATGCAACCGGGCAAGCGATATCGCTGGTATGTGTTGATGAGCATAAGCTTCTGAAAGATATTGAACGGCTATTGAAGCGGGAAATTCCACGCATTGCCATTCCGGGCTATGAACCAGATCCTTCTATCAAGGCTGAGCCAATCCAAAACGGGCGTAACAGCCGTGATAATAGCCCCCGTAGAAATAATGCTCGGGGTAATGGCTTCCGCGACAATCATTCACATAGCGAACAGCCTCGTAGCCAACGTAGAAATGGCAAGCAAGGTCAATCCTCAAAACATCAGGCTAACCCAAATGGTGAGCGCTCACGCAACCAAGGAACCTCATCGGGTCAGCGGCGTCAGCGAACCACAAAAGCGTCGCGTTCCCCGGTGTCGGGAGAGTAATTGATGCGCGTTTTGCTGGCTCCGATGGAAGGTGTTTTGGATTCTCTGGTGAGGGAACTGTTGAGTGAAGTCAACGAGTACGACCTTTGCGTCACAGAATTCCTGCGAGTGGTTGACAGCTTACTACCGGTAAAATCTTTTTACCGGTTGTGCCCTGAGTTACATCATCAGAGCCGTACACCATCGGGAACCCCGGTCAGGATTCAACTTTTGGGGCAGTATCCAGAATGGTTGGCAGAAAACGCAGCTAGAGCAGTTGAATTGGGATCTTGGGGGGTTGACCTAAACTGCGGTTGTCCTTCCAAAGCGGTAAATGGCAGCGGAGGCGGTGCGACATTACTGAAAGATCCTGAATTTATCTACAGCGGCGCCAAAGCCATGCGGGAAGCTGTACCAGCACATTTACCAGTGACGGTAAAGGTGCGTTTGGGGTGGGATTCTGATGCACGTCAGTTTGAGATTGCCGATGCCGTACAGCAGGCAGGAGCAACAGAATTAGTCGTGCATGGGCGAACCAAGGAAGATGGTTATAAGGCAGAACGTATCAACTGGAAGGCGATTGGCGAGATTCGTCGTCGTCTCTCCATTCCTGTGATTGCCAATGGGGAAATCTGGGATTGGCAGAGTGCTCAGGAATGTATCAAAATTACAGGATGTGACGCTGTGATGATAGGGCGTGGCGCACTGCATACGCCAAACTTGAGTCGGGTCATTAAATATAACGAGCCAAGAATGCTGTGGAGCGATGTGCTCAAGTTATTGCAAAACTATACTTATTTAGAAAAGCAGGGAGATACAGGGCTGTATCATGTTGCCCGTATCAAACAATGGCTAGGGTATTTGCGCAAAGAATATGATGAAGCAGAAGTATTATTTATGCAAATCAGGGCATTAAAAACATCTGCCGAAATCGCCAGTATCATCTTGTGCAAATAAAAGAAAAGGGAATTTTTATGAGTACTCAAACAATAAAACTCTGCAATGGTATAAGAATGCCGAATATCGGTTTAGGAGTATATAAGACAAAAGAGGAGCGGAAGTAAAACAGGTTGTCAAAAAAGCGCTGGAAACAGGCTATAGGATGATTGATGCGGCTGCAATCTATAAAAATGAAATTGGAGTTGGGGAGCCAGCATGCCAATATCTTCATCCAAAAAAGGATCGTAAATAGTTGACATTCTGCTAATTTAATTTCTTTATACTTAGCCATATAAAACAATTTCATATGATAATTTAATATAAATGATAATAAAGTAACTATTTACAATGTAAATTTTAAAACTATTAAAAATAGCACCGAGATAATTATAATTATCTCGGTGCTATTTTTTCCAACATTTATTTCGGATCAGTAGCTCCTTTTGGTGGACCAAGCCTATCCAATTCAGCTAAGATTGCCGTAATCTGAGTTTCCCAGTCCGTTGGTTTTATTTGCTTACGAAGCCACGGTAATCGCTCTTGACGTTTAAAATCCACTGAACTGACGGCCTCTTTTCCTTGTAATAAATATTTTGACATAAATGCCAATAAATACTTTTTGCTTATTATGTCGTCTATTAAGTTAGGAATACGGGGTTCAAAAGCATAAATCATCAGTTTGTTATTTTTGTCAAGCCCATAAACTCTTAGATACAGAACATCATATAGATTAACAAGTTCGGCTTGAGAGTAACGAGCAACATATATCCTTCCTTTACGCCATGTATAAAACAGTTGCTTTTCCCGATCAATAACAAGAGGGGGTATTTTACGAATTAAAGATAATAACCATAAATGTATTATAATCATTGTAGTGAAAAATAGAAAAAAACCACCATCTAAAAATAAATTTTCTCTCACTCTAGATTTTTCATAAAAACCATTATCCATATAACGAATATGAAAATATTGAGACCAAGATATTTTCTTTGAATCAGCAATATACTCATAAATTTTATCATCATCTGGCACATTAGGATTTAGATGAAAATTTTCTCCATATTTATCTTTAATAATACCAACAGTTATTAAATAAAATTCCTCATTAGCTTTCCATGTGTTAATAACATCATTAATAAAAAAACAAAATCCTAATAAAAAACCGACCAAAGAGGAAAGTAAAACTTTTTCATCAAAATTACTCCTGCCATATCGTATTTCACATTTTTTATCATCAATTAAATCAATAAAACCCTTTGTTTTTATTTGCTCTTTATCCAGCTTTCCGATGTTTTCATCCAAAAAAGGATCACAAGTAGTTGACATTTGTGCTAATTTAATTTTTTTATCCTTAGCCATATAAAATAATCTCATATAACAATTTAATATAAATGACAATAAAGTAACTATTTACAATGTAATTTTTGAAATTTTAAAAATAGCACCGAGATAATTATAATATTCTTCAGTGCTATTTTTCCCAATATTTATTTCGGATCAGTAGCTCCTTTTGGTGGGCTAAGCCTATCCAATTCAGCTAAAATTGCCGTAATCTGAGTTTCCCAATCCTTTGGTTTTATTTGCTTACGAAGCCACGGTAATCGTTCTTGACGTTTAAAATCCACTGAACTGACGGCCTCTTTTCCTTGTAATAAATATTTTGACATAAATGCCAAAATATAAATTTTATCCTCGTCTGAGTTGAAAAGACTAAGATAAGGGATAAAAAACTGATATGTCAGTTCATTCTTTTCGTTTAGTCCATAACATTTGAAATGCAAAATATTATTAGTAAACGCCACGCCTAATTCTTTATAGCGAGATACATAGACTTTTCCTTTTTTCCAAGTGTAAAAAAGTTTTCTTTCATGATCAATTATGAAATTTGCAGGCCTACGTAATCTTAAAAAAATGCTGATAAGAAGGATATTGGTACTAAGAAAAAATAACCCGAAGCTTGCATCTATAATCAGATATCGCCTAGCCCTTTCTTCACCATAATAGCTATCTTTGGAATAGGAAATATATAAATATTCCGTTAGAGATATTTTTTTGTCATCTGATATTACCCGTAATGATTTAGTATATGCAGGTGCATTTGGATTTAAATAAAATTGCTCTCCATAACGTTTTTTTGCATTCTGAACAGACCAAAGAAGATCTTCTTCATTAGCTTTCCATCCCTTAACAAAATCATTAATAAAAAATCCAAAACCTAACATAAACCCAATCATCACAGGTACTATAACTTCTTTTCTTGCTCTGATAAGATTATGACGAAAATGACACTCCTTACTATTTATTGCATCCAAAAATCCTGCACGCTTTACGGTTTTATTATCCAGAAGAATTAGCTTTTCCTCCAGAATAGGATCACCAAATGTAGACAATGGCTCTGTTGGAGGTGTCTTCACTCTAAAGAGTTTTTTGAGCAATTTTTTTATTAATTTATTCATTTAACGTAATACCTCATCTTCATATCCATAAATCGCATTTTCCAATATTGGTTCTTTACCCTATAACTTTCCTTATTCGCTTTTCATGTATTAATAACATCGTTAATGAAAAAACAAAAAACTAATAAAAAATCGGCTAAAGAGGAAGGCAAAATCTTTTTACGATAATGACTCCTGCCATATCGTATTTCACATTTTTTACCATCAATTAAATCAATAAAACCCTCTGTTTTTATTTTCTCTTTATTCAACATGCCAATGTCTTCATTCAAAAAAGGACCGCAAGCAGTTGACATTCGTGCTAATTTAATTTTGTTATCCTTAGCCATATAAAATAATCTCATATAACAATTTAATATAAATGATAATAAAGTGACTATTTACAATGTAATTTTTTAAATTTTAAAAATAACACCGAGATAATTATAATATTCTTCGGTGCTATTTTTTCCAACATTTATTTCGGATCAGTAACTCCTTTTGGTGGGCCAAGCCTATCCAATTCAGCTAAGATTGCCGTAATCTGAGTTTCCCAATTTGCTGGTTTTGGATTTTTACGTGAAGGAAATATTGATGATTGGCGTTTAAAATTCACTAAACTGACAGATTCTTTTCCTTGAATCAGATATTTTGCCATAAAAGCCAGTAAATACTTTTTGCTTATTATGTCGTCTATTAGGTTAGGAATACGGGGTTCAAAAGCATAAATCATCAGTTTGTTATTTTTGTCAAACCCATAAACTCTTAAATACAGAACGTCATATAGATTAACAACATCGACTTGAGAGTAACGTGCAACATACATTCTTCCCTTACGCCATGTATAAAACAGTTGCTTTTCCCGATCAATAACAAGAGGGGATATTTTACGAATTAAAGATAATACCCATAAATGAATTAAAATCATTGTAATGGAAAATAGAAAAAAACCACCATCTAGTAATAAACCCTTTCGAGCTCTCGATTTACCGTAAAAACCACTATCCGTATAAAGAATATGAAAATATTGAGAAAAAGAAAGGCTCTTTGTATCAGCAATATACTCATAAATTTTATAATAATCCGGCAATTTAGGATTTAGATAAAAATCTTCCCCATATCTCTCTTTAATATCACTAACAGTACTTAAATGAAAGTTTTCATTAGCTTTCCATGACGTAATGTAATCATCAATAAAAAAACAAAAACCTAATAAAAAACCTGCTAAAGAAGCAAGTAAAATATTTTCACGATAATTACTCCTGCCATATCGTATTTCACATTTTTTATTATCAATTAAATCAATAAAACCCTCTGTTTTTATTTGCTCTTTATCCAGTATTCCAATATCTTCATCCAAGAAAGAATCACACACTATTGATAGCCGGCTAATTTTGGCATCATTGTTTACTTTGCCTTCAGTTTTTTTAGTTAACCACTTTTTTATTGAGTTTATCATTTAGCGTACCTTCTCATCAAAATATCCATAAATTGCATTTTCGATTGTTGGCTCTTCTCCCCATTGATAGCGCAAAGGTGAAATATCATCTTCTTTGGGCATATAGTACCAAAAAATTTTTAGGTATTGAGCATATTCTTCTTCTATTTCCAATGTCAGAGTAAGTATGCCATTTTCATCAATGGGATTTTTATTTTTATAAATTATCTCAGAGAGGACTTGTTCCATTAATTCTTCAAATCTCCGCTTAGCTTTAGCGTAATGAGGTTCATTTACATAAATGGTGTGATCACTTCTTCCTGTGACATTAGATGATGGTAAAACATGATAAACCAACTCTGATCTTTCCCATTGAAAATTCGGCAACATAAAATGATAAATCATCTTTCCTTTTTTATTACTTTCTTTTTTTAATATTGGTCTAGTAAAAAAATTCAAAAACTCTTGATATTCTACCTTAAATGTATTAATTACTTTATCATCCATTTTTCGAACTTTGCCGAATTGGAGTGCTATATCTTCAGGTCGTTTAAAACCCATTTCCAAAAATGAATATTTATCACCGCTTCCCCAAAAGCAATTCATTAATAAATATTCCAATTGGGTTTTTCCAAAAAGAACTAAATAGGCAATACTTGCTAGCATACCTAAAATTCCCGCCCATATCATACTGGTAAAGAATGATCCTATTCCTGCTGCTCCAGCGCTTGTGCCCAAAAGTGATGGTCCCAAAAATCCAGCAGTTATCATTAATGTACCAGTACCAATAGCAACATGTGCATACGCTTCCTTATGACTACCTAAAGCTCTAGCTTGATAAGCATCATAATAAGCAAGCCCTCCGCTTAAAATCCCAGTTAGCCCAACAGTCCCCTTTGCCAGCAGTTTTATATAGGCACCATTTAACATAAGCCTGCGTGATGCTGCACCTAATAGTGCTTCTGCCGCAGGGTGATTTATTCTTCTCGCCAGTGCTTCTGCTTTTGCAAGCCCTTTCCCGAAAAGCTCAGAAGAATTGCGTGCTGCAACTGCCATACCAAGTGTCGTATTCAGGTAAGTAAAAGCTAAATACACAATTTTTCGATTCGCGTTCAGTGGATTATTTCTATCAAAACCAGATTGCGACAATAAGTTATAGAATGTATAACTTTTCATAATAAGATCAAATCCAGTTAGACTGCAATCCAGGACAATACTAAGAGACTTATCATAATGTGACATAAACTTAATATTAAATTCTGGTCTGTTAATTTTAATGGTAGGTATTTTTAGTTTCAAATCTCCCGTATAATTTTTAATCCGATTTGACCAGTTAAATACTATCTTTCCTCCCTCTTTTTGAACGTTGACTTTGACTTTTTTCCCCCATTCTTTCAGGTTCCCGATCAGCCCTTGTTGTTTATATTTTTCCAGATCATTGATTAATTTTGCCACTTCTTTTTCTGTCAATAAAACAGATCCTTTATATTCTTCTACTCCCAACGCGCTGAACATTTTATTGGTAAAAATCTGGTTTACTTTTTCAATACTTTTTACATATAAGCTGACAGAACCTTGAGCTATTTTTTCGGCTCCCCATGCAAGAAACATCCCTAGTACTTCACCTGTTGCACTAAGAACTTTATCTATTCCTTTTGTTATATATTCTGCCATCAATGGTTTTTTAGCACCATCATGTCCTAGCGTATTGACGATTCCATTGTTAATAATAAACCATGTACTACTCTCATCTAATGCAGATTTACCGCCAATAATATTTTCTAATGTCGACGTTCCCTCTACAGTTCTCTGTAATGGCTGCATTAATTCTGTAATTAGATCGCAATGTATTTCAAATTCCCGACCATCTTCTTCTGTCAGATCGCTTTTTTTATCACTCAACGAAAAAAAATACTTGAAATAATGTGATAAGCCACCTAATTTACTCGCAATATTCGGACTTTCAAAAAATTCTTTGTATATTTCAAGAACTTTTTCTTGCCTTTTTTTTACATCTACAATGGGATCGGTAAGTTTAGGCCACCAGGTTTTCCAATTTTCCTGATGAATATGTTCTTTAAAATATTCTTTAATATTTTTATCCTTTGATGCAGCAATTACCTCAACAAATTGCCCTATAGTAAGAGGATAAATATTTGTTGCAGAATAACTTAGCTGCCAAAGATTAAGTAACTCATAAGCCATTAAAATATCACGCTGATATCCCACAGGATCATGCAATACCACAATCTTCGCTTTATCTTTGTAATAAGGGCAGATAAGGCTGTCTATATAACGCATTTCCATATCTGCATTCATGAAAAAACTGCCTTCAGTCGTGATATCTCCCAAATCAGCAGATTGTAAGAGCGGATCGGATAATTGATTTTTGTATGCCTGAAATTGTTTTTCAGGATCTTTGAAATCTTCCACTAATCCGTCGAAATGTTCTTGTTTGGCATCAATGGCATAATCTGATACTTCACTATCTAAATCCACAAATTGCATCGCACTCTTGCGGAAGTTTTTATCGTTATCCATCTTATTCAGGACAGATTTAGCCAGTTTGACTTCACTGTAAACGATGCTGATTTGGGTCACATCTTTATCAATCGCCAGAAAAGGATAGCCTAATCCCGCTGTACCACTGGCAGGGTGGATTTCTTCCCACGATGAGCTTCCGGCTTTTTGCTCATATTTGGTGTATTTTGTAACCATTCCCCTTTTGCCCTCTAATGTGACAATTTCAGGGCTGAATTTGAAAATCAATAACTTGCCATCCTGTTGGGAACCCCTGGTTTTAATTGGTCCTTCTTCTTTGACATAGATCCAACCCGGTCTTGGCATTCGAATGCTATAGCCCCCCAGAACGCTTGCATTTAATGAATTATCATAAGGATCAATAAAAGTCCTTATTGGCGGCGGTAATTGAGCATTTACCCATTTGTCACCAAAAAAATTCATATAAGCATATCTGACAGGATAAACAGGCCGGATATTGGCGTCACAGGGCCTGACAACGGTATCCATATCCAACTCATGAGGTATGCGTGCCTTCGCCTCATCGACAATTTTTTCAAACGTTTTTTCCGCTTTTTTCACGGCTGTCTCAAGAGCGTCATTCACGCTCGTTAATATCGATTTTTCCATTTCTCTTATTTCCTTGTGTTAACCTAATGCCCGGTTTTTAAAACAATACTCATAACAAGCCAGCGCCCGCACCTCTTGCGCCTGTGCTTGTGTACAGGCATGCTGCCATGCCCGCTGCCAGAGTGCTTCGTTATCCCGCGCCAGACTTCTGCCCGCTACCAGATACAAAATGGAACGCTGATGGGCGAAACCCGCCAGACAAGCAAAATTGGCCTGTTGCACCACAAAGGCCGGCAGTTGTTCCTTCTGTTCTGGCGTCAGTTCAGGTTGGGTCTCTGTAATAAATTTCACTATTTGAGCCACCGCCCGCTCTTGGGTCTGCCCCGCCAATAGGTTTATCAGATAGGGGTTAATTGCCACGGGTGCTGTTTTCTCCTGATCTAATGTGTTTTCAGCCAAAGAAAGGGCATAGTACTGTGCTGTCTGGCTATCGAAATAACCGATGCGCGTTATCGGGCGCATAAAGTGCATCAGTTGTTCATCCGGCAGGCTTTTCAGTAGCGGGAGCAAGCCTTGCGGCACATAGAAGCGGTAAAACACCCATGATTGTTGTTGTTCATTTCTCAGATAGGTGAATTTACGCAGGTGATTACGGATAACAGGAAATGGCTGATCACTGTCGATAAGAATTCCCGGTTCTGGTGTGATCGGCTGTGTGATCTTTTGCTGAAAAGCAGAGTGCACCGTTGTGTCATCGGTTAACTCCACCAGATAAGGGGCGCTGTCTTCGAGCGTGATTTGGGTTTCCCCTTGAAACAGGCTTTCCCATCGCAGGTTGGAGACCATCAGGTCAGGCACGATAAAACTGCCCATAACCCGACGGTAAACCGTGGCATCAATCACCATATAGCGGTATTGTCCGCTCTTTTTGGCGGGCATGGTTTTTGTCACGGCGAACTGCAATACGCCACGCTCGGCAGGCAAGAGGGTGTTGATATTGTATTCGTTCAGCGGGATCACTCGTGTATTCCGCTCCACCCCTTGCCGGAACTGCCGCAATAGCGGCAATTCGATATAAGAGCTGGCGGCAAGGTATTCAGGCAACGGCTGAATACTTTGGTATTGCCCCGGTGAATGTCCCGCCTGTAGGACATATTCCGCCAGCGACGACAGAGCCTGTGGCTTGTTCGTTGCATGGACAATCGCCCGGGCAGAGTAGTGCTCGCCTTGTTGCGTGGCATAGGAATAATCCACCATCCAATGTTCGGCATAATCGGGTATCCAGGACATTATTCTGATGGCTCCTGCTGCTTACGGGCTTTTTCCCGGCAATCCTCTGCCATGACCAACCCTTCATTAGCTGATCCGCTGAGTGATGGCACAGTGCCCGGGCTGCCCCCTGTTACCGAAACATCCCCTTGCAGGGTGATTTTGCCAGTGATTGTCACCCCTGAACCATCCAGCTTAATCGATCCCGCCTTGCCTTTGATCAGTACGGATTCGCTGGCCTGTAGGGTATGGACTTTTGTCAGGCTCTGGATGTTGTTGACCACGTTCAGGGTATAGTTGTTGTTGATTCTGGTAGTTTTGTCCCTCCCCACTTCTTGCAGGTGATCAGCAAAGATATTTTCCTGCCAGTTGTTGTTGATGCGGGTCTTGCGATCTTTGGTGATGGTTTCAAACTGGTTCAGGTCAATCTGGATATGCTGTTCATGCATGATCCGGATGAATTCATCGTTGCCGATTTCATGTTTGCGGTTGTTCAGTACATGGTGGCTTTCATCGTGACCAACACGTTGGGTTTTATCGTGGTTTATCTGGATAAGCTGGTCTTTCTGGGCATGGATATAGATCTCTTCACTGCCTTTCGCATCTTCAAAGCGCAATTCGTTAAATCCTTCACCTTTGTGGGTGTGGGTCTTGAAGGTGGTGCGCGTTTTTTCCGCCGGCAGATCCAGCGGTGGGCGGTTACGGCCGTTGTAGGTACAGCCCGTCACTATTGGACGATCAATATCCCCGTTCAGGTAGGAAATAATCACCTCCTGACCAATACGCGGAATAGCCATAAATCCATAGCCATCACCATTCCAGCCCTGCGCGACACGCACCCAGCAGGAAGCGCGGTCATCTGCTTCATCATAACGGTTCCAATGGAAATGAACTTTGATAGCGCCATGTTTATCAACGTAGATTTCCTCACCTTCCGGCCCCACGACGGTTGCCACTTCATCCCCATCTGCCAGTGGCTTGTAACGGAATGGCGGGCGCCAGTCCTGCCGCCCCGGAATAAAGGAAACGTTGTTGGTCAGCGTCGTACCTTCTCCCGCATTTCCAGAAGCTTGTGGTTGATGTCCATGATGCGTGACAGTAACCACCTGCCAGCGATCATTCATCGTCGCAATCGGGTGGGATTGCAGAACGAAGATCCGTCCCGGTCTTAGTTTGATACAGTTGGTACTCGCTTTACCGACTTTGCTCTGGTTCTGCAACTGCTCCAAACGCAATTGGGTGAAAGGGCGTCCTTCTGCATCCATCTGAAAACGGCCATAACTCTCAAATACAGAATGATTTCCTCCATGTTCCAGCGTAGACAGATGTTGCAGAGGATAGGAAGGACGCAGGAAATTATTATCTTTATGGATCGTTTCATCCGGGCACAGATATTCGCCGTAATTCCACTGCCATGCTGTCGAGTCACTGTTATCTGTGTTTGACTGTACGTTGTAGGTCAGCGTTAACGCAGCCAACATGCCGAGATGGGAATTACTGTAAAACAATTTGTCCTCTTCGAACCAGAACATGATGCCTTCTTCCGCCGCCAGTCGGCACCAGAATTCATAAGCGGATTCGCGTTTCTGAGTGGTATATTCCCGTATTGAATGCTGCTGGTGATCTTTGTAAAACTTGCTGTCCGCCCTGATGCGATGTTCTTTCAGTAATTGACCGAGAATATCCGGCACGGATTGATGGTGGAAAATCCGGCTATCCTGATTGAGCGTCATCAACCACATTTCCGGGCGAATAATAAAAGTGTAATAGGTTTGTCGCCCATCGGTATTACCCTGTTCGGCTCCGGCCACAACACCATTAACCGTTCGCTCAATGACGCCATCTCTAATCACCGTCAGAGAGGCACTGGAACCCAATTGTTTATTGAGTGCCACGTTGTCAAAAGAACTGACTACTGTCATAGACAGGTGAAACAGTTGTGATAATCCTTCCTGTAAGCTGAAATTCACTACCTGAAACGTGGTCTGCGGTAGTGCACCTATCTGGCAAGTAAAAACTAATCCATCCATTGTAGAAACTCCTTACATAATTGAGCGATAACCCTGAATCATTGAAGGTGACAGATACCATTCCGTCCCGGAAGGTTGGCTGAGCACGCGCATTCGCAGCCATGTTCCCTGTGCAAGGCAGAACGGGAAGAATTGGTAGAGTGAATTGGCGAATCGATACATTTCGCCGGCATCGGTATAAGCGCTTTCATCCAGCATCAGGGTAACCAGCAGACAGCGAACGGGCCTGTCCCGGATCATCCTGTCACCCCATTTTGCTTCTATATTGGCAATCCCGCCGATCATGCGCCGGATATTCCGGCTGGACGCGCGATCAGTATCTGCATACAGATCAAAATCCTGTAGTAGTTGTTTGACTGACGCGCTCATCTCCAATAAATGGCTGCCGACAGAATAGTGCGACAAAAAATCCCAATGACGATGGCTATCAACAATCGGAGGATAAGTTTGTGAAGTGGGAATGATATTTTTTAATTGAAAAACTTCGGGAACATTTTCTCCCGTCTGGCAGATCTCACCCAGTGCAAGAGGTGCCTGATATTGTTCAAAGCTATAAAAATGGCAAATGAATTCACGCTCAGGTGGTTTACGCATCAACTCCGCTTTGCTGTCATAGAAAATCAGCTCATACTGTATTCTGCCCAGAGCATCTTTACTGATTTCAAGCGCATAGAACCAAGCCTTGTCGTACTCTGGGTGATAACGTTCCATACCTGTCAGGAGGCTGGCCGGATAAAACAGGTATTCATCCCCGCGTCTTTCCTCTTCTGTGTTTGGCTCATTTTTCAGTTCTATACCTGCAATATGCAGAACACCCTGAGTTGGCATTAAGGGTAAACGATAACGCGCTGTTTCCGGGACAAAGGGAAGTGTCACTTGGCTGTTACGCGCCATATTAACCACAGGCGCACAATGAAGCTGGAATGCAGACTTTATTTGCGCTGTTGACAATGGTAATACTGTATTCAAAGTCAGAACGACACTGAATTCACGATGTTTTGTCAGTTTCAATCGCTTTGCCATTGTCGGCAGAGGTAAATTCAGAAATTGGTTAACATGCGGCAGATAAAGAGACTCAACTAACAATTGTGGCGCCCAGTTATCCCCGACAGCAGATGACAGAACCAATCGGGAAGCGCCTGAGCGCGGTTCAAACCGATCTCCGTGTGCTTTATAAACTTGCCCATCGTGATACAGTTCAGCACCATCATAATATTGAGTCAGCCCCAACATCAGGGCATCAGCAACCTGCTCATCACTGCTCAGGAACAGATTAATCGGCTGGGTCAGCCACTCTTCTTCCTTACCAATATAGCGAAATTTTAAGGTGATTTTAGTCGTCTGTACCTGATGTGTAATTTCACGTGACACTAATATCAAAGGTTCAATAGGACATTCTCGGCAAGTGACAAATGTCTGTCGACGATGAGTATGAACTTCTGTTCCCGCCGGTATGGAAAAAGCAAAATCCCCCTGCGTGCCACTGTCAAACTGAATCATACTGGTCGCAGGAATACCTTTGATCGGCTGTGCCCGTAATTTTTGCAGTAACGGCTGAGTCAATTCAGGAAAAGCATCATCGACTTTCTGACTCAAACGGGCCATTAAAGCAGCAAAGCCCTCACTAACCCTTTCAGCATCAGGATCCCTGCCACTCAGTACATCTTCAAGATGTGGCTTCTCTTCACGCGCAGATTTTGCAAGTTGCCTTAGGTAATCAAGTTCCCACTGATAATAATATTCAAACGATTTCACAACTGACTCCTTTTCCTAAAGCGGCATGTTGTGAGAATGACCACTTTGCATTTATACCCGTCCTTCAAGTTGCAGCGTTAGCATTGTTGGCATCCTGAAATACCCAGGGTATATGTTTAGTTTATTCATTTCAGGTAAGTACATAATCTTTACCAATTCTTATGAATTAAAAAGAACTGCTTAATATATACGCTGTCTGGTGTATGTCAAAACAAAAAATAGCGAACATATTGTTCCTTTATTCCCATTTATTCACCGCAAAAACATTAGAAGATCTAAGTATTTTTATTTAAAATTAATAAATCAATTTGATGAATTTCTCCCCGCGGAAGGCGCTCATGCCAAAGCAGATTTTCCGCATGATGATACGGCCACGCAGGCAGCGCTTGGCCTCGTGGTTGGTCAATGGCATGTCTTTATGATTGAGAAACACCCATATATTTCCGAATGTTGGTTCGAAGTTTATGGATAAGAGCATTGGCTTTGCTGATATTGCTCACCCTAGGTGGCTTTGCGGTAAAGTGTTTTTTCGTTTTCATAGGAAGGAAACTTACCTGACTGAAAGGATCAATCAACAGGCAAAAGCGGATCATAGAGATGTTCTAATAACGATATCTTTTTGTCATCTGATATTATCTGTAATGATTTAATATATGCAGGCGCATTGGGATTTAAATAAAATTGCTCTCCATAGCTTTCTTTTGCATCTTTTAAGAACCAAAGAAAATTTTCTTGAATATTTTTTTAATTAATTTACTCAGTTAACGTAATACCTCATCGTCATATCCATAAAGCGCATTTTCATCTGTTGGTTCTTCTCTCCATTAATAACGCAAGGGTGAAATATCATCTTCTTTGGGCATATAGTACCAATAAATATCATTTAGGATAACACGTTGATTTTACTTAATTCTGTCACAAGGGCAGACATTAGGGAAATCAAGGGGGTTAAGTTAAAGTGGTATCCTCTTCGGTGCATTATGTTTTGTCAGTAGAGGAGCTGATTTTATTGATCCTCCATTTGTTATTCTATGCCATCCTGTCATCAAAACATGCAGCTCGCCTAAACGTTAAATCGGGCTTAGTCAAAACGCATTCTCCAGTATTGATGAACTTATTTTATTGATGTTCACTGGCGGAGAAGTAACCCGCCTTCATGTTATTTAGCAATACACATTGTTGATTAAATGAGGGTCAGATATGAATACTCAAGATAATAAACCGGATAAGACGACGGAAAAAGATAATGTGCTTCCTGAAACAACCCTCCGGGCAGAGCAGACTGATACGCTGAATAATACGGAGAACAGTGAAAGCAATATCTTTGGCTTCGGTTATTACCGTGCCAATTTCTCTAACAGTCATTTCGGAGCTAATGTCATGACAAAAATATTTAAAGTTCCCTTTGCGGCGCAAGGGGACAGGGTATCTATTCCTAATGAAGTCCAGCCAGACGGAGCTGTTTCATATACTCAGGGCTACGGCTATGATTACGAGCGTAACCAGAACGTTGATCCCGCCGCAAGGGATATTGAACGTGAAAAGATGAACGGGCTTTTTCACGATATCACGAAAGCGGTAGGGGAGATGCAGACCTTTGGTGCAGCGCAATGGACAGTAGAGGCTCAGCCTTATCCACTACGTGGATTGGTCTACCATAAACAAAAGCTCTGGCAATCCCGCATTGAGAACAACAAGGAAGAGCCAAAAGCAGGCAATGCCTGGGTGGAATTAAAAGCTGATCTGACTGCCGCTGATGTGGGAGCCTATAGCAAGGAGGAATCGGATACCCGTTTTCAGTCGAAGGGTAATTATCAACCTGCAGGCGACTATGCCATCAGAGGAGAATGTTATACGAAATCGGAAACTTATTCTCGCAGTGAGATTGATAGTCGTATATCACAGAGAAATATGGCTAGCGCGACAGCGAACGGTTGGTGGGAGTGTGGTGATACCGGCATTATTTATCAGTGGGGCATATCCTATCAGGGCGGTGTCATTAAATTTCCTAAGCCATTTAGGACACAGTGTTTTTCTGTTGTGACTAATATCTATTATGACAAACCTACTTCAGGTGATAACCAGTGGCCTGTATTTAATCTGCGAACTGACTCATTCCAAACACAAGTCGACACAAAAGGTTGGTACCTCACTTGGTTTGCCATCGGAAAATAAACTTTCACTATTGCTCAGGGCCAGCCGGCCCTATTTTTATATATTACCGCTACATCTTCATTACAGTTGAAAAATGAGAACAGGGGATGTATCACTATTGTGAAAAGCTATTTAAATTCATCTGGTTGTATAAATATTCCTAATGACTGAAAAATCTCTTTTCCTTTCTAATTTGCAATTCTTTTGGCTAGTGTCTTAACTTAGGGCATAGAAACATAACTTGACTCTTAAACAAATAATCTAGTCAGATTCGGAGGTTGTATATGGGTATCCTGTCATGGATTATCTTTGGCTTAATTGCCGGGATCCTTGCTAAATGGATTATGCCGGGAAATAACAGCAGCGGCATCATTATGACAGTGATTCTGGGAGTTGTGGGCGCTGTTGTGGGAGGGTATATCAGCACATTCTTTGGAATGGGAAAAGTTGATGGTTTTAATTTGGGCAGTTTCGCTATTGCCGTTATCGGCGCGATGCTTGTCCTATTTGTATACCATAAAATTTCCAATCAGTAATTTTATAGATTTATCTTAAAGCTCACAATTCATATGATAAATAACAAGAAAGGGCATGTTATTTCAATGCCCTTTATTATCATTATTTTTTATTAACTATTTTCCCGAGCGTTATTTTTCTAATGGAAGTGAATCATCAGCTCCCCATTCAGCCCAGGAACCATCATATAATCCAACCTCTTTGTGACCAATCATATCAAGCCCCAATACTAAAACGGCGGCTGTCATGCCAGAGCCGCAACTGGTAATAATCGGCTGGTTTACGTCAACCCCTTGTTTGTGGAAAATTGCCGTAATTTCTTCTACGGATTTATAACTTCCATTATCAACCAACGCTGTCCACGGAACATTTTTAGCGCCGGGGATATGGCCCATTCTTAAGCCGGGACGAGGTTCTGGCACTTTTGCCTGAAAACGGTCTTCCGCTCTGGCATCAATAAACTGTATCGATTCATTCTTATGCAGGATATTCAGGATCTGCGCCTGAGAACAGACTTTTTCGGGGGAAAACTGGACATTAAACACATCGGGCGAACGAACGACTTCTCTTGATTCGGTTGGATAACCCGCCTGCTGCCAGCCTTGTAATCCGCCTTCCAGAATGCGGACATGGCGGGCACCAAAAATTTTGAATGTCCACCATGCGCGTGGAGCAGAGAACATATTTCCCTGGTCGTAAATAATCACCAGATGGTTTTCACTGATACCCATTTTATTAACCGCCTGACAGAAAGTTTCTGGTTCTGGCAGCATGTGAGGCAGATTGGTCTGTAAATTGGCAACTTTATCAAGGTCAAAGAACTGAGCGCCGGGAATATGCTTATCTAACCAGAGTTGATAATAATCGATGGATTGAGTAGGCATCGGGGCGCTGGCATCAACAATAACGACATTCTCATCATGGAGATGCTCGTTTAGCCATTGTGGACTGACAAAATATTCATTTTTCATGAGCTTCCTCATCTGGTGTCGTCATACCGGATATTACAAACTGATACATTGTCAAAAATGGATGCTGTAATATCAGGTATTGCGATAAAAACTAATTTATTTATTGTTGCTCTACCGGGGCGTTTTCCTGCTGAGTCTGTTGTGGCTCTTCTGCTGGTGTTGTGGAGCGGGTGTACATATTCAACCCTGCCAGAAAGACGCCACCAATTGAGCCGATAGAAAATAATATGATGATAATGAGCAGGATTTTTTTCATCTCTGTATCCAATAAGGTTTTTAATAAAGCATCATAACAGCCATAAACAATGCCAAAAGATAGAAAGCCAAAAGTATATCGGCTTCTATACTTCAGACAAGCAATAACCATTTTTATCATATTGACAGTAAAACAGTCAGAACGCTGGGAACAGCTTCCCAGTAATGAGTATATAAAGCTGATTTGATACTCACTCTATGGGAGAATAGCCCTCCAATTTTTAAGCAGTAAAACTTATGGCACTTTCCAGTTCAATAAAAAATCAAATTAGCCAATGGTATAAGGCGTTATCCGTCCATATTGATGGTTTTATCCCGCGAGCACCTCAGCGTCAAATGATTGCAGAAGTTGCAAAAACACTGGCAGATGAAGAAGGGCGGCATTTGGTGATAGAAGCGCCTACGGGAGTAGGGAAAACTTTATCGTACCTGATTCCGGGGATTGCCGTCAGTCGGGCAGAACAGAAACCATTGGTGGTAAGTACGGCCAATGTTGCCTTGCAGGATCAAATCTACAGCAAAGATCTGCCGTTGTTACGCAAGATTATTCCTGATCTGAAATTCACGGGCGCTTTTGGCCGTGCACGTTATGTTTGTCCACGTAATCTGGAGACGATTTGTGCCGCAGAGGGAGAGCAGATTGATCTGA
The DNA here is from genome assembly GCF_014467285.1 of Xenorhabdus sp. PB62.4. Classification (NCBI taxonomy): domain Bacteria; kingdom Pseudomonadati; phylum Pseudomonadota; class Gammaproteobacteria; order Enterobacterales; family Morganellaceae; genus Xenorhabdus; species Xenorhabdus sp. PB62.4. Next base: position 119,317 of record NZ_NKHR01000002.1, on the reverse strand, counting down.
TGTTTCTGGTCGAAGATCAAACGGAAATCACCAATAGTGAAGAGCGTGAGTTATGTCGTCGGTTGCGTAATGATTATTCGACTTTTGTATGGGACGGCCTGCGTGATCATCATAAACTGGCGTTATCGGACTCGCTGTGGGCAAAAGTCAGTACGGATAAGATGAACTGTCTGGCGCGAAATTGTCAGTTTTATCACCGTTGTCCCTTCTTTCTTGCCCGTCGGGAGATTGACGATGCGGATGTTGTCGTTGCCAATCACGCTTTGGTTATGGCTGCGCTGGAAAGTGAATCCGTTTTACCGGAAGCAAAAAATCTGCTGTTGGTATTGGATGAAGGGCATCATATCCCAGATGTTGCAAGGGATTCGCTGGAAGTTGAAGGGGAAATTACGTTATTCCAGCTTAATGGGCAGTTAGATTCATTTATCCGTCACGTGGAGCAGTATCTGATTCAATTCCGGCCAACCAAACCGCCTGCGTTGGCAAATGTCACACGATTGCAGACTCACTGTGAAGCAATCCGTGAACATTTTAAGGAATTGGCAATGATAACACAGGCTTTATTGCCTGAACGCGGTGAATCAGAAGAATATTTATTCGAACTGGGAAAGTTACCGGATAGTTTGCTGTTGTGTTGTCAGCAGTTATTTAAGCTCACCGATGGATTACGTGGTTTAGCAGAAGCGATTTTAAACGACCTTAACGATCAAACGGCTAAACAGGATATTGTCCGACTGCATCGTGCCATCCTGCAAACCAGCCGGACATTGGGCTATTTTGAGAATATGGCAAAATTATGGCGTTTGGCCTCGCAGGAAGAATCTTCCCACGCGCCGATATCAAAATGGTTAACACGCCGCTATGAGAAAAACCAATCACACCTCTATTTTCACTGTGCAGGCATTCGGGTCAGCGAACAGCTAACTCAGCTATTATGGCGTAATATTCCCCATGTTGTGGTGACATCGGCGACATTGCGTTCGCTGAATAGTTTTTCTCGTATTCAGGAACTGACTGGCTTACATGAAAACTATGATGATCGTTTTATCACTCTGTCATCGCCTTTTGAGCATGTACGGCAGGGGCGCTTGATTATTCCCCAAATGACACAAGAACCGACGATTCAAAATGAGATGCAGCATCTTGAGGAAATGGCGCGTTATTTCCGTTCGCAGGTGATAGACGGGAAGCATCGGGGAATGCTGATATTATTTAGTAGCCAGCGTGCGATGGAAGGTTTCCTCACTTTTGTGACAGATTTGCGGTTGATGTTATTGGTACAGGGTGATCAGCCCCGTTATCGGTTGGTAGAAACACATTGCAAGCGGATTGATGAAGGGCAAGCAAGCGTTCTGATTGGATTGCAGTCATTTGCTGAAGGGCTGGATTTAAAAGGTGCTTATCTTTCTCAGGTACATATTCATAAAATCGCCTTCCCGCCTGTAACCAATCCGGTCATTATCACCGAAAGTGAATGGCTGAAATCATTGAAACGCTATCCATTTGAAGTACAAAGCTTGCCAAGTGCTTCCTTCAATTTGATTCAGCAAGTAGGAAGGTTAATTCGTAGCCATGAGTGTTACGGTGATGTGGTGATTTATGACAATCGGTTATTGACCAAACGCTATGGGCCACGTTTGTTGAATTCTTTGCCTGTATTTCCTATCGAAAGGCCTGATGTTCCCTCGGAACAGGCGTTGGCGCTAATGAAAAAGGATAAATAATGTAAAATTTAACATTATTTATCCTTTAACCAAAAACAGGTTTGTAACTGTTATTTAGCTTACTTTTTTCAGGAAGCAGGTTTTCAGTACTAACCCTTTGATTTTGTCAGCATTACACTCAATCTCATCTTCGCGATGAGTCAGGCGGATGTTTTTAATCAATGTTCCACGTTTCAAGGTCTTGGAAGTCCCTTTTACTTTTAAGTCCTTGATGACCTGAACTGAATCACCGTCGTTCAGCAATGCACCGTTGGAGTCTTTGACTTCGTTATCCATTGTATGGCGTCCTCATGTTTATTTTTAAATCAAACAGGGATTATAGAGAGAAAAACGATTTTTTTAAAGGTTAGTGTGCTTTTTTAGAATATAACTGTTGTTTTTAAATGTTTTTCTTATCAATTGTATGCAAAGATGTAAAAAAGGCCACAGAAGTGGCCTAAGATTTTTAAAGATAATATTGTTATTTTATTGCTCAATGTTTGCTTCGATAAACCATAAAAACTTGTCGAGATCACGGGAGGCCGCAGTAAACATATCTGCTGTGTCTTCATCTTCCGCATCAATAATCGCCTGACGAATATCATTGGCAACAATGGCATAACGATCTGCCAGTGCCTTAAGATGATCTTGTACGTCATGAATATTTGTTGGATAACTTTTCAGCGTTGTACGTTTATTCACTTCCTGAACGGTTCCTAATGCTGTGCCACCCAATTGAACTGCGCGTTCTGCAAATATATCCAGATGTTCAATAATGGCACTGCGAAAACTGTCCAGCATTTCATGAATAGCAATGAAATTCCGGCCACGCATATTCCAGTGGGCTTGTTTAGTCAGCATGGATAGATCGATAAATTGGATCACCATATGATTCAAGGCGATAATCGATCTCTGCTTAACATCTTCATCAACATTATTGCGGGTATAAAGCAGGCCAGAAGTTTGGGTTTTGATTAATTTTGCTGTACTCATAATAGTGCTCCCTTAATTCTGATTAATGAATTGCCTCATTAGATTTGATAATTATAGCTGACAAATTTTCGTGAGCCATATTGCTTATCCCTATTGCATTAATAGGTATTGGTATTTATAGGTATTGATATTAATAGATATGGTATTGATGGGTATGATATTGATAAATATTTCATGAAAATAAAAAACCGGATGATATTGAGTTTCCTCCGGTTTGAATAAACAATGCCAGTATTTTGGTAAAAATAACTATTCTATTTTTTCTATTTTAGTTTTTCGTTTAATGGTAGACGTGGAGCCGATGGAAGCACAAATAATGCAGAAAAGAGCAACCCACTGAGTCATCGTCAAATGCTCATTAAGGAAAATAATGCCTGATAATGCGCCTAATGCTGGTTCAAGGCTCATTAATGTCCCAAATGTTTTGGCTGGCAGGCGGGTAAGGGCAATCATCTCCAGTGTATAGGGGAATGCGGTAGATAAAATGGCGATCCCCAGTGCAATAGGCAGCAGTGAAACATCAAACAGTAATTCAGGGCCAGTCTGTATTAACCCGATTGGGAAGAAGATAAAGGCAGCAATCAGCGAACCAATAGAAACGGTAGCGGCGCCATAGCCAGCCCCCGCACGTTGCCCGAAGATAATATAAAGTGCCCAGAAGACACCGGCTCCTAAAGCATACAAAATCCCGATAGGATCAAGTGTACTGACACTATCCCCGATTGGCAGGAGAAAACCTAATCCGGCAATGACTAAAGCAATCCAGAGAAAATCCAGTGGGCGCCGGGAAGAAAACATGGCAACAGCCAGAGGCCCTGTGAACTCAAGTGCAACGGCAATGCCGAGAGGAATGCGGGACAAAGCCATATAAAACAGATAATTCATTGCCCCGAGTGAAATACCGTAGGCAAAAAGAGGAATCAGAGAATCCCGCTGAAATTTCAGACGCCACGGTTTAAAAATCAGAAAGAGAATAATTGTTCCCAACGCAAGTCTCAAAGCTGTGACACCAGGCGCACCGATGACATGGAATACTGTTTTAGCCAGTGAGGCTCCGGCCTGAATTGATGTCATCGACAGTAACAATAAAATAATGGGGAACAGTGGAAAAGAAGCTGCCCGATGTTTAGAAAGAGACATTTAAAAAAAACCTCAGTTACAACGTATTAATTAGGAGGATGTCATCTTCGCAGTGAAACAGATATAACTCAACAGTATTATCAGTTGTACGCTTGTTAGTCTATCGTATAATCAGAAATTAAAAAAACAATAATGGAGTTTGGTTATGAAAGAAAATGCGGTTAAAAATGCACCAGAAAAAAAAGGTTCTGTAAAAAGTATTGCGGTTTATTGTGGTTCAAGCCTTGGCATATCTGAGGTCTATAAAGAAAGCGCGATATCTTTTGCGACAGAGCTGGTAAAACGTGACATTACTTTAGTTTATGGTGGAGCAAGCGTAGGGATCATGGGAACAGTGGCGGATACTGTCCTGAAAGAAGGCGGTAAAGTGATTGGGGTTATCCCGACCTTGCTGGAAGAGCGTGAAATTTCCCATAAGAATTTATCTGAACTCCATGTTGTGGAAACTATGCACCAGCGCAAAAGCAAAATGATCGAACTGGCAGAGGGGTTTGTTGCTTTGCCCGGCGGCTTTGGCACATTGGAAGAATTCAGTGAAATTTTTACCTGGAGCATGATTGGGTTGAATAGCAAACCTTGCGGTATCCTCAATATTAACCGATTCTATGATCCTTTAATTTCTATGATCGACAGAATGGCAGATGAGCAGTTTTTGCAGGAAAAATATCGTCATATGGCAATTGTTGAACAAGATCCTGCTTTATTACTTGACCGTTTTAGTGATTATGTTGTTCCTTCTGTTAAAACTTATTTCAAATAATTTCAACGTAAGGGGAAATATAATGATAATAAGAACAGCTTTGATGCAGGATGTTGAGGCGATTTTATCTCTCTATTATGTCTTGTTTAGTGAAATGGCAGCGTTACAGCCAGATAGGCTCAAAGCGACCGGACAAGACAGAGATTTTATTGTTTCTAATGTGGATAACAGCAAATTTCATTTACTTGTTGCGGAAGATGAAGATAGCAGCATAAAGGGATTTGCCATTGCACAAGAACAAAATACCCCGCCTTTAACTGCCTGGTTCCCAGAACTTATGGCCATGTTTTTGATCTGGTAGTAAGTCGGGATGCCAGAAATCTCGGTGTTGGCCGGAAGTTATTGGCTGGAATGCAGAAATGGGCAAAAGAAAATGGTTATTCACATCTGGAACTGAGTGTATTATCTCAAAATGTTGATGCAATACGTTTGTATGAAAGGGAAGGGTATCAAGAAGTGAATAGAACCATGGCGATTACTCTGTGATCCTCACGCCCTGCGCGATTGCGCTTCAAGTAGGTATTAGATAACCATCGGTAAAAATGAAAAGTTTGATCAGGATGAATTGGCCAGCTAAATACTGGCCGTAACAGACTTATCTTTTAGGATTACTATTTAAAGCAATTCGGTACTCTCTTAATACTTCGTCGATAATCCAACTGGTTCGGGCGGCAGATTCTCCATTGGATGGGCAAACTCCTTTGCCCTGTATCTCAGCAATAACTGTCTGGATTAATGGCATTTGAATATGTTTTGGATTTTCAAAATGGTACTGATAATGTTGGTTATTTTCATCATAATATGAAATGGGGGAGTCACCGAATGTGGCAAAAACTATCTTGCCTTTGTCTCCGATAATTTCGACTTTATCCTCACGAGAAGTGGCGACAAAATTCCAAATTCCAACGCCCTGAATCTGGTTTTCAAACATAAATGACATGGAAACGCAATCCTCGGCGGGATAGGCTTTTGCCTGTGAGTTAGCATGTCCTTTAACCGAGATAATTTTACCGAGCAGAAAATCCAATATATCGAGTGTGTGGCAAGCCAAATCAACAAATAAGCCACCACCGGATATTTCTGGTTTTACAAACCATGGCAAATTATCAGGATCTTGATAGATAGAAGCCATTTCCCTGAATAACATGCAATTTACAATTCGCGGTGAACCAATTGCCCCGGAATCAAGTAACTCTTTTATTTTAATAAATCTGGGTAAAGCCCTACGATAATAAGCGACAAACAGTGGGACTTTTTGTAATTGGCATATGGCAATCATTTCGTTGCATTCTTCAAATGTCAATGCCATCGGTTTTTCAACATAGACAGTTTTTCCCGCTTGTGCTGCTAAAATTGTATATTCTTTATGGGTAGAAGGTGGGGTCGCAATGTATATGGCATCAATTTCAGGATCATTAATCAGAGATTCGGCATCTGAATACCATTTTCTGATATTGTGCCGTTTGGCAAAATCTTTGGCTAAATCAGCATTGCGGCGCATTACCGCCACTAATTCAGAGTTTTCCAGTTTGTAAAAAGCAGGGCCGCTTTTTACTTCCGTGACATCACCACAACCAATAATGCCCCATCTTACTTTTTGCATGGTATTTTTCCGGTGTATCAAATTGTTGAGTTGTAAAATTCAGGGAAAGTTTATAACAGTACCGCTTTGGGTTCTGTATTTCCCTGTTCTATAGATTAGCGCTGTTTATGGAAAAAATAATTAGTATTCAGTATGTTATTTGATGCCTTTCTCTAATTTTGAAAGTGAGCAACGCATTCTGGCGATACTTTTTTCTGGTTGTGGCATAATGCGCGGCTATCAATTTTATAAACTTCCTTTTTATTCACTTTAAGAGCAAAAGTTGTGTTAAGTACAAACAACATCACCATGCAGTTTGGCAGTAAGCCACTGTTTGAAAATATTTCTGTCAAATTCGGCAACGGCAACCGTTATGGTCTGATTGGTGCGAATGGGGCAGGTAAATCTACGTTCATGAAAATCCTGGGCGGAGATTTAACCCCAACTTCCGGTAACGTCAGCCTTGATCCAAATGAGCGTCTGGGTAAATTGCGGCAGGATCAGTTTGCATTCGAAGAATATACCGTGTTGGATACGGTCATCATGGGACATTCGGAGCTGTGGGAAGTTAAACAGGAACGTGACCGCATTTATGCCATGGCCGAAATGAGCGAAGAAGATGGCTATCGTGTGGCTGATCTGGAAGTTGCCTATGGCGAGATGGATGGTTACAGTGCCGAAGCGCGTGCTGGTGAGCTGTTACTGGGCGTGGGTATTCCTGTGGAACAGCATTATGGCTTGATGAGTGCAGTCGCTCCGGGCTGGAAATTGCGTGTATTGTTGGCACAGGCACTGTTTTCTAATCCTGATGTTTTGCTGCTCGATGAGCCAACCAACAACTTGGATATCGATACTATCCGCTGGTTGGAGCAAGTGCTTAATGAACGTGACAGCACGATGATCATCATTTCCCATGACCGTCATTTCCTGAATACCGTATGCACTCATATGGCTGATTTGGATTATGGCGAATTGCGTCTGTTCCCGGGCAATTATGATGAGTATATGGTGGCGGCGACACAGGCTCGCGAGCGCCTCATGGCAGATAATGCGAAGAAGAAAGCACAAATTGCTGAGCTACAGGCTTTTGTTAGCCGTTTCAGTGCTAACGCTTCTAAATCTAAACAGGCAACTTCCCGCGCCCGTCAGATTGATAAGATCCAGTTAGAAGAAGTAAAAGCTTCCAGCCGCCAGAATCCTTATATCCGTTTTGATCAGGATAAAAAACTGTTCCGTAATGCGCTGGAACTGGAAGGTTTGACCAAAGGATATGATAACGGGCCACTGTTCAAGAACCTGAACTTGCTGATGGAAGTTGGCGAGAAAATGGCGGTGATCGGTGAAAACGGTATTGGTAAAACCACATTCCTGAAAACGCTGATCGGGGAAGAGGCGCCAAATAGCGGTACGATTAAATGGTCTGAAAACAGCACCATTGGCTATTACGCACAGGACCACGCCAATGATTTTAACTGCGACCTGACTGTCTTTGAATGGATGAGTCAATGGAAGCGCGAAGGTGATGATGAGCAGGCAGTGCGCAGTATTCTTGGTCGTTTATTGTTCGGTCAGGATGATATTAAGAAGAAAGTGGGTGTGCTTTCCGGTGGTGAACAAGGCCGGATGCTGTTTGGTAAGCTGATGATGCACAGGCCAAATATTTTGGTGATGGACGAACCCACCAACCACTTGGATATGGAATCGATCGAATCTTTGAACCTTGCGCTGGAACTCTATCAGGGAACGTTGATTTTCGTCTCCCATGACCGTGCTTTTGTTAGCTCATTAGCCAGCCGTATTCTGGAGATTAAATCCGATAAGGTGATTGATTTTAAAGGCACTTATGATGAGTATCTGAGAAGTCAGGGTATTGCTGAGTAATTCTGCTTAACGTTTATAGCCCCGTTTATTTTACGGGGCTATGATCAGGGTTACTGACAAACCTCACATTTAGGGTCTTTAGGCAGTTTGATCTCACGAAATTCCATTGTCATTGCATCGAACAGTAATATTTTTCCATGACAGATTTTTCCATATTGAGTCAATAGCTTAATGGCCTCCATGGCCTGTAATGAACCAATAGTTCCCACCAATGGCGCCATGACGCCTGCTTCAACACAAGTCAGATTGTTTTCACCAAATAACCGACTCAGGCAACGGTAACAAGGTTCTTTAGGTTGGTAAGTAAAGACGGAAAGCTGGCCTTCCATGCGAATGGCTGCACCAGAAACCAAGGATGTTTTACGTTTGTAGCACAAGCGATTGAGTTGTTCACGGATGGCAACGTTATCTGTGCAGTCAAGCACCATTTCGTGCTGGTTTATCAATTCATCCAATGCAGGATCATCTAATAATCCATCAATGGGATGAATGGTAACGTGCGGGTTAATCTCCCGCAGTGTCAGGGTCGCTGAATGAACTTTTGGCATACCAATACGTTCATCGCGATGGAGAATTTGCCTTTGCAGATTGGAAAGGGAAACCGTATCAAAATCCAGCAGGGTGATAGTTCCAACACCAGCCGCAGTAAGATATTGGGAAGCTGCGCAACCGAGGCCCCCCGCACCAACTATCAGCACCTTGGCAGACTTTAATTTTTCCTGCCCGTCGAAATCGAAACCCCGCAAGACAATTTGTCGGTTATAGCGCAGGGTTTCTTCATCGGTAAGTTCGATAGTCATTGTTTTATTATCTTATTGGTTTTTCAGTAAATGATTGAAAAATTCGATGTGCACTGTTTCGCCAGCCGCAACATGTCCGCGTTCCCGTTCCAGAACGATAAAACAGTTTCCGGAGCTGTATGAACTAAAGATATGGGAACCTTGATGACCTGTGGTTTTTACCTCGAATTCTCCGTTTTCATTGATGGCAGCGATACCACGTTGGAAATCCAATCTGCCGGCGGATTTTTTCAATGGCGTTGTCGCCTTGGCTGTGAGGCGTATTGGTGGTTGCCATGTGGTAAAGCCGGATAAACGGGCAATCAGTGGTTGTACTAATTGATAGAAGGTCAACACAGCAGAAACGGGATTACCGGGTAAGCCACAAAACCACGCATTCTCCAATTTGCCAAACGCAAAAGGTTTACCGGGTTTAATCGCGAGCTTCCAGAAACTGATTTTGCCCACTTCATCTAAAATCTGTTTAGTGTAATCCGCTTCACCCACAGAAACGCCGCCGCTGCTGATCACTAGATCGGCTTGTTTATCTGCATTGATAAACGTTTGGCGCAATGTAGCAGGATCATCGCGGATCACGCCCAGATCGATAACTTCACAATCCAGTTTTTCTAACATCAGGTGAACAGCAAATCGATTAGTATCGTAAATCTGACCAGCCTGTAACGGTTCGCCAATGGTTTGCAGTTCGTCACCTGTAGAGAAAATAGCAACTTTCAGCTTACGGACAACATCAATTTTAGCTATGCCCAGTGAAGCAATCAGCGGCAATTGCGCCGTGGAAAGTTTAGTTCCTTTTGGCAATACCACCGCATTTTGAGTGATATCTTCTCCAACAGTACGAATATTTTGCCCTTGTGTTACCGGAGAAGTGAACTGGATTCCTGTTTCAGTAACCTCTGTCTGTTCCTGCATCACCACGGCATCAGCACCAGAAGGAATAGGAGCGCCAGTCATGATGCGAATACAACTGCCAGCCGGCCATGCTCCCTGAAACGGCACACCAGCCAGTGCTTTTCCTGCGACGGGCAAGGTTTGGTGATCGTTCAGATCGGCAATACGAATGGCATAACCATCCATTGCTGAGTTATCAAAAGGGGGAACGTTGATGGGGGAAACGATATCAGTGGCGGTAATACGGCCCGCAGATTCGGTCAGGTTAATGGTTTCTGTGTTAGTTAGAGGAACAGTCTGCGCCAGTAATTTTTCTAGTGCCTGCTCAAGTGAAATTAAGTCTGAGGTATGACAGTGATCCATGAGAAGCTCCCTATATGCCGCAAATACAAATATTACAGCTTGCGGACAATCATTTATTTTTGAAGCAGTTATTTTTGCAATTGAACGCATTATGACAAAGATTGCTTTACTGGGGAATGAGGGGGAGGAGTTGTTAATAAAAGATGTATATTATATTCATGATTTGTTATAACTGATTTATTCTCACTAATCCAATTGATTTCATTATCATTTAATCACTATGAGCAATCAAACCATCACATCTCGTGGACGTCATTATCAGGCTTTTCAGATTGCATTAAGCAGTTTTCTTGCTTTGGTTGTTGCAATGGGAATAGGGCGTTTCACTTTTACTCCACAAGTTCCGTTGATGATTGCTGAATCCCAACTCACATTGACGGGAGCAGGCATTGTTGCGGCATTTAATTACCTTGGTTATCTGGTGGGTTCTTATGATGCAATGCGGGCTCAGCGTTTTGTTGAATATCGTCTATGGAGTGGATTATGGGGAGCAGTGATCATTACGCTGCTTTCGGCATTGCTGGATGGGCCTGTTTTGCACAGTATTGCTCGTTTCTTTATTGGCTGGGCCAGTGGCTGGACGTTGGTATTGGTTGCAGCATGGGCGAATGATGAGTTGGCAAAACTGAATCGCCCGGGATTAAGTGCGGCTGTTTTCTCTGGGACGGGAATGGGGATCTTCATCAGCGGCGTGTTGGCGATGGGGATTCAATCCTGGCAAATGAGCGCTGCCAGCGCGTGGATGTTATATGGTATTCTGGCTTTACTACTCAGTATTTATATCAGCCGTTATTTGCCCCGCAGTGGTGAACTGCACCGCCCACAAACTGCCATCCAAAAACTCACTCTGACACCGGAGATTAAGCGGTTAGTGTGGAGTTACAGTCTGGCTGGATTTGGCTATATTTTGCCTGCAACATTCCTTTCCCAAATGGCATCAGAACGTTTTCCTGATAGCCTGTTTGCTCAGTTTGTCTGGCCAATATTTGGCATTGCTTCTGTCATTGGCATTATGTTGGGAATTTTACTGCGCAATGTATCAACGCCTCAAATTCGTTTGGCAGTTTCGTTATGGCTTCAGGCATCAGGTATTTTGATTGCAGAAATATTGCCGGGTCTTGCCGGGTTGATGACGGGAGCATTACTGATAGGCGGTGGTTTTATGTGCGTGGTGCAATTGGCTTTGCAGTATGGCCGGGAATTGGCGCCAGACCACGCCCGCTATATGGCGGGATTACTGACCACGGGTTATGCACTGGGGCAATTAGTGGGGCCGGTGTTATCAGCGACTTCAACATGGCTGACAGGTAAACTGGAACCTGCTTTGTATACTGCATTTATTGGTTTGCTTGTTGCGGGGTTATTGGTATTCAATCGTCATAAAATCCATCGTGAGTTATCTTGATTTGGCGCATTGATGACGTACAGGTATAGTTGTGATTGGATACAAAAATAAATAAAGATTGTGTGGTGTTACACTCACTGATATCTGCGTAAAATAAACGTTTCGATTATCCGTCAAGTAACGGAAAGTATTACTCTTGGAGAAACTGATGTCATCCCTAAGTACAGAAGCTGCATTGGTGCATTCGGCACTGATCGCCCGTGGTCTTGAAACCCCATTGCGTGAACAAACTCTGGAGCCGGAAGTGCGTAAGGTACGCATTGAGGAACACATGACAGAAATTATGAAACTGTTAAATCTTGATTTGAGTGATGACAGTTTGGCGGATACGCCGGGTCGTATCGCGAAAATGTATGTGGATGAGATCTTTTCAGGATTGGATTATAACAATTTCCCGAAAATCACCCTGATAGAAAATAAAATGAAAGTCGATGAGATGGTAACGGTACGTGATATCACGTTAACCAGCACCTGCGAACACCATTTCGTCATCATTGACGGCAAAGCTACCGTTGCTTATATCCCTAAAGATAAGGTCATTGGTTTGTCGAAGATTAATCGTATTGTTCAGTTTTTTGCTCAGCGTCCACAAGTGCAGGAACGTTTGACACAGCAGATCCTGATTGCACTACAAGCCCTGCTTGGCACAAATAATGTTGCCGTTTCTATTGATGCAGTCCACTATTGCGTTAAAGCACGCGGCATTCGTGATGCAACCAGTACGACAACGACGACTTCTCTGGGAGGGTTATTTAAAACCAGCCAGAATACACGGCAGGAATTCCTGCGTGCCGTGCGCCATCTGCAATTATCATGATGAACTTTTACTATCATGGAGCATAGTTCTAATGGAGTAATGCACCAGCGAATTGAGGTAATTGATAGTCTGCGTGGTTTTGCCATTTTGGGGATATTACTGCTGAATATCTCCGGTTTTGCATTGCCATATGCGGCCTATATGAATCTGTTTTATAACGATTCAGTTTCATCCTCTGATGTCGTGACATGGCTGATTTTAAATACTTTTACTCAGGGAAAGTTTCTGTTCATTTTGACGTTGTTGTTTGGGGCATCGCTTGAATTGCTTCAACAGCGAGGGCGTGATTGGAATATTCCCAGATTGCTGATTTTGGCTGTTATTGGTTTACTGCACGGTATTTTGCTATGGGACGGCGATATCTTGTTGTCATATGGCATTGTTGGTCTGCTGGCATGGCATTTTATCAATAATCGTCAAAAGTTGTTTGGTACAGCGGCGACTTTGTATTTGTTCGGCGTGATGATGTTTTATCTTCTGGGGTTATTTCCCGTAGGAGATAATAATTCATTCTGGCAGCCAACACCGGAAGACCTCTTTCATGAGAGTTACTGGAAAACTCATGGCGGGCTATTGGCTATAGAGCATCGAATCCGTCAAATCAGTGGCATCATGATTGTGGTCGTTGTGCAATACGGCTGGCAAATAGTCGGTGTCATGCTTTGTGGCGCAATGTTACTGCGTAATGGTTGGTTAAAAGGAGAATTCAGCCGTAAACATTACCGTCGATTGGCATTATGCTTAATTCCTGTGGGGATGGTGATTCAATGTATTGCCTTGTTAATTCAGTATTTATACCCTTACAGCTATTTTGCGTCGTGGACAGTCCGCTACACTATTACTGAACTGGCAACACCCTTGTTGGCACTGGCTTATATCTCGTTGATTTATGGATTCTGGCCTACTATATCACGCTGGAAAATCGCGTTTTGGCTCCGTCAGGTCGGGAGAATGGCACTGAGTAGCTATTTGTTGCAAACCTTGATTTGCACCACTCTTTTTTATCGCTTTGAATTATTTGACCGGTTTACCCGTTTGGAATTGATGGCATTTGTTCCATTTATCTGGGCATTAAATATCTGGTTTGCTTGCTGGTGGTTGAATCGTTATTCACAAGGGCCGATGGAAAAGCTCTGGCGCAGTTTAACAACAAAATTGTCTGGTAAGGTTTAGGCAAATCATTTGCTAAGTTGTTTAAAGATTAAGAGCCTATTGGATAGGCTCTTTTATATTGAATTCGTTTCTCTTTTTTATTTGCTACGAGGTTTTTTTTCTAGTTCCTGTAGCTCTTCTGGCGATACAGCCGGATAACCCTGAACCCCGGTTGGGACGATATGTGGTGTGGGAATTGGCATCAATGGGCCTAAAAAGCGTGGTTCACGTTTCAGAATATACAAATCTGTCAATGCGCCAAGACGTGCAAATATTTCCCTGAAACGAATGGTCATCATATTCTTAGGGGAAGGCACCGCATAGCATTGTGCTTCTATACCCAGATGTATGGCGATAAACAAAGCCCGTTCACAATGGAAGCGCTGAGTGATTATGGTAAAGTCGTCAGTATCAAATACCTTGCGGGTTCTGACAATCGAATCCAGTGTTCTGAAACCGGCAAAGTCCATTACAATGCTGCTGGCTGGGATCCCCGCCTTGAGCAAATCCTTCCGCATGGTAATGGGTTCATTATAATTGTGCTGAGCATTATCTCCGCTTAATAATAAATACTTAACTTTACCGCTGTTGTAAGCGTTAACCGCTCCTTGAATGCGGTAAAAATAATATTGGTTATATTGACCGGTTTTATAATATTTGGATGTGCCGAGTACCATGCCGACTTGTCGCTCAGGAAGTAGCCTGAGGTCATCAAAAATGTAAGGAGCGGTTTTCCAGCTAATCCAACGGTCAAGCATAATAGCTGTCAGCATCATGACAGCAATAATGAAAACCAGACCGGTAATCAAGCGTTTCCACATGATTTTCTTTTGCCTTATATGTACTTATGGGCCAATGCCTAAAGGCTACTTTACTTAAAATATTGAAGCAAGTTTTCAGTAGGTGATATTAAAACTTATTACAAAACTAAAACGGCGGGGCAATAACTGAAAAAGCCCGCCAACATGATTGGCAGGCTTATTAAGATTATTATCAGAATGAGGTGCGTTTATAGATGCGATATTCTGGTTTCCAGAAATTGCGGTCAATTGCTTCATCCAGTGCATCTTCGGATGTGACAATCGCTACACCTTGAATTTGGGCTTTTTTCGCCACTTCTTTGGCTATTTTGCGAGAAACATCCTGGATATCATCGATGAGCGGCAGTAATGGGCCAGAGCCTGTTTGTGCCAGTGGTGAACACTCTGCTAATGCACGGCTGGCTGCCATCAACATATCATCCGTAACACGTTTAGCGCCGGAAGCGATAACACCTAATCCGATACCAGGGAAAATATAGGAATTATTGCACTGTGCGATCGGGAATTCCTGACCTTCATATTTTACCGGAGCAAATGGGCTGCCTGTTGCCACCAGCGCTTTACCCTCTGTCCAATTGATGATGTCTTCAGGACGCGCTTCTACACGAGAGGTCGGGTTAGACAGCGGCATCACGATTGGGCGTTCGCAATGTTTGTGCATTTCACGGATGATTTCCTCTGTGAACAAACCAGACTGACCGGAAACACCAATCAAGACAGTGGGTTTTGCGTTGCGAACGACATCCATCAGCGAAAGGGAATCACTGCTGACATCCCATGATTGCAGAGCTGAACTTTTCTGTACCAGCGCACTCTGGAAATCCAGAAGATTTGGCAGCTTATCGGTTAAGAGACCAAAACGGTCAACCATGAACACACGAGCACGAGCCTGCTCATCACTTAATCCTTCAGATTTCATCTGGGCAATGATCTGCTCTGCAATCCCGCAACCCGCGGAACCTGCACCAAGGAATGTCACAGTCTGATCTTTTAGCTGGCGCCCCGCGGCATGGCTGGCTGCAATCAAGCTACCAAGGGCAACGGCTGCGGTACCTTGAATATCATCGTTGAAGCAGCAAAGCTCATCACGATAGCGGGTCAATAGTGGCATCGCGTTGTTCTGAGCAAAATCTTCAAATTGCAGCAGGACATTTGGCCAGCGGCGTTTCACCGCCTGAATAAATTCATCCACAAATTCGTCATACTCTTTGCCGGTAATGCGCGGATGACGCCAGCCCATGTATAGCGGGTCATTCAGACGTTGTGGGTTATTTGTGCCCACATCCAGCACAACCGGTAAGGTATAAGCCGGGCTGATTCCACCACAGGAGGTATACAGCGACAATTTACCAATAGGGATCCCCATTCCCCCGATACCCTGATCACCCAGGCCAAGAATACGTTCACCATCAGTGACCACGATAACTTTCACATTCTGCTTGGTGGCATTTTGCAGCATGTCATCAATGTAAGCTTTGTTTGGATAGGAAATAAACAGGCCACGTGCACGGCGGTAAATGTCAGAAAAATGCTCACACGCTTCACCCACGGTTGGTGTATAGATGATAGGCATCATTTCACTGAGATGAGCATCAAGGAGACGATAGAACAGCGTTTCGTTGGTGTCCTGAATATTCCTTAAATAAATGTGTTTATCGGCGTCACTTTTGAAATCGCGATATTGACGGTAGGCGCGCTCAGCCTGTTCTTCTATTGTTTCAACTGCCTGGGGCAGTAAACCATGCAAGTTGAAATTGCTGCGCTCTTCTTCAGTAAAGGCACTGCCTTTATTCAGCAGAGGAAATTCCAATAAGATGGGACCTGCGTAGGGAATATAAAGAGGACGTTTACTTTCGTGTTCCAGTTCCATGATGCTTACTCTTTGGACTAATCAATAACAAAATCGGCTGTAGATCCTAAGAAGATAAAAAAAATAAGTACAGCAAATGTTACTTAAATATATTTATCGTGAGCAAAAATGAGAGATAACATGCAGAATTGGCTAAAAAAATGTTATTTAATTTCTTTATTTTACTCCTCTTGAGCGATATAGAGGAGTAAAACTGCCATTTTGTTAAGTTACCTTTATACCCAATGGGATATAGTTCATTTTAAAAGGTATGCCGTTCCACTTTTGTACAGCCAAGTGCGGTTAATGTCGATTGTGTTGCGTTCCATTGTGATAAATGGCTATTTTCACCTTCCACGAGTACCGCCCGTTTGATGGATTGACAATTCCCACCTGACATATTCATGAGTATCAGAGCGGCCTGCAATGGCGGTAAGCTTGGGTTGAATGCAGCGTTTTCTGCATAACGGCCGGTATAAATTCGCCCTTGCTTATCCTGTAGTGCGATCCCTGAGTGGGATTGGCTATAAGGTGCGTGACTGTGGTTTGCTGCGTCCAGTGCTGACTGTACTAATTCGTCGCTGGTATTGAATTGATGACCGTGGTTAACGGTATCCAGCAGCAGTGGTGTGTCTGTTAAATCACCTGGGCCAAAGGCTTCCGGCAGGTAATCCGCTAGCGTTAATCTTGGGCGATTCGGTAGATAAACTTCTAATTGTGTACCGCTATTCAGCTCATTCATAAACTGGCGGCAGTGACCACAAGGCGAATAGTTGATAGTGATGGAAGCCAGTTTTTTCTCACCACATAACCAAGCGTGTGTAATTGCTGATTGCTCGGCATGGACAGTTTGCTGTAAAGGGACACCAGCAAATTCCATATTGGCGCCGAAATAAAGATTACCACTTTCTCCCCGTGCAATTGCACCGACATAGAAATGGGAAATAGGCGTAATGGCACAGGCCGCAGCAAGTGGCAATAAGGCTAATGCCAGCGCATGATCATCAAATCCACTGATTTGTTTAACGGATTCAACCTGTTTTGCGGTTAGCATGGCAGGAAAATCGTCATTGCCAATGTAAGGTAATAGCGCTTCTTGCAGTTTAGGCGTAATTTCTGACCAAATAGCATGAAAACGAGCTTGCATAGAATGATCTCCAAATTAATTGAAGGTCATTCTAGGATGTCTGTTCAGGTTTGTAATGTGATAACAGCCATATATTTAATGAAATTTGTGTAATAAAAGCATTATCTTAGCAACTTATATCAAATTTTTGCTGTTTTAATTAACTTTTTCACTTTTTAGTTACGCTTTATCAACTTCTTTAACAATGGCTGTTGGCAGGATAATTAACCGAACAGATGCAATAAGATCGGAAATAAAAAAGGTGCAATGAGTGAAGTAATAATGCCGCATGTCATTAAAGCTAACGAACTGTATGCTCCTTCAACATGATCCATTTCAGCACAGCGGGCAGTCCCCACCGCATGGGATGCTGTTCCCATCGCCAATCCTCGTGAGGCCTGTGTCTTTATTTTCAAAAGATTAAACAGGTTATGCCCAAAGATTGCACCTAAAATACCTACCGTGATAACACAAGCTGCACTGATAGCGGGAATACCACCAATAGAATCAGCGACTGCCATAGCAATTGGCGTGGTGACAGATTTGGGGAGAACGGAAGCGGCGATTTCAGGTGTAGCACCTGCCCATAACGCAATGGCAGTACCTGTTACCATTGCCACAATACTGCCAATAAAACAGATGGTAATAATCGATTTCCATTGGGCACGGATTTGATGGAGTTGTTCATAAAGCGGAAAAGCCAGGGCGACAACGGCAGGTTGTAGCAAATCATTCAATATCCGGCTACCCGCAAAATAATGTGCGTAAGGTGTATTTGTCATGAGTAGCAGGGGAATGATAACAGCCATTGATATCAACAAAGGATTAAATACAGGCAGTTTGAGCCGAATTGACAGCTTTTTGGCAAAATAAAATACGAGCAACGTTAACGGTAGTGACCACCAAATATGACTTAACATTTTTCTTTCTCTTCCTGTTTTTGCTGTTTAGCGCCAATAATGATGCGCTCGCGGTGGACATAGTGGGAACTGTAGGCAACAACAATCATGACAACGATTGTACTGACAATACAGGAAAGGATAATGGGGAGTATTTGCTGACTGAGTTGTGAGTAATAATCCATGACACCCACTCCGATAGGTAAAAAGAGCAATGTCATATTTTTCATCAACAGACTACAGCCCGGTTTTACCCAATGCGGGGGAATAATTTGGAATGCAAGTAAACAAAACAGGAGAAGTAAGCCAATAATACTGCCGGGAAGAGAGAAGGGAAGCAGTGCTGAAATGATATTTCCCGCGATCAGGCACAAATAGAGCAACGCGAATGCGCGCAGATATTGCCAGCCTATCATCAGCACGTTTTGGAAAGACATAATAGATAATTCCTCAATATAGCGAGGTTTTTATCATACGACTAACACTGTAAATGTGCCATACGTCACATTAAAAAGCGGACTCAAAAATGAATCCGCTTTAGTATCTATTTGATAAAAATCAATATTTTTTCTGAGTGCGCGTTAGTTATTTAACTTGCATGCCAGGTTGTGCGCCGCTATCCGGGCTTAGCAGGAAAATATCTTTCCCGCCAGGGCCTGCTGCCATCACCATACCTTCTGAAATACCAAAGCGCATCTTGCGTGGTGCAAGGTTGGCAACCATCACTGTCAGGCGATTTTCCAACGCCTTTGGATCAGGATAGGCTGAACGAATGCCGGAGAATACTTGACGAGTCTCGCCACCGAGATCAAGGGTCAGTTTCAGTAATTTATCTGAGCCTTCAACAAAATCAGCTTGTTTGATCAATGCAATACGTAAATCAACTTTAGCAAAATCATCAAATGCAATCGTGTCCTGAATAGGATCATCCGCCAACGGGCCAGTTACGGTTTTTTGGGGCTCGATGCTCTCTTTTGAGTCAGCAACCATAGCTTCAATTTTAGCCATTTCAATGCGATTAAATAGGGCCTTGAATGGGGAAACTTCATGGTCTAACAGAGGTTGTTGGATGCTATCCCAAGTCAGTTCGGTATTCAGGAAGGCTTCTGCGCGTACAGTCAAGCCCGGAAGCACTGGCTTCAGGTAAGTCATTAATACGCGGAACAGGTTAATGCCCATTGAACAAATCGCTTGTAGATCAGCGTCACGGCCTTCTTGTTTCGCCACAACCCACGGTGCCTGTTCATCAACGTAACGGTTAGCAATGTCGGCCAATGCCATGATTTCACGGATTGCCTTGCCGAATTCGCGATTGGTGAAGTCTTCTGCAATAGTTTGTGCTGCATCAACAAATTTTTGATACAGCGCAGGATCAGCAAGCTGGTCTGCCAGTTTGCCACCAAAGCGCTTATTGATGAAACCGGCATTACGTGAAGCAAGGTTAACCACTTTGTTAACGATATCGCTGTTAACACGCTGAACAAAATCTTCCAGATTCAGGTCAATATCATCAATGCGGGAAGAGAGCTTCGCTGCGTAATAATAACGCAGGCAATCAGCATCAAGGTGTTTCAGATAAGTCTCGGCCTTGATAAAAGTTCCGCGGGATTTGGACATCTTAGTTCCGTTTACGGTGATATAACCGTGAACGAACAGGTTGGTTGGTTTACGGTAATTGCAACCTTCCAACATTGCCGGCCAGAACAGGCTGTGGAAATAAACGATATCTTTACCGATGAAATGGTAGAGATCTGCTTTGGAATCTTTTTCCCAGAACTCATCGAAATTCAGGTCATCACGCTTATCACACAGATTTTTGAATGAGCCCATGTAGCCAATTGGTGCGTCCAACCAAACGTAGAAATATTTACCCGGTTGATCTGGAATTTCAAAACCGAAATAAGGTGCATCACGGGTGATATCCCATTGTTGCAACCCGGCTTCGAACCATTCCTGCATTTTATTTGCGACTTGCTCCTGTAACGTACCAGAGCGAGTCCATTTTTGCAGCATGTCGCTGAATGCAGGGAGATCGAAGAAGAAATGCTCTGTATCGCGCATTTCTGGCGCGGCGCCAGAAACAACGGAACGAGGATTGATCAGTTCCGTTGGGGAATAGGTCGTTCCACAAACTTCACAGTTATCGCCATACTGATCTTCTGCCTTACATTTTGGGCAGGCGCCTTTGACGAAACGGTCTGGCAGGAACATGCCTTTTTCTGGATCGTACAACTGAGAAATTGTCCGGTTTTTGATGTAACCATTCTTTTTCAGTTCCAGATAAATTTTAGATGCAAGTGCTTTGTTCTCTTCACTATGCGTAGAATGGTAGTTATCGTAGCTGATAGCAAAGCCGGCAAAATCCTGCTGATGCTCCAGGTTCACCTTGGCAATCATATCTTCTGGTGAAACCCCACTCTGCTGGGCTTTCAGCATGATTGGTGTACCGTGGGCATCATCAGCGCAGACAAAGTGAACCTCTTTGCCGCGCATTCGATGATAACGAACCCAAATATCAGCCTGAATGTGTTCCAGAATATGACCGAGATGAATTGGACCGTTAGCATAAGGTAACGCACAGGTCACCAATAGTTTGTTCGCGACTTGAGACATAGTTAGGATCTGACTTCCGTAAAATGAAAAGGGTTTTTGATGTTACCTGATCAAGAGCGTTGCCGCTAGGGTAACGGGGGAACTTCGTCACTTTTACTTATGGCCTTATCTGAAGCCGTTAGCTTCTGTTATGATGTCCAAACGGTTTTAGGTTGAAAAAAGAGAAATTAAAAGGAGCCGGGATGAACTCACAATCCCCCGAGCAGACCAATCCTGACCTGCTGAAAGAACACGTTGCCAAGATATTGACAACGTTCAAACACCCGACATTAGAGCGAGATTTGATCGCCCTGAAAGCGTTACATCATTGCACTATGCTGGATGGCGTACTGCATATTGAATTAATCATGCCGTTCGTCTGGAAACGCGCCTTTGAAGTATTAAAAACAGAAACAACTCAATCCCTGCAAGCCGCGACGGGAGCAAAAGCCGTTGAATGGCGATTAACCCATGATATCAGCACATTGCGCCGGGCCAATAACTTGCCGGGTGTAAATGGTGTGCGCAATATTGTCGCAGTCAGTTCAGGTAAGGGCGGTGTGGGGAAATCCAGTACGGCGGTAAATTTGGCGCTGGCACTGGCACAGGAAGGAGCAAAAGTCGGTATTCTGGATGCGGATATCTACGGCCCCTCTATCCCCAATATGCTTGGTACAGCCAAAGAGCGCCCGACTTCCCCGGATGGTCAGCATATGGCACCGATTATGGTACATAGCATAGCGACTAACTCCATCGGCTACCTTGTTACTGATGATAACGCAATGGTCTGGCGTGGCCCGATGGCGAGCAAAGCCTTGATGCAAATGTTACAGGATACTTTGTGGCCGGATTTGGATTATCTGGTGATCGATATGCCGCCGGGGACAGGTGATATCCAGTTAACGCTGTCCCAGAATATTCCGGTGACTGGCGCGCTGGTTATTACAACACCACAGGATATTGCCTTAATTGATGCCATGAAGGGCATTGTTATGTTTCAGAAGGTCAATGTGCCGGTTTTAGGCATTATTGAAAATATGAGCACCCATATTTGCAGTAACTGCGGTCATCATGAGCCGATTTTCGGTACAGGTGGAGCAGAGACACTCGCAGAAAAATATCATTGCCAATTACTGGGAAAAATCCCACTGCATATTTCATTGCGTGAAGATCTTGACCGCGGCGAACCGACGGTAATTAGTCAGCCTGATAGTGAGTTTGCGGATATTTATCGTGAAATTGCTGCCGGTATTTCTGCGCAGATGTATTGGCAGGGAGAAAAGATCCCAACTGAAATTTCTTTCCGTGCAGTTTGATTTGAGTGGTTGCAGTTTTATTTAAGTAATTATTTAAAAAATATATAAAAACGCCGTTGTTAGTTGATGATTTTTTGTGAGCGGCGTTTTTTATCTTAGTTAAAAATATTACTTAATTTAATTGGTTGTCTGGTATTTTATTCTTCCCCAATTAATAAATTGGATGTAAAACTCGATTTGTTGCCTTTATTACATGGAAATAGTGAAATTAAGAAAACTTAATTCCCCTGATGAGTAATTTATTGAAATTTCAATTCATTAGCTAAACTACTTTGTTGTTGAGTCGGTGCCTTGAAATCCATCTTTTCAAAAGGTATTTTATCCACCTTAAAAAATCTTATGTAAGGAATGACAATGGATTTTAATGGTAGCTCCACAAAATGGAAAAAAGGGGTTATGGCGTTTTGCATTGCGCTAGCGTTATCAGCGTGTGATAACAAAAAAGAAGAGTCAGCACAGCCTGTAGCCTCTGCATCATCATCTAAAACTGCGCAAGGTAATTCAATCGCAGGGAAAGTTGAACAGTTGGCTAAGGAATTAAAAGGCGAATCTGTTCAAGATGCTGAACAAGTTATTTCAGAAAAAATGCAGGCATATATTGAGTGTTATAACTCACTGGATGAATATATCCATGAGAGTATGAATCGCTATAGCGATTGGGTTAAAGACTTAGAAAAAGGCCCTACAGGTAATGAAAAAGTTGTTTATGGTATCTACTCGGTTGGGCAAGATAGCGTAACCCGTTGTCAGGGAAAAATTAAAAAAGTTGCTGCAATGACACCCGAATTGAAGCCGATTGATGATATTGCTATTAACTATATTGAGTCATCAGTAAAACTTGTCGCAGAAATCAATGCACTGAATCGCTATTATGACCAAGGTGATCACAAAGATGATGGTTTTGCTAAAGGCAAAGCAAAACATCCTCAATTGATCGCTGCTTATCAGGTATTTGAACCAGTGTCTGAAAAATTCTCTCAATCTATTGAAAAGATTAATGATGAACGTCAACTGACCGCTTTACAGCAAATAGAAAAAGAAGATGGTCGAACGTTGGAATATTATAGTCTGGCAATCTTAATTGATGCCAAAAAAATCAATCAGATGATCGAAGAGGATACTTTTGATACTGCTCAAGCATTCGCTATGGTTGCTGAATTGCAAAGCAAGACAGAAAATGCGCTTCCCTTGGTTGCAGAACGTCAGAATGCGGGTGACCACTCCTACATAGGTTATAACTTTCTATTAACTCAAGCTGACAGTTATGCTAAGGCGGCGAAAGAACGTATCCGCAGGATCAGGGATAAAGTTCCTTATTCAGATTTTGAGGAAAAACGTTTAGGCACGTCTTCTGAATGGTTGGTAAATGGTTCTGTCGGCAAACTGATACGAGAGTATAACCAATTTGTTGAGAGATTTAATCGGTTAAATTAATGAGTAACTCATTGATATTATTATCATCCTGTGGTGGTTTATGATATTTGAGTGATTCAGTATTAAAAACGTAGGTCAATGGCTCCTACGGTTACAGAGCCATTGACCTATGTTCGGTGATGTCTATTTTATCTGCCGAAATGCCTCGCATCACTTTCCATATTTCAATTACATACCATTGAAGGATTATTTTTAGCGTATTCTCCACTTGAAGCATAAAATCGCGGAATTTTTATGCGAAGCGTATCGAAAAAAACGAGACTTATCTTGTTTACTCTGGAATAGAAGCCACTAACTCCCTATAATCCGCCACACATGGTGTTCGTGAATACCATGTTCCCACTTTATTTTTTCTTTTTTAACCAGGTTATTTCTACTATGGCTGATGAAGCACATAAGTGTACAATCGTAGGTATCTCAGGTGCCTCCGCCTCAGGCAAAAGCCTAATTGCCAGCACACTTTATAGAGAATTACGCGCTCAGGTTGGTGATCATAATATCGGTGTTATTCCAGAAGATTGCTATTATAAAGATCAAACCAACACCCCAATGGAAGAACGTTATAAAGTTAATTATGATCACCCAAGTTCAATGGATCACAATTTACTGTTTGAACATCTCCAGGCACTGAAGGCCGGAAACTCCATTGAATTGCCGCAATATGACTACGTTGAACACACCCGCAAACCTGAATCCATTCATTTTGAACCGAAAAGAGTCATTATTCTCGAAGGTATCCTACTATTAACGGATAAGCGTTTGCGTCAAGAGTTGGATTTTTCCATTTTTGTCGATACACCACTGGATATCTGTTTGATGCGCCGTATTAAACGCGATGTGAATGAACGTGGGCGTTCATTGGATTCCGTCATGGAACAGTACAAGAAAACGGTACGGCCCATGTTCCTGCAATTTATCGAGCCATCAAAACAATATGCCGATATTATTGTACCTCGTGGTGGGAAGAACCGCGTGGCCATTGATATCTTAAAAGCCAAAATTGGCCAATTTTGCGAATAATCTGCTGTTCAGGCATTCATAAGTATCATCGTATTTGAGAGGAAATAATGCGACTCTGTGACCGTGACATTATTAAATGGCTAGATGAAGGTAAGCTGGTAATTACCCCACGTCCCCCTGTTGAACGTATTAATGGGGCAACTGCTGATGTGCGCCTTGGGAATCAGTTTCGCGTTTTTCGGGGTCATACTGCCGCTTACATTGATTTAAGTGGACCTAAGGCGGAAGTCAATGCGGCACTTGACCGTGTCATGAGCGATGAAATTACTTTGCCGGATGGAGAAGCATTTTTCCTCCATCCCGGTGAATTGGCTTTGGCGGTAACGCTGGAATCTGTCACACTGCCTGATAATTTAGTCGGTTGGTTGGATGGGCGTTCATCTCTGGCGCGTCTCGGCCTGATGGTGCATGTCACTGCGCATCGTATTGATCCGGGTTGGCAGGGGCAAATCGTTCTGGAATTCTATAATTCGGGCAAACTGCCTTTGGCTTTACGCCCCGGAATGGTCATAGGCGCATTGAGCTTTGAACCGCTTTCGGGATCGGCTGAACGGCCTTATAACCGGCGTCAGGATGCTAAATATAAAAATCAGCAGGGAGCCGTAGGTAGCCGTATCAGTGAAGATTAATCTTTTCTGGTAAAGCTTTCTGGTGAAAATAGTCATCTTGTAGACATGAGACTGGGGAAGTCATGAAAAGATTGTTGACGACACTCGTTATTTTGTTGGTAGTCATTGTTGCTGGTTTAACTACGCTGGTCATGTTAATTAACCCAAATGATTTCCGTGACTATATAGTCAAACAGGTACAAAAGAAGAGTGGCTACCAGCTCGTGTTTCAGGATGATTTACGCTGGCATGCCTGGCCAAAACTGAGCATTCTGACTGGGCAGGTATCATTGACCGCTCAGGATGCTAAAAAGCCGGCAATTGTGGCAGAAAATATGCGTCTGGACGTGGAATTATTGCCTCTGTTATCCCACCAGCTTTCAGTTAAAGAAGTGATGCTGAAAGAGGCTGTATTGCGATTCACCCCAGATAGTCAGCCGCAGAAACGGCTGCAAGCCCCGATTGCGCCGGAAAGTGATATTCGCTATCCCGCCGTCTCTGGCCGTCAGGCTTGGAAATTGGATATTGCCAGAATCAAAGTAGTGGATAGTTTATTGATCTGGCAAGCTAGTGATCATTCCCAATTAAATGTTCGTGGTATCAATTTACTGTTGGAACGCAATGATAAAAATCACGTTGACCTCAAACTCAGCAGTAAAATTAATCAGAATCAGAAAGAATTGGCATTTGAACTTGGTGCCTTAGTGGATATTTCCGACTATCCGCAGAAGATGTTGGCTGACATTAATTCCCTGACGTATCAATTAAAGGGTGTTGGTTTGCCATCTGCCGGAATTCAAGGGACGGGCAGTGCTACAGTGAAATATCAGGCTTCACCTGAATCAATATCACTGCAAAAAATAGCGTTGATGGTGAATGATGAGAACGAGCTGAAAGGTAATATTACTGCCATATTGAAAGATAAGCCGCAATATTCCATCAACCTGACATCGCCAAAATTGAATCTGGACAATCTGTTAGGGTGGGATGTCTTACCGAAAAATACCCCGCAGTCAAAACATGATTATCGAATCGAAAATAACTCCTCAAAACCAGTGATCGCGGCATCAGTCTCGCCATTGTCCAATTACGATCTTACTTTTTTGCAAGGCGTTGATGCTGATGTCTCATTCATGGCAGATAAGCTCATTTATCAGGGGATGAATATTGATAATTTTGGTTTGCAGGCTGTGAATAATAATGGCTTGGCGAGAATTGAAAAGTTAAACGGCAATCTATTTGGTGGACATTTTGCGCTGCCAACCACGATTGATGCCACAGTGACTCCTGCAAAATTACATACAAAGCCATTTTTACAGAAAATTGAACTGGAGCCATTGTTAACCGCATTAGCATTACCGCCAATATTCAATGGTCAGATTAACGTAGATGGTGATCTTGTGGGGGAAGGGTATGACGAATATGCCGTTTCCCATTATTGGCAGGGTGATTTGAATATCGATCTGAAAAACGCGCGCCTGAAAGGATTGAATATTCCACAGCTTATTCAGCAATCTTTTTCCCGGGCAACTGATCAAGTCAGTCAACCTACGAATACAGATGATTTTACAGAAGCGAAAAATATGTCAGTGAAAGCACAATTGGATCATGGTGAGATTAATATTAGTGGACTTACTGCAACTTCCGGTATTCTCAATATTCAGGGTAAAGGAAAAGCGAATTTACTGAAACAGAACACCGATGTTTCATTATGGGTGCAACTGACCGGTGGATGGGGTCAACAGAACGAATTGGTACGTCGTCTGGCGAAGTTAAGAGTGCCACTGCGCGTTTATGGTGATTGGAATAACCTGCAATATATGTTGAATGTGGAATCTGTATTGCGTGATGAGATACAAGAAAGAGCCAAAAAATCCATCAAAGATTGGCTCGAAAACAACGATAATGAGAACCTTAAAAAACTAGAGGAATTGCTGAATAAAAAACAGGGGTAATCATTAATACGTAATGTTAACCATGTATGCAAATTTTAATTAAAAAAATGGCTTAGAGTGTCACAAATCATAAAGTCAGAAATAAGACAAAGAGAGGGTAAATATTACCTATGACGTCTAATCTTGGTCGTGCATTATCGTCGGTTTATGTGTAGTAATAGAAAAGAAATTGATATTTTAGTTTAGGTCAGGTGATCGCTTTGGCGATCACCTGATTTAATGCCTATTTCTGTTAATACCTTACTGTATTAATACCCGACAACCTGATAGTAGAAGTGCGGTACCCAGCCAAGCTGATTAGTCGTGACGGAGACCGTCAGTGTATCTTTCGACAAGCCAACTCCGTCTGAATTATCTCGCCGAGTTTTGACATCAGCCAAATAACTAGGATGCTGATTATCAAAACTATCTCCGACAATACTTGCCTGGCATGAAATAATGCCATTTGGCAAGGCCGTGGGCAGTGTGATTTTGTAGAAGTGAGTATAATAAGTCACCCCACCAATCACAGATACATTAAATTCGCCAATAGGTTCACTTCCAACCACAAGCCCATTTAGCATGAATATCTCACCCAGTTTGATGATGGTGTGATCTTCCCCGATTCGACGTGATTCAAGGTCTGATCCTACCAAATCACCCAAGCCTAAATTTCGCACAAGGGCTTGTTTATCTGGGATATCAGCTCCATTCTTACTTTTCTCCAGCCGTCCCTCAACGTCATCTTTAGCGGCTAACTACCATTGAATGGCGTTAATTGTACTTAGGGAAGTTATAAGTAAATAGCCTAAAAATTGAACCAAACTGATAAAACATATAGGAATAAAAAAACCGGCTTTATGCCGGTTTTTCTCAGTAGCCATCTAATTTCAGGTTGGCGTGTTACATTTCCACTTCTTCTTCCACTTTCAATGAAGTAATTTTTACTTTATTGATACGGTGGCTAGTGATTTCCAGTGGTTCAAACAAATAATCACCAATCTGCAATTGTTCGCCTTGTTGTGGAATATGTTGCAAGTGTTCCATTAACAAACCAGCCAGTGTTTGGTATTCGCGTTTTTCATCCAATGGCAGTGGCACGTAAAGAACCAAATCTTCTAGTGGCATAAACCCATTGGCAACCCAATACCCTTCTTCCATGACCTGAATATCATGGCGGGCATCGATCTCTCCGCCACCCACAGGCAGGTTACCGGTAATGGTCTCCATCACATCTGTTACTGTGACTACACCTTCAACAGAACCGAACTCATCAACGACAAACGCGAAATGTGTTTGCGCCAGACGGAATTGCTCCAATGCTTGCAGCAAAGAGAGGGATTCCGGGAAAATCAGCGGTTGTTGCACCAATTTCCGTAAATCGAAGGCATTGTGAGTCAGTTGTTGGTTGAGGATATCAATCACGTGCACTACGCCGAGAGGTTCATCACTGGTTGTCTCATCGGTGACGACAATTCGCGTATGCGGCTTTTGTTCCAGCAACAGAGTCAATTTTTCAGCCGGAGCATGGGCATCAAGATAAACAACATCATGGCGTGAAGTCATGATACTGCTGACGG
This sequence comes from Xenorhabdus sp. PB62.4, assembly GCF_014467285.1. NCBI lineage: Bacteria > Pseudomonadati > Pseudomonadota > Gammaproteobacteria > Enterobacterales > Morganellaceae > Xenorhabdus > Xenorhabdus sp. PB62.4. The sequence goes on along the minus strand of NZ_NKHR01000002.1, from coordinate 90,651 downwards.
TACGCTGAGCCATGCTGAGAACACGGGCGATCATCTGGCGCTCTTGAGGCTCAAAGACTTCTTCGTTATCAGCACCATCCGCAATCAGATTGGAAGTATGATTATCCAACGCAGCGTTTTCACGTTTGCCGTTTAAAATGTGAAGAACGGCCTCCGCGGTTCTTTCACGCAGAGAACGGGAAGCGCTCAAGAACTTGCGGCGATTGAATTGGGCAAACTGATTCAATGCTTCAATCATGATGGAGAAACCGATAGCTGCATAGAGATAGCCTTTCGGTATGTGGTAACCAAAGCCTTCTGCAACCAAACTGAAACCGATCATCAACAAGAAACTAAGACAGAGGATAACGATTGTGGGATGTGCATTAACGAATTTCGTCAGAGGCTTACTGGCCCATATCATCAAGATCATGGCGATGATAACTGCGGCAATCATGATACCAATGTGATCGACCATGCCTACAGCAGTAATAACGGAATCCAGTGAAAATACCGCATCCAGGACGATAATCTGCACGACAACCGGCCAGAAGCTGGCTCCTTTGCGTTGTTGATTGCTATGTATCGTTTTCCCTTCCAGCCGTTCATTCAATTCCATTGTGGCTTTGAACAGCAAGAAAAGTCCCCCTATCAGCATAATTAAATCACGGGCGCTGAAAGGATGATCCCATAGGGTAACGAGTGGTTTGGTCAGGGAAATGAGCCAAGACAGGCTGAATAGCAGCAATATCCTCATAACCAGAGCACAGGAAAGCCCTGTCAGGCGAGCTTTATCTCTCTGTTTTTCAGGAAGTTTGTCTGCCAAAATGGCAATAAATATTAAGTTGTCAATTCCGAGAACAATTTCTAAAACGATAAGAGTAGCCAGACCGGCCCATATCGTCGGATCAGCGATCCATTCCATACAATTTATTTTACCTTTTATTATGACGGCTTCTGCCGACTATTGAATAATGGGTATTGAAGGACGAAATATCAATAGTCGATTTATCTTAGTTGGAAATTTTTTCAGCAAACAAACGTCACGACGGTATCGATTGCATCAATAACTACCCCCTGTGGCCTTTCCTGAGTTAACATGTGACTTCATTAACAAATTGTCCACTCTGTTTTGTTGCATACGGGCATGTGTTGCATATGACATATTGCGTCACGTACTGCATCTTGGGTGGGGCAGCAGTCATTATTAGACGGGAGTTATTCATGTCCAAACAGCAGATCGGTGTTGTCGGTATGGCGGTAATGGGGCGCAACCTGGCGTTGAATATTGAAAGCCGTGGTTACTCTGTATCCATTTTTAACCGCTCCAGTGATAAAACTGACGAAGTTATTGCTGAAAATCCAGGGAAAAAATTAGTTCCAAGTTATTCCATTGAAGAATTTGTCGATTCACTGGAAAAGCCACGTCGTATTCTGTTGATGGTTAAGGCAGGTGAAGCTACGGATAAAACCATTGCATCACTGACGCCACATTTGGATAAGGGTGACATTCTGATCGATGGTGGCAACACCTATTTTCAGGATACTATTCGCCGTAATCGTGAGTTGTCTGCTCAGGGTTTTAACTTTATCGGTACTGGAGTTTCTGGTGGTGAAGAAGGTGCACTGAAAGGCCCTTCAATTATGCCCGGTGGTCAAAAAGAAGCTTATGAACTGGTAGCGCCTATTCTGAAAGAGATTGCTGCTCAGGTTGATGGCGAGCCTTGCGTCACTTATATTGGTGCAGACGGTGCCGGCCATTATGTGAAGATGGTTCACAATGGTATTGAATATGGTGATATGCAGCTAATTGCGGAAGCCTATTCCTTATTGAAAAACGCATTGAACCTCAGCAATCAGGAATTGGCAGAAGTATTCAGCGATTGGAACCAAGGCGAGCTGAGCAGCTACTTGATCGAAATTACTGCTGATATTTTCCGTAAGAAAGATGAAGAAGGTAAATATCTGGTTGACGTGATTCTGGATGAAGCTGCCAACAAAGGTACCGGGAAATGGACTAGCCAAAGCTCGTTGGATTTGGGTGTTCCAGTGACACTGATTACGGAATCTGTATTTGCACGTTATATCTCTTCCCTGAAAGATCAGCGCGTGGCGGCATCCAAGGTGCTGTCTGGCCCGGAAGCACAGCCATTCAATGGCGACAAAGCTGAATTTATCGAGAAAGTTCGCCGTGCTCTGTACTTGGGTAAGATTGTTTCCTATGCGCAAGGTTTCCAGCAACTGAAAGCGGCCTCGGATGAATATAGTTGGGATCTGAACTACGGCGAAATTGCCAAGATTTTCCGTGCCGGTTGTATCATTCGTGCGCAATTCCTACAAAAAATCACGGATGCGTACAATGAAAACCCCGCTATTGCTAACTTGCTGCTAGCTCCTTACTTTAAACAAATTGCAGACGAATACCAGCAAGCTCTGCGTGATGTTGTCTCTTATGGCGTACAGAATGGTATCCCAACACCAACATTCTCTGCTGCCATTTCTTATTACGACAGCTATCGTTCAGCCGTTTTGCCAGCCAACCTGATTCAGGCACAACGTGATTACTTTGGTGCGCACACTTACAAGCGTACCGATAAAGAAGGTGTATACCACACCGAATGGCTGGAATAATCGTTTAATATTTTTTATTAAATATTTAATGTCCAAAGAATAGGGTGCTGAGTTATCAACACCCTATTTTGTTGAATGAAACATATTAATTCAGAGGTTGCTACTTGAGCAACCGTTGTGCAAATCTCTCTAACCAGTGCGCTATCTCAGCATCATGATAGTAAAGCAATACAGCGAGGCTGAGGATAACCAGACTGAGTATTACTAGAACAAAAATATTATTCATATAATAATCACTCATTTCATCTGGTTAAATTATAGCAAAATGTAAACCTTATTTAAGTTAACTGGAATTTATAGCGTATTTTCTTGAAGTTAGCTTTAATCGGCTATTTTTCGAAAAGCAACTAATTCTGGTATAGCGATACGACGGTAATCTTCCGTATTCAAAATAATTGAACGTTCCAGACTACCGGCATTAAATGCCAGTTCGTCATAGCGATCGAATAGGAGTGGGTCGGCAACGAGCTTCAAATCCGGATGAAAGCTAAACGGTGGAATGGCGCCAAAGACACAGCGTGTCAATTCAGAAACTTCTTTTGAGCTTGCCAACGATGCCCGGCTTCCTCCTGCTTGTCTGGCGAGAGTGGCAAGATCAGCTTGTTGGTCAGCAGGTAAAACAGCAAGGATATACTGTCGATAACCATTCCCTTTCACATGACAGACCAGGCCTTTTGCGCCTTGGCCTAACTGAGTTCCCCGTATTTTTGCAACTTCTTCTGAACGACCACCTGTGGCATGTTCCATGACACGATAACGAGCATTGTGAGTATCCAACAAAGCAGTTAGACGTTCGAAAATGTCATTTTTTAGCAAAATCTTCTCCTACATAAACTCAAACTAAAATTTAGTACCTATTTTTTTATTCTTACATAGGCAATTATTGATTCTGGTCAAAATTACTGGGTCAGATAAATGCCACATTGTAATTCAATTCTCTTACATTGAAATTTGAAATAATTCAGTAAAATTTAAGGGGTTCCAAATGGCAGCATCGACTTTCTTTATCCCGCCAGTGAATAAAATTGGTATGGGGTGCATGACTGAAGCCGTTGAATTAATAAAAAATTATGGCTACAGACAAGCGCTGATTGTTACTGACCGCGTGCTAAACGAGATTGGTGTTGTCAGAAAGGTTCAGGCTTTACTGGCAGAGGTAGAGATAAAAAGTGCGATTTATGATGGAACGAATCCAAACCCGACAACGATTAATGTTGAGGAAGGTTTGGAAATTCTGCGCCAGCATCGTTGCGATTGCGTTATCTCTTTGGGTGGCGGTTCACCTCATGACTGTGCAAAAGGTATTGCGCTGGTGGCGACCAACGGTGGGGATATTCGTGATTATGAAGGCGTTGATCGTTCAGCTAAACCGCAGTTACCTTTGATTGCTATTAATACTACTGCGGGTACTGCTTCTGAAATGACACGCTTCTGTATTATTACGGATGTTGAACGTCATATTAAAATGGCGATTGTGGATAAAAATGTTACGCCTATTCTGTCAGTCAATGATTCTGCTTTGATGGCAGGTATGCCAAAAGGCCTGACAGCCGCAACCGGGATGGATGCCTTGACTCACGCCATTGAGGCGTATGTTTCTACCGCTGCGAACCCAATCACTGACGCCTGTGCATTAAAAGCAGTGACAATGATTAGCAATTATTTGCGCCGTGCCGTTGAAGACGGCAATGATATGGAAGCTCGTGAGAATATGGCCTATGCCCAGTTCCTGGCAGGTATGGCATTCAATAATGCGTCTTTGGGATATGTCCATGCTATGGCACACCAGTTAGGTGGGTTCTATGATTTGCCACATGGTGTCTGTAATGCGGTTTTACTGCCACATGTACAAAGATTCAATGCAAAAGTTTCTGCGGCTCGCCTAAAAGAGATTGCCGGAGCGATGGGAGTTGATGTAGCAGATCTGAATGATGAGCAAGGCGCTGACGCCTGTATCCAGGCAATTAGTGAATTGGCAAGAGATGTCAATATTCCGGCTGGATTATCCGCATTGAAGGTGAAAGAAGAAGATTTGCCAATATTGGCAACCAATGCGTTGAAAGATGCCTGTGGATTCACCAATCCAATTCAGGCCTCACATGAAGAGATTGTTGCTATCTTTAAAGCGGCAATATAATTCATTGAGTAGTGATTTTTAGTGTCATATTGCTCTCTTGTAACAGCTTTGTTTGTTAGTATTGCGTATCCCTTTGAAAAACACATTTTCCCTTAGGGAATGTGTTTTTCATTAGGTGATAGGCAAGTTAAGCTATAAATGATAAAAAATCTTCGCTGTCATCCCCTAATCAGGTCTACTGTGACCTTATTCCGTATATTTGATAGAGATATTAGTCTCCTTCTATCACTTCTGTTTTTTACATAACCCACATGATTGTTCGGTGAAGTGTTCAACCGAAATCCCCATACAACACTCTTCTTGCAAGAAGTTGATCAAATTTTCCAAGTGCTGATACTCAGGTATACACACAATAGTACGACTGTGCTTCTCTTGACGGATTAATCCAACCTTCACCATGCGCGCTAGATGATGTGATAGTGTTGAAGCCGGAATACCTAGGGCTTTCTGAATTTCTCCGACGGAGGCTCCCTGATGGCCGGCCTTAACTAAAAAGCGAAATATAGCTAATCGGTGGCTATTCCCCAGTTCAGCCAGGCTTGCTGCGACTTCTTCGTGTTTCATACGTGTCTCTAAACAAAAATTTCAATGTTTCTAGAAATATAATTGACAGGAACTGCAATAGCAATCTAATATCCCCAATATTTCCATAAAACTAGAAATATAGATATTTGGAGGTTTAGAATGTCTTCTCAATTGCAAGAAACTTTAAACATGTTTGTCTTCCTCGCCATAGAGTTATCAGCCTTGTTTATTGGTATTAGTTTGTTGGTTGGTATTCTCCAGCGGCATATACCTCCATCCAAGGTGGAAGCCTTACTGGGTGCTAACCGAAGGGGATATTTTTTGGCTGCCGTCCTCGGATCTATCACCCCTTTCTGTAGTTGTTCGACCATTCCTATGTTGAAAGGGCTAATTCGTGCCAGAGCTGGTTTTGGTCCAACGATGGTATTTTTATTTACTTCCCCTCTATTGAATCCCATCATCGTTGTATTGCTTGTCGCTACTTTTGGTCTGACACTAACAGCTATTTACGTACTCTCTGCTCTTCTGATCTCACTTGGTGCCGGATGGTCGCTACAAAAATTGGGATTTGAGCGTTATGTACGCCACGAAGAAGCGTCCGATTGCGGAGTTTCTGGGGGTAGTTGCGACGTTAAGCCCACGATATCAAACAGTTGTGAATCAATGGCGGCTCCCTGTTGTTCTGCTACCCAGATAACCACGCAATCTACAGGTTGCTGCGATAGCCAAACCACTAAAGCTGCTCGTCCAAAAAGCAAGTATAGCGGTCTGTGGCAGGAAGCTTGGTCAGATTTTAAGAATGTACTACCGTATTTATTCATCGGTATAGCGATAGGCAGTGTGATCTATGGCTATATTCCTACTAGTCTTCTTGAAGAATATGCTGGCTCAGATAATCCTTTTGCTATCCCAGTTGCTGCTGTCATTGCAATACCGTTGTATCTTCGCGCCGAAGCTTTGATACCGCTTTCAGCAGCTTTGATGATGAAAGGAGTCAGTGCTGGAGCGGTTCTGGCGTTAATTATCGGTGGTGCTGGCGCCAGCTTGACTGAGCTAATTTTATTACGATCCCTATTTACATTTAAGCTCTTGGCGGCCTTTGTAATTGTTATCCTTGCTATGGCAATGATCGCAGGTTACGCGGCTTTACTATTTTTCTGAATGTTAATCAAAATGAGTAGGCCGCTATTTATTTAAAAAACATGTTAATTGAAGGTTATTACTTATTGAAGATGTGAATAAACACTATGCTAAACAAGTTGCTATGACCGTGTGTAATTACTGGATATGGTGAGTATTAAATAGATTGCTTAGATGACAGGCAAATAAACGTCTTAGATTGATCGTTATTAGAGCCATGTCTGGACTAAGGTTGGGTTTTATTAGAGGAATAGAATGATGGAAACGAAAGAACAACAATTGTCTCGGCGGGTTGAAAATGTACAGAATTACTACGGTACAACGCTTTCGGGCAAGGAAGACTTGGTAACTAATGTTTGCACGGTAGATGAACCGCCTTCTGATGAGATCAAAGCTATACTAAAGGCAATTCACCCAGATGTGCAGCAGCGTTTTTATGGCTGTGGTACACCTTTTCCTCCTTTGCTGACTGGATCAACTGTGTTGGATTTAGGCTGTGGTGGCGGGAGAGATTGCTTCATTTTATCTAAGTTGGTAGGACCAGAAGGGAACGTTATCGGCGTGGATACTACTCTTGAGCAAATTGAATTTGCCAAGAGCTACGTCGAATATCATCGAGAAGCCTATGGCTACAACGCAAGTAATGTACATTTTATACATGGTAATATTGAGTCCTTGGATCTACTCAATTTACCGCCAAATAGTGTCGATGTTATAGTTTCCAATTGTGTCATTAATCTAGCTGCTGCAAAATCTGATGTGCTTCAGGGAATGGCCCAGTTGCTCAAACCTGGTGGAGAAATTTATTTTGCTGATATTTTCTCTGATCGCAGACTTTCCCAAGAGTTAAAAAATGATCCATTACTGATTGGGGAATGTATTGGTGATGTATTGTATTATGGTGACTTTGTGCGAATAGCGCGTGATGCAGGCTTTCGGGATATACGAATTGTTGCAAGCAATTTAAAGACTATTAGCAACAAACCCATTGAAGAAAAACTGGGGGGTGCAAGATTGTATTCAATGACTCTCAGGTTATTCAAGATTGATCTAGAAGATAGTTGTGAAGATTATGGTCAAGTCGCCATGTACAAAGGTAATCTCCCTGATTCCCCCATTCGCTTTATGTTGGATCAAGAACATGTATTTGAAACAGGGAAAGCGGTGCCAATATGTCGAAATACAGCAGATATCATTTGCAAAAGCCGATACCACAGTTTGTTTAGTGTGGTTGGTGAAGGCTGTACACACTATGGGGTTTTTAACTGTGGAACAGCCTCAAGCAATTTTGTCGCCTCAGTTGAAGTTCCCATGTGCACACCGGGTGGTTGTGGCTGCTAAATAGAGTAAATAGGCTTCTCTAATTATCACTGTTAATGGGTTTACAATTTGCTAGGTGTTTTGAATAGTAAAATTTGAATGCCACCATAATTGATACTACATCCTACTCAGATATAAAAGGTTATCTAATAGGATAGCAAGAAGCCACTTCGTATATATAGCTTGACGAAGTGGTTGTTATTTTTCGAAACCTCTATTCCTGCACCGAAAATGATTCTTTGGTTGAGTGCCGTTCCCGCAATTGATTAATGATACTACTAAGATCGAGTTCTTGATCTTGGAGTAAAACCAGCAGGTGATAAATCAAATCTGCGGCTTCGTTGGTCAATTCTTTTCTATCATTGACTGTAGCTGCTAACGCGGTTTCTACACCTTCTTCGCCAACTTTTTGGGCGATGCGTTTTGTTCCACTGGCATATAAGCGAGCAGTATAGGAGCTGTCCGGCGAAGCATTTTTTCGGCTTGCCAATAGTTGTTCCAATTGATAGAGGAAACCCCAGTCAGTTTGTACGGAAGCAAAGCAGCTTTCAGTTCCTTTATGGCAGGTTGGGCCAACAGGATTTACGAGGGCGAGTAGGGTATCGTTATCACAATCGGGATAAATATCAACCAGATTCAGAAAATGACCGGAACTTTCGCCTTTTGTCCATAACCGTTGTTTGGTACGGGAGAAAAAGGTCACTTTACCTGAGTCGAGCGTGACATTCAGTGCTTCCTGATTCATGTAGCCCAACATTAATACTGTTCCGGAAATAGCATGTTGGACGATGACCGGCATCAGGTTATTCACTTTCTCCCAATCCAGCTTTTCGATTTTTTGTGTTGTTAATGGCTGTGCTGTCAACATGTTCTAACCTCGACATCCTGTGTAGCAAGATATTGCTTGAGTTCACCGATATTAATAAGTTGTTTGTGGAAAACGGAGGCAGCTAAAGCACCATCAACGTTTGCAAGTTTAAACGCATCCAGAAAATGCTCTGGTGCTCCGGCTCCGCCAGAAGCGACCAGTGGCACAGCACAGATATCGCGAACTAATTTCAGTTGCGTAAGATCATAGCCATTGCGGACACCATCCTGATTCATCATATTCAGGACAATTTCACCCGCTCCGCGTTGTTGTACCTCTTTGACCCAATCCAATGTCTGCCAGCGCGTTGCGGTTGTACGTTTTTCATCACCTGTAAACTGGTAAACCTGATAATTGTTGGCTTTCTCATCAAACCATGTATCAATACCTACAACGATACACTGGACTCCGTAACGATCAGCTAAGCGGTTAATTAAATCCGGCTCAGTAAGTGCAGGGGAGTTGATGGAAATTTTATCTGCCCCAAACGATAAAATTTGCCCTGCTTCTTCAATGGATTTAATGCCACCCGCCACGCAGAAAGGGATATCGATGACTTCAGCAACTTTTGCTACCCAGCTTTTATCCACCACACGGCCATCAGACGAGGCGGTAATATCGTAAAACACTAACTCATCTGCGCCTTCTTGGGCATAGCGTTGTGCGAGAGGAACGATATCGCCAATAATTTCATGATTACGGAATTGTACGCCTTTGACGACTTGCCCATCACGGACATCAAGGCATGGAATTATGCGTTTTGCCAACATTGTATAGCCTCCGTCAGTGTAAACTTTCCTTCCAATAATGCACGCCCGACAATAACACCTGCTACACCAGACGCAGGCAGAGGAGAAATATCGGCAAGGTTGCCAATACCGCCGGAAGCTTGAAACTGGATTTGTGGATATTGTTGGCTGATTTCCTGATAGAGAGCGATATTGGAGCCGCTTAATGTGCCATCACGGGAAATATCGGTACATAACACATGCTTTAACCCGACAGGAAGATATTGTTCAATGACATCTTCAAGGGTGGCATGGCTGTTTTCTTGCCAGCCACTGATGGCTATTTGTTTAACCCCATCGGCACTGATGCGGATATCCAGTGCCAGTACAATCGCCTCCGCTCCATATTGTTGAAACCACTGTTTGACTAATTCAGGGTGGGTAATTGCAGTCGAGCCAATTACAACCCGGCTGGCACCTGCTTCAAGAAGCGTTCTGACATCGTTTTCTGAACGAATGCCTCCACCAACTTGCACAGGTACTGTCACACCCGCCACTAACTCTTTTAAAAGCGCGATCTGTCGTTTGGCAGGATCTTTTGCCCCTGTCAGATCCACTAAATGCAGTAATTCAGCGCCATCCTGCTCATATTGTTGCAAACGCAAAAGTGGAGAATTGCCATAATCCCGGCGCTGACCGTAATCTCCTTGATGCAAACGCACCACGTTGCCGTCGATTAAATCTAATGCTGGTATAATCATGGGATTACATCTCCAGAAAATTTTTCAATAATTGTGCGCCTGCCGCACCTGAACGCTCAGGGTGGAATTGCACCCCAAAGAAATTGTCTTTCGCAACGGCACTGCTAAATATATTGCCGTACTCCGTTTGAGCAATCGTATATTCACCGACAGGCAGCGCATAGCTATGAACAAAATAGAAACGGGCATTGTCTGCAATGTGGCGAAACAGAGGATGCCCTTTCTGTGCCTGTACTTGGTTCCAGCCCATATGCGGCAATGGTAATCCTTTGGTCACCATTTTTTCGACAGGTGCGTTAATTAATTTCAGCAAAGGAACGTTATCGCCTTCCGCACTGATGTCAGCCAATAACTGCATGCCGAGGCAAATACCCAGTACAGGTTGAGAGAGTGAGTTAATCAATGGGATTAATTGGCGTTGCTCGAGTTGCTCCATTGCAGCGGTAGCCGTGCCCACGCCGGGCAAGAACAGTTTATCGGCTGAACGCACAACATTTGCGTCTAAACTGATAATTGGATCATGACCTAATCGGCGGATGGCATAAGCAACAGAAGCGAGGTTAGCGCAACCTGTGTCCAGAATAACTATTTTCATCATAACGTCCTTTATAGCATCCCTTATAAAACACCTTTTGAACTAGGCAAGGTATCGCCTTCTATGCGAATGGCCTGCCGCAATGTTCGGCCAAAAACTTTGAACAGGCTTTCTGCCCGATGATGGTCATTCTTTCCTTTGGTTTTCAGGTGCAGGGTGCATCCCATTGTATAGGAGAGGGAACGGAAGAAATGTTCTATCATTTCTGTACTTAAATCTCCCACACGCTGATGTTTAAATTCAGCTTTATATTCAAGATGTGGGCGACCGGAAATATCTAAGGCACAACGGGCAAGGCATTCATCCATTGGTAATGTAAAGCCAAAACGGGCGATTCCCCGCTTATCTCCTAATGCTTGCTTCAAGGCTTCACCCAGTGCTAAACCCGTGTCTTCAACGGTGTGATGATCATCTATATAGAGATCGCCTTTGACTTGTATGTTCATGCGGAACCCACCGTGAGTCGCAATCTGATCCAACATATGATCAAAGAAACCAACACCGGTATTGATACGGCTTTCACCTTCGCGATCCAGCCAGACTTCAATATCAATGGCTGTTTCTTTGGTTTTGCGTTCAACATGTGCCTGGCGATCTTTTCGAGTCAGTTTTTCACAAATGGCTGACCATCCAAATGATTCAGATTGGTAACGAATACCCTTAATTCCCATGTTTTGGGCTAATTGCAAATCGGTTTCCCGATCACCAATGACATAACTGTTTTCGGTATCAATGACATCTTCTGCCAGATATTTGTCTACCAAGCCGGGTCTGGGTTTACGGCAATTGCAGCTATCTTCAGGTTTGTGTGGGCAGATCAGCACCTCTTCAAAATGAATACCTTGTGAAGTGAAAACCTGCATCATCAGGGCATGGGGTGGTTCAAAATCCGCTTGTGGAAAACTGGCAGTACCTAATCCGTCCTGATTAGTAATCATCACTAATTTGTAATTGGCTTTTTGCAGGGACAGTAAGGCGGGGATTACTCCAACCTCAAAAGCCAATTTATCAAGGCGATCAACTTGATAATCACTAGGCGGCTCGGTGATCAATGTTCCATCGCGGTCAATAAAAAGCATTTTCTGGCTCATGGGTTCTCAGTTTCCTTGATTTGTTGAGTTTGACTGGAAAGTGCATTAATGGCACTGACTAGCTGTTCACATTCATTCCGGCTGCCGATGGTAATGCGCAGGCAATTCTCTAATCCCGGCTGTTTTCTCTGATCACGCAAGATGATTCCTTTATCCCATAACATCTTGAATACGATTTCTGCATCGGTAAATTTCACCAAAATATAGTTGGTTTCGCTCGGAAACACGTTTTCAACCAGTGCCAATTGACTGAGCTCTTGCTGAAGATAAATCCGGTTACTGACAATTTCTGCCACACGATTTTTCATTGTCTGAATACCCGTTTCCGTTAGCGCTTGTGCAGCGATATCTGCGACAGGCGTTGCAAGTGGATAAGGGGCAATCACTTTCAGCATCAGCGCGATAATATCGGCAGAAGCCAACGTAAATCCACAACGCAATCCAGCCAAAGCAAAAGCTTTCGAGAGGGTTCGCAAAATGACCAAGTGAGGGTAGTCTTGCAGCCAACGAATGGTAGTATGTTGCGGACAAAATTCGATGTAGGCCTCATCAATGGCAACAATGGCCTGGTGACGAGTGAGTTCAAGGATCTGACGTAATGCCGCAGGTTCAACCAAATTACCAGTGGGGTTATTAGGGCTACAGATATAAATAAGCTTGACACGATCCAAATTGTTTTTGATGGAATCAACATCGGGTTGCCAGTTGGCACTGACAGGGATCTTTTTTTGTTCTATGCCGAAAGCTTCCGCGCTAACACTGTACATGCCATAAGTGGGCGGGCAAAACAGCACGGCATCACGCCCTGGTTCACAAAAAACGCGGATCAACAGTTCGATAGATTCATCCGCTCCACGGCTGACAAGAACTTGTTCCGGTTGTAAGCCAGCATAATTGGCATAACGTTGGATAACCGCGGCGGGCTGACATTCAGGATAGCGATTGAGAGTGTTCTCGCGAAATTGGAAATCGGGTGCGGTATGGTATTCATTCGCATTTAGCCAGATATCACCTTTGCCTCCCAGACGGCGGGCTGACATATAAGGAACTAAATGACGAATATTTTCTCTTGCCAGTGAATTGATATCAAAAACCGTACTCATGATTGATCCTTAGCCTTATGATTCTAAGTTTGCGTTACTCAAAGCAGCCATACGTAATGTAACCGCATTTTTGTGCGCGATGAGTTGCTCTGCCTGTGCCAGCGTTTCTATCGTGGGAGCGAGGTTTCTCAGCCCTTGTGGTGTGAGTCGCTGAACGGTCATTCTTTTTAGAAAGTCAGCCAGACCGAGGCTGGAATAGGTTGAAGTATAGCCATAGGTCGGCAGAACATGATTGGTGCCAGAGGCATAGTCCCCCGCAGATTCTGGCGACCAGTCACCGAGGAATATGGAGCCAGCACAGGTAATCTGTTCCACTAATTGTTCAGGCTGGCGGGTTTGAATAATCAAGTGCTCAGGGCCGTATTGGTTGCTGATCTCCACGCATTGGGAGAGATCTTTTGTAATAATGATGCGGCTAGACTGCAAAGCCTGGTTTGCGATCTGCTGGCGTGGCAATATCGTGAGCTGGGCTTCAATTTCACGGATGACTTGTCCGGCAAAGTTTTCGTCAGGTGTTAGCAGCATGACTTGGGAATCCGGGCCATGTTCCGCTTGAGAAAGTAAATCTGCGGCAGTAAATACAGGGTTAGCTCCGTGATCAGCGATAACCAGTACCTCTGACGGGCCAGCGGGCATGTCAATTGCAGCTCCGTCAATATATTGGCTCACTTGCCGTTTGGCTTCTGTGACCCAGGCATTGCCGGGGCCAAAAATTTTGTCTACTTTGGGAACAGATTCTGTACCGAATGCCATTGCTGCAATGGCTTGTGCTCCACCAACTTGGAAAATTTCAGTGATCCCGCACAGTTGTGCCGCATAGAGAATTTCATCGGCAATGGGAGGTGGAGAACACAGGATGATCTTACGGCAACCCGCAATGTCGGCTGGTGTGCCTAGCATTAATACGGTAGAAGGCAGCGGGGCTGAACCGCCGGGAATATAAAGCCCGACTGAGTTTATTGGGCGAGTGATTTGCTGGCAGCGAACGCCCGGCAGGGTTTCAACTTCAATTTCTACTGGTTTTTGGGCCTCATGGAACTGACGAATATTATTCATGGCTTGCTGCATAGCCTGCTTAATTTCGGGGGACAGGCGGTTGACAGCTAAATCTACTTCACTTGGCGTGATCCGGATGGCTTCCACCATCGTTTTGTCGAAGCGTTGACTGAATTCTTGTAACGCTTGGTCGCCGCGTGTTTTTACTGTTTCCAGAATCTGTTTGACTGTGCAAGCAATATCATCTGATGCCGCGACAGCCGGGCGAGCCAGCAATATTTTTTGTTGCTCTGGGGTGCATTCTTGCCAGCGGATGATGGATTTAAAATTAATATTCATCAAATTTTACTCCATCATTTTTTCAATTGGCAGAACGAGAATGGAACTCGCACCCAATGCCTTGAGTTTTTCCATCGTTTCCCAGAATAGGGTTTCACTGCTGACCATGTGCATAGCGACACGATTTTGTGCGCCTGCGAGTGGCAGAATGGTGGGGCGTTCGGCTCCCGGCAGTAGGGAAATAATCTCTTCCAACTTATCATTGGGAGCGTGTAACATGATGTATTTGGATTCTCGTGCCTGAATGACCCCTTGAATGCGGAGCATCAGTTTGTCGATGAGCCGTTGCTTAGCTTCTGGCATCTCTCCATCACGTTGGATAAGGCAGGCTTTTGAGCGATAAATCACTTCAACTTCCCGCAACCCGTTGGCTTCCAATGTGGCACCGGTTGAAACTAAATCACAAATGGCATCCGCTAGCCCTGCGCGAGGTGCAACTTCAACAGAACCATTGAGAAGGCAGGGTTTGAAGCGTATGCCTTTCTGATCTAAATAACGTTTTAGTAAGTGTGGATAAGATGTAGCAATACGGGCATCTTGCAGGCATTCCACCCCTGTATACTCGCAATCAAAGGAAGCCGCGAGGGAAAGACGGCAGTCACCAAAATCCAGACGACGTAACGTTAAATAACTCGGGGTTTCTCCTTGTGCCTGACGAGTCAGTAATTCTTCTTCAAGGACGTTTTCACCGATAATGCCCAAATCGACAACACCATCCATAACCAAGCCAGGAATATCATCGTCGCGGACGCGCAGGATATCAATGGGCATATTTTCTGCAAATGCAATCAGGCGTTGTTGTTGTAAATTGATTTTGATCCCACAGCGCGCCAGCAATGTTCTGGAATCATCACTAAGGCGGCCTGATTTCTGGATGGCTATCCGTAAGCGTGTCTTATCTAACATGTTGTGTTTTACCCTATCTTAATATTCGGTCAGTGTTTAAATCGTAGAAGCCAGAAACAAAAAACCCCCGGAAAATCTTCCGGGGGTTTTGTCGTATTCATGCCACCGGAAGACGGATTAAATGTCTTCCAGCACGCAGCAGCCTGAAAGACTAATCAGGATGATGGTGATGATGATGGCTGAATTGAATACGGTTCATAATGTGGAAGCTCTCTATCTACGTTTGACGTTATGTAAGTGCTATTTTTATAAAGGGTATATACGTATTTAACGATGACTGTACTTAACGTTATGTTTGCGACTAAGGATTGGTTGCTTGCTGTTTAACCTATATGATTTTATGTATGAAAAGCAAACTTTTTTTTAAAAAAGGTATTTATTTTGTGTTAATTAATTGTTTTTCATAATAAATGAGGGCTGTTGTCATTAGGGAAATATACGGGTAATGTTAGCCATGGTCATATATTGACCTAATAATCAAAATCATGTCAGTCTTGGGGAAGAGCCATGGTAAAAAAAGTTTCGATTATTGGACTAGGCTGGTTAGGAATGCCATTGGCGCAAGCACTACTAAGTAGTGGTATGCAGGTAGTTGGCAGTAAAACAACATCGGATGGCGTTGAAGCTGCATGTATGTGTGGTATCGATTGCCGCCTATTGAAACTAAGCCCTCAAATCGTCTGTAAAATGGATGATCTTGAGCAACTGATGTCTGTCGATGTGCTGGTTTTAACATTACCGGTTAGTGGGGTTGCTGGTGGAGGGGAAGGATATGTCAAAGCCGTGCAACTGATTATCGATACTGCGCTTTCATATGCTGTTCCACGAATTATTTTCACCAGTTCCACTTCAGTTTATGGCTCATCTGTGGGTTATCTCAATGAAGATGAACCGTTGTCTCCTGAAACACAATCAGCAACAGCGTTGGTGGAATTGGAAAATTGGCTGCATCAGTTACCCAATACATCGGTCGATATATTACGTTTGGCTGGCCTGGTAGGTAATGGGCGCCATGCTGGGCGTTTTCTTGCGGGGCGAAAGGCAATTGAGGGAGGAGAAAATGCGGTTAATTTGGTACATCAGGATGATGTTATTTCCGCCATTAAGCTACTTATCCAGCAACCAAAAGGGGGGCATGTTTATAATCTGTGTGCACCCATCCACCCGAAAAGATCAGAATATTATCCGTTAGCCAGCCGGCAACTTGATTTAACGCCGCCAGAATTTTTACAGCCAGAAAATAAGGCAAAGGCAATTGAAAGCAAGGTAGTTGATGGTAGCCGGATCTGTCGGGAACTGGGTTTTGAATACCAGTTCCCAGATCCCGGCAGAATGCCAATGAGTTAATGATTAATTTATTTCGATCATAACAATCTTTTTAAAAGCGGGTCTTTCGGTTAACAGTTGATACCAGCGTTCTAGATTTGGCAGGGAAGGGCGATCTATCTCTACGTTTAACCACAAATAAACCAGCGGAGCCAGAGCGATATCAGCCATGCCAAACTTAGCACCGGAAAGGTATTGTTGGTGACTGAGTGTGTCATCGACAATTTTCAGTAATTTTTCAATTTCTGCTAAAACTTGGGTAATAATTTTGAGGTTGCGCTGATCTTCTGGTGTTCTGATAAAACTGATCATGAACTGTTTAATGGGAGGAAATAGATTGCAACCCACCCAATCCATCCATTTCTCAATGCTGGCTCGTTCTTGAAGATCGGATGGGTAAAGGCTATTTTGGCCGAATTTCGCTGCAATATAACGTACAATTGCATTTGATTCCCACAAAATAAAATCACCGTCTTGCAAACAAGGAATAACAGCATTCGGATTCATGTGTAGGTATGCAGGATCATTGAGTTTGCCAAATTTTCCACCAACATCAATTTGTTGATATGGCACATTCAATTCTTCCAGACACCAAAGGACTTTTTTCACATTTGATGAGTTTTTACGACCCCAGATTGTTAGCATTATTTTTTTCTCATATAAGATCATTCGGAATTATTGATAATATCATAACAAAATCAGGCTAATAACAAGAGAATCTTTACGTTATTGGGTTGGAGTCTTCTCTTATAACATCCTATATTAATAAGAGTTTTTATTTTTACTTTATAGATATATACAAAGTTGAGTAGTAAAGAAAAGGGCGACTGATGATGGAAAAAAAACGACAGACACCGGTAATAAAATCTTTTGTTGTTGGCTTGAGTGTTTTTTGGTTAGCGGGTGCCAATGTGTATGCAATGGACGAACCCGCTGCACCTGAAATTGATGCTAAAGCTTATATATTAATAGATTATGCCAGCGGAAAAATTCTAGCTTCAAATAATGCTGATGAGCGGTTAGATCCGGCAAGTTTAACCAAAATGATGACCAGCTATGTGATTGGGCAGGCGATTAAGTCAGGAAAAATTTCTACAGAAGATATGGTAACCGTTGGCAAAGATGCCTGGGCTACGGGTAATCCAGTGCTTAAAGGTTCATCCTTAATGTTTTTGAAACCGGGTGACAGAGTTAAGGTTATAGATCTGAACCGCGGTATTGTCATCCAGTCCGGTAATGATGCCAGTATTGCCCTTGCTGATTATGTGGCAGGCAGTCAGGACACATTTGTTGATTTAATGAATAAATATTCGAAAACACTGGAATTGACGAATACTCATTTTAAAACTGTCCATGGTCTGGATGCGGCCGGGCAATATAGCACCGCCCGTGATATGGCACTGTTAAGTCAGGCCATGATCCGTGATGTGCCGGAAGAGTATGCTCTGAATAAAGAGAAAGAATTTACGTTTAACAATATCCGTCAGCCTAATCGTAACCGCTTATTGTGGAACCAGAATATGAATGTGGATGGTGTGAAAACCGGACACACCAGTGGCGCTGGCTATAATCTGGTCGCATCAGCAACAGAAGGGCCAATGCGTTTGATTTCGGTGGTATTGGGTGCGCCCAGTGATCGGATGCGTTTTTCTGATAGTGAAAAACTTTTAGCATGGGGATTCCGTTTTTATGAATCGGCGATCCCCCTAAAGGCGAGTGATACGCTGGTGACGGAAAAAGTATGGTACGGGACGCGTTCAGAGGTCGCTTTAGGGGTTGAAAAAGATGCTTCAGTGATAGTGCCTCGTGGGCAGGTGGGTAATTTAAAAGCCAGTTTTACATTGAATCAAACTTCCCTTGAAGCACCGCTGGAGAAAAACCAAGCGGTGGGCACTGTGAATTTTATGCTCAATGATAAAGTTATTGATCAGCGTCCGTTGGTAGTTAAAGAAGCTGTGGAAGAAAGTGGCTTCTTGGGGCGTATGTGGGATTTCGTTGTAAAAACCGTGAGCGGTTGGTTTAGTTCGTTATTCAGTTAGTGAGAGCTAAAACGACTTGATACATCTACATAACAACATGACGTGAAAAAATGCCAGTCAACCTTTTGGTGACTGGCATTTTTTGGTGCTGCCGCACAAACAGCAGCTTTTTTTACGTTGATTACATGACTGAGTAAATTGCCGCAGAAATAGCAATTGAACCTGCTACAACAACAAAGATATTGCTTGGTTTGCCTGCATATTTGCGCATAGCCGGAACTTTATGAATGGCATACATTGGCATGATGAACAGGATCATGGCAATAACAGGGCCACCCAGTGACTGGATGATATCCAGAATACTTGGGTTAAGTGTAGCTATGATCCACGCACTGACTAACATAAAGATGCTGGTGATACGATTCAGCGTTTTGTGCTGAATTGTTTTGCCTTGAGTGCTCAGTGCTTTGTTCACAATACCATTGAAACCTTCACGGGCGCCCAGATAGTGACCAAGGAAAGATTTAGTAATGGCAATGAAAGCAATGAATGGAGCAATGTATTCAATAGTAGGTACACGAAAATGGTTAGCCAGATAAGACAAAATAGTAATGTTCTGTGCTTTTGCCTCTGCCAAATTTTCAGGAGACAGGCTCAGTACGCAGCTAAAGACAAAAAACATGACAGTCATTACCATCATGATGTGAGCATAACCCAGAATACGTGAGCATTTTTTCTCTGCATGTTCACCGTATTCTTCACGTTTTGCTACTGCAAATGCAGAGATGATTGGAGAGTGGTTGAAAGAGAAAATCATAACAGGGAGCGCCAGCCACAAAGTGAATAGCAGGCCATGATTGCTTGTTGACGACATCGCACTGTCCAGTGACAGAGTATCAAAGATAGCGGTGTTCCAATGAGGAATTAAATACACAGCCAACAACATTAAAACAGTGACGAATGGGAATACCAGTACGCTCATGGCCTTGACGATAACTTGCTCACCGAAGCGGATAATGCTCATTACACCAAGAAGCAAGATAAGTGCCAGCAGTGCACGTGGTGGAGCGCTCATTTGTAACTGGTTTACGATAAAGCTTTCTACTGTGTTGGTCAGTGCCACGCTGTAAACCAGCAGGATAGGGTAAATGGCAAAGAAGTAGAGAATAGTGATCAGAAAACCGGCAACTTTACCAAAATGTTCTTCTACCACGCCGGTGATATCTCCACCGCTGCTTTTGCCAGATAAAACAAAACGACACATCCCACGGTGAGCAAAAAATGTCATGGGAAGAGCGAGTATCGCCATGATAATAAGAGGAATCAAGCCACCGATGCCAGCATTGATGGGGAGAAACAAAACACCAGCGCCAATGGCTGTGCCATATAACCCCAACATCCATACAGTGTCTGATTTACGCCAGGTAGCATGCTCGCTTTTGCTGGCAGCAGGGGATGCGATTGAACCTGATTGAGATGTGTCCATAAATATCTCCGAAATAACGCGGTAAAGTAAAATTTAAAAACTGCTAAACTCGCCCATTAATTAAATGCGCGAGTTGGATTTTTATATGAATAATAAGTTGTCAGATATTGCGTTGATGTTTATCTAAACGTTTTTATTACTACATTTTTATTACTACATTAATAATTTGGCCAAAATATGTTCATTTAAAACAGAACATTTAAACAAAGGAAAAGGAGCGGTAACTCTTGTTCACTGTATTTTTAATGCCCAAATCAAAAAATTTAACTCCTGACTTTTGATAGGGGAAATATATTTATTTTCAGTGAAATGTACCGTGATCACTCTCGCAATTGCAAGATTTATATAAAAAAGGAAAGATGTTATAAATCTTTGCTGAAATGTTGATCAAATATTAAAGAAAATAGAATGAAGAATTTAACAAGGATGATATCATTATTTTTGTTTTAAATTCTTATATTGACCTATATTATTATTTAATAATATTCATATATTAATAAATTTCTTGATTGTTGGTTAATGAATATTTAAATAAATATAATTAATGTTAATTTTTTATTTTTGTCTTTTTAATTTAACACGGGTTCCTCTGTAATATATTGATTTTTATTAAAAAATAATATTTTATTTCTTGATTGAATATGATGTTTTTTCTTTTTCTTATTACTTTGTTTTTATTGATTATGTGTTAATGGAGCTATTGTCTTTAGTTGATTGTTGTGTGTAAATATCAATCATTGAATCTGTGTTTATGAAGAAATGGTAATCATTTTATGGATGTATATTGTTAAATATAACGAAGGATTTTATTTGGATATTTTGTCTGTTTACATAGAGTAACATAAATGTTACGAAATAAATTGAATAAAATAAAACCTTAAATTTAACAAGCCTATTGGGTTTAAGGTAAACCTAATTACATTAAAGGATTAGAGTTTAAAATGTAAATGTTCACTGGAAATTCGTTGCTAGTATGAATTTCCAGCGACATATCGTTACCTTTCATTTTGCAAATTGTGCAGCGCTGCAATTTGCAATCTAATAGGATATGACTTTGAGATTTGACTAATTTTTTACCAACCCTTTTCGGATTAAGAATGCACAACAGAACTGGTAAAGGCGGGTAAGTTTACTTTGCAAACGCTCACCATATAGGCCCCAAAATACCTGAGAGAAAGCACAGCCTAATAGGCTTACTAAAAATGCCCCAATCATATCAATCGGCCAGTGAACACCAACATAGACACGGGACCAGGCAATGGCGCAGGCAATAACTATTAGGCTTACACCTGACCAGATTCGGTGCCATAAGATGAATGCTAATGCGAAAGTGAATACGGCTGTGCCATGGTTACTCGGAAAAGATTCCGTAGGGGCATGATAGAGGAAATTATAGCCAATACCTTCAACAAACGGTCTGGCGTGTGGAACAAGTATGCCAAGGATATAGGATACTGCCATTCCAAAGGCAAAAGCGACACAGGATTTACTGACGACGGTACGTTGATGTGTGATGGCTTCTTCTTTGCCCCAAAGCCAACAAATGGCTAATGTGATGGGATAAACAAATACTAAATATTTTGCGATAAAGACTGCAAGCCAAATTATCATGGGTGATGAATCGGGTGTTGCATTGATAAAAAGAAACAATTTGTGGTTGAGTTGTTCTAGCAAAGTAAGCCTCACAAACGTGATATTTACGTAACATGATGATTTTATTTTAGCAACTTAAAGTTAAAATAGTAATTTTATAATACAAAGTCATAAATATGATCACTTTGATTCATCACTTTATTTAACTATTGTTGAAACCATATGAGTAAATAATATAGCGGTGATAGTAACGAAAAGTAATCTCTCTCTTGTCATTATCACAAAAACAACAAAAAAACCCGATAGCCTTTAACCAAAGTGGATGACTATCGGGCTCCTCAATATGGGGACATCAAAGAAAAGCAGTGGCAATAATTAAGACTACACTATGGAGTGAAAGTTCTCATCATTGAGAAAAAAAACGAAAAATTTTTTCTGAGGGATGAATTTTTTGAAGGGGGTATAGCTAAGGTGACCGCTATCCAGTAAGGTAAACGTTTTCGGCTGGATAGCGGCTTTTTTGATGCTTCGCGTTCTGGCTAGTTATTTTTTTGTTATTTGTATAGCTCTAGATTTTCTTTAGCATAAGCTTCAAAGTCAGTGCAGCCACCGATATGCTTCTCATCAATGAAAATTTGAGGAACAGTTTCAACAGGTTTACCTACTGTTTTTGATAAGTCGTCTTTGGTGATGTTCTCAGCCCAGATATCAACATAGCGATAATCAAAATCGTCGCGCTCTGCTTTTAATTTTTCAGCGAGTTCTTTAGCACGAACGCAGTATGGGCAACCCGGGCGGCCAAAAATGACAGTATACATACAAACAACTCCTTAAGTGGTAATGATCGTGAACTTTATAGATTGTCATCTAGAGTTACTATGCCTGTAAGTGCCCACAAAAAAAAGCAGGAATTGCCTTTTGTTGTAATTAGTCCTGCCAATTGGCGGGATTGAGGTATGATAGCCTGACGATAAGTGACAAAAGATCTATTTTTAAGGCTGGGAAAGCAGGTCAAAAATGAAAATAAACCCATCAAAAGAGATGCGTTCATTGGCTGATATGCCCAATTTGGTTATTTTATTGGAAGTATTGGGCATCGGGTTATTAGTCTTGGCGTATTTGTCGATCACTGATAGCATAATTCTATCACCTTTATTAATGACGACAGAAGCTCACATTGCTATGATCTTATTGGGTATCGGTTGCTTGATACCAGCAGCTATCCATATTATCTGGCGTGCGGTCTATAATCTTTCCTTTCTGGGAATTGATCATAAGAAAGCAGATAAAAATCATCAGCCTTTTTCTGATGATGAAAAAATAAAATAGGTTAATTATTGGTCATGCTGCTACTCAGTAGGGCGTTTCCCAAAGTAGCATGTGTAACTTCTTGGTCATATGAGGTTAATTTCGATGGATTCTATGGTTATTCCCGATTTGTCAACATTGCGCACGTGGCTTGAACGGCTCAAAATTTCTTATTTTGAGAATGATTCAAACTCAGTCCTGCATTTGCCTCATATGCAGAATATTGATGGCCTGTTTGATGCCAAGATCGATCTGTTGGGGGATGTCGTATTGTTTTCTGCTCTGGCAGAAGTTAGGCCAACGGCGATCATTCCATTGGTTGCCAATTTAAGTCAGATTAATGCCAGTTCCCTGACAGTTAAGGCATTTCTTGATGTTCAGGATGAAAACTTACCTAAGCTGATTGTTTGTCAGGCATTTCCTATCGCAGCAGGTATGACTTTCACGCAGTTTTCCAATTTTATGCAGCAAGGTGAAGAACAAATTGCTAATGTGATTTTCGAAATTCACAGCAATAATCTTCTCTATGTCAATCATGATATGGAAAGTGAGATGGAAGTAGAAGTGGAAGATGAAGAATCATTGGCTTCGACGAATACATCAACATTTACTTTGCACTAATATTTTTTGATACGGTTTTTTACAATGCAATGTGTGCAGTACACCGCGGGGCATTGTCACTCCTGCCAGTGGCTCGATAAGTCCTATTCACAGCAATTATCTGATAAACAACAACATTTAAAACAACTTTTACAGGAAACATCAGTAATACACTGGCTACCGCCAGTGACCAGCCAGACCAGTGGGTTTCGTAATAAAGCCAAGATGGTAGTGAGTGGTAGTGTTGAGCGCCCGTTGCTTGGTATGTTGCATCGCGATGGTAGAACAGTCGATCTTTGTGATTGTCCGTTGTACCCACAATATTTTCAGCCAGTATTTGATGCAATAAAAATATTTATCGCTAAAGCTGGCTTAGTTCCCTATAACGTTGAGCGTAAGAAAGGAGAATTGAAATATATTCTTCTGACGGAGAGCCGTGCCAATGGTGAAATGATGCTGCGCTTTGTTTTGCGTTCAGAAACAAAACTGGTTCAGTTAGAGCGAGCATTACCATGGTTGCAGGAACAGTTGCCACAAGTGACAGTGGTGTCCGCCAATATCCAACCGATTCATATGGCAATTTTGGAAGGCGAAAAAGAGATCATTTTCACTGAACTCAAGATGTTGAAGGAAACTTTTAACGGTATCCCGTTGTATATTCGTCCGCGTAGTTTTTTCCAGACGAATCCAGATATTGCCTCTGAGCTGTATGCAACAGCAGGGCGTTGGGTCAGGGAATTAAATATCAGTAGCATGTGGGATCTGTTTTGTGGTGCAGGTGGTTTTGGTTTGCACTGTGCAGATAAAGAAACCAAGCTGACGGGGATCGAAATCAGTGCTGAAGCTATTGATTGTGCTAAAAGTTCAGCCAAAAGCCTCGGGTTGGAACATGTGGTATTTCAGGCGCTGGATTCTACTCATTTTGCGCTTGATAAATCACAAGTACCTGATTTAGTACTGGTCAACCCGCCTCGCAGAGGTATTGGCAAAGAACTTTGTGAGTATCTTGGTCGGATGGCTCCCAAGTTTGTTCTCTATTCAAGCTGTAATGCTCAGACGATGGCAAAAGATATTGCCATGCTCAAACAATATCGAATAGAAAAAGTGCAGTTATTTGATATGTTTCCTCATACTGAACATTATGAAACATTGGCATTGTTGGTTTTTGATGTTTAGCTCTTGATATAAAGTAATCTGCTGATTTTACCTGCTTACTCCCGTGATAAATTGAGGTTATCACAGGAGTAAGCAAAACATGCGCCGATTAATCAAACAGTTAATTGCGTTGTTCAAATGATAATGCCCGCTGTTCGATCATACGCATTAGTAGTGTTAAAAGGCCATTGATACAAAGGTAAATGATACCAGCGGCAACGAATACCGTGACATCATAACTGCGACCGAATTGAAGCTGACTTTGCCCCATGATATCCAATAAAGTGATTGTGCTGGCAAGCGAAGTGCTCTTGAAAATCAGCACGACTTCATTGGAATAAGAAGAAAGCGCCCGTTTAAAAGCATAAGGTAGCAGAATGCGCATAGAATGTGCTTTGGACATACCAAGAGCCTGACAAGATTGCCACTGCCCGGCTGGAATGGCCTTAACCGCACCATAAAACAATTGGGTTGAGTAGGCAGCACTGTTCAATGCCAGTGTAACCATTGCACATAGCCACGGTTCTGACATGAGTTGCCATAACCACGGATATTCTTTTATTGATGGAAATTGTCCCGGCCCGTAGTAAATCAGAAAAAACTGAACGAGAAGAGGCGTTCCGGTAAATAGCGTGATATAGCCTTTGACCAATTGAGAGAGTACGGGCAATTTCATTGTCAGAATCATAGTCAATACAACAGACAGTATAAATGCAGTCAGTAAGGCTATGAAAGTCAGACTAAGACTGGTTTGCAGGCCCGGTAAAATATCCTTGATATACTCAAACATCATGAAGCACTCCGTTCAAAATGAGTGGTGCGCATTTCAAGTTGTTTAAGAATAAATTGGCTCACCAATGTAATTACCAGATAGATAGCCGCGGCGATCACATACCATGTAAATGGCTCCTGTGTTCGGGTTGCAATGCTTTTTGTTTGTAACATTAAATCATTAACGCTGATGAGGGAAACCAGAGCAGTATCTTTCAACAGAACCAGCCATTGATTACCGAGTCCGGGTAGGGCATGACGCCACATCTGCGGCATAATCAGACGAAAAAATATGCGGGTTTGACTTAACCCCAATGCCTGGCCTGCTTCCCACTGCCCTATCGGGATGGCTTTCAATGCTCCCCGCAGCGTTTGTGAAGCATAGGCGGAATACAATAGTGAAAGGGCGATGACGCCACAAAGGAAGGGGCTGACATCAAAGTTATCAATTTCCATCTGTATGTTGAACTGCCAGAAAACCAGGTTAACTTCAAAACCTTCTGACAACATGATGAGAAGTTGTGAACTTCCGAAATAGATGAAGAGAACGACTAAAATTTCAGGCAGCCCCCGGATCAATGTAACCCAGCAGGAGCCTAACAACGCGATAGGTTTCCAGCGTATGGATTCCCACGCGGCAAAAAGCATTGCCAGCACCAAGCCAATGATAAGTGAAGAGATGGCAAGGCCGACGGTAATTCCGGCGGCATTGATTAAAGATTGTAGTTCATTCATTGGGAGCCAGTTTATTGTTCAAACCATTTTTTATAGATGGTGTCATAAGAGCCATCTTGTTTGACTTCAGCCAGCGCTTTGTTCAGTTTGTTCAGTAACTCAGTATTACCTTTACGAACTGCAATCCCTAAACCGGTACCAAAGTAGTTTTTATCTGTTACTTTATCACCAACAGTACCTAATTTCTGGTTCTTTTTCAGCCACTCATTAACGACTGCTGTATCGCCAAACACAGCATCAATACGACCATTTTTCAGATCAAGGATTGCATTCTGGTAGCTATCATAAGGTACGGTCTTGATTTCTTTATGTTGTTCCATCAAATACTTTTGGTGTGTAGTTCCGTTCTGTATTCCGACTTGTTTACCTTTGAGATCGCCAATGTGAGCGAATTTTCCTTTGATGGCAATGAAAATGGCTGAGTTATCATAGTAGGTATGGGTGAAATCAACTTGTTTTTGGCGATCGGGCGTAATATCGATACCTGCCATCAGTGCATCAAAACGGCGAAATTTCAGGCTGGGAATGAGACTATCGAAAGATTGGTTAGTGAATGTGCACTCAGCCTGAAGCTTTGCACATATGGCATTTGCTAAATCGACATCGAATCCCTGAATCTTATTGTTTGCATCAATAAATTCAAATGGCGGGTAAGTGGCTTCTGTTGCAAAACGGAGTGCCGTTTTTTCTGCTGCGGTTGCCGATAAGGTCATTGCACTCAACAAAACTGCAAACAATAATTTTTTCATAGCCATATCCTGTTGTTCATGAAGAATGGTATATCAGTGTGATAAATAATGAGCAAAGGCTTTTGTTTGAGGCCGCATAAAATGAGTTGCGTCACCTTTTTCGATAATGTGGCCTTGTTCCATATATACAACCTGACTTGCTGTTTTACGAGCCACTTCCACTTCGTGAGTCACAATAACTTGCGTGATACCGGTTTCTGCCAACTCTTTAATAATATCAATAACCTGAGAGGTGATTTCCGGATCAAGTGCAGCAGTGGGTTCATCAAACAACAGAATTTGTGGCTCCATCATTAACGCCCTTGCAATGGCGACACGTTGTTGTTGTCCGCCAGAAAGATGCAGTGGAAAACGGTTAGCGAATTCATCTAAACGGAGACGAGAGAGAAGTTTTGCTGCCTTTTCCCGGGCTTGTTGTTTAGACAATTTCAGGACTCGACAAGGTGCTTCAATCAAATTATCCATTACGCTTAAATGTGGCCACAGGTTGTATTGTTGAAAGACCATGCCAACCTTTTGTCGTAATGCCAGAATTTCTTTGTGATTGGGTTGTTGCTTAAAATCAAACTGATGAGTTGCCACATTGAGTTGCCCAGAGCGAGGCATCTCCAGTAGGTTCAGAACACGCAGCAATGAACTTTTGCCGGCCCCGCTTGGCCCTAGCAATACGACAGTTTCTCCTGATGTACATTCAAAATTGATATCGAACAGAGCCTGATGTTTACCATAGAAACAATTTATGTTTTTTAATTGAATGCTCATGCGAAGAATATGAATAGTTAGTTATTTGTTGAGATATTAATCCTATAAGCATAACTATGCAATAATGTCTGCATAAAATTGTTGTTTTCATTAGATTAGTGACTTAACTAATCAAGTAATAGGCATTTTTTGGATTGCTTTTTTGCTCTTTATTTTACGAGTTGGATTAATTTTCATACTAAAAAGGTTTTTTTAGTCAGTTTATATGCTAAATCAAGATAGTTCTTTATTGAGTAAAAAATGCAATGAACAACGGAGTCATTAAACTCAATATAAAGCCATGAACAATGGCTGCTGGTACGATACTTACACCACCACAGCGTTGTAAGATAGGTAAGGTAAAATCGACTGAAGCCGCGCCTGTTAAACCTAATGCGGTTGAACGATAGCGGTTTATTAGCATGGGGATGAGTATAATGGAAGCCAGTTCACGAGCTAAGTCATTGAAAAATGCTGTACTGCCAAATACCGGCCCATAAGCATCGGAAATTAAAATTCCCGAAAGGGAGTACCAACCATATCCCGATGCAATGGCAAGACCTGTCTTGGTAGGTAATCCTAGCAAAAATGCAGCCAGCACACCGCCTAGCAGAGAACTGATGGCAACGACTATAGCGATAATCGTACCACGACGATTCAACAGCGTTTGCCTTAAGCTCATGCCGTTATTGCGCAGTTGAATACCAACCAAGAATAGTAGAAAAATCAATGCAACTGTACTGGCACGGTTGGAAAAATGGAACCATGACCAGCCTGTTAAGCCAATAAGAAACCCTAATATTAATGCGCCACATAACTTGACGGAATCTAACACCATATGTAATCGGGACGGTGGCTGTTCCTGTTTATGTGTATTAATAATCCACGGATCGCGTTTATCCAATAGGAAAAGCGCTAGCATATTAATAATAAAAGTGCATAGGAAAAATGTTGTTGCATACAGCAAGATAGAAAGCAAATTGCTGCCCAGATTCTCCAACATGGCGAGGTTGATGCCCATCAGAACAAGAATGGTATAAACCATGACATTGAGTAGCTTGTGTACCTGCGTGAGCAACGATTTCTTATTAAGATGAATAAGGTAGCCTAGAGTTAAAGGCAAAAGAATAATTAACAGTCCTGAATACATAATTCACATCCTTATCCAGTAAGAGAGGTTTTTTTATCTAGTTCTGATAATTAAAACCAGTCATAAGGGCTAATAAGCGTAGGGAAACAAAGTGATTACACTAAAATAACAAATAGGATAAGGATAAGCATACTGAAACTCAACGCATTTTTAATCTCTAATAGAGTGGCTGTTATAAATAAAATCAAGTAAATCCGATAGGTAAAAGGAGGAATATATGTTTCTGGGACGTGTAGAAATTTCCGGCCTTAGAGGTATAAATAGATTATCACTTTAATGAACTTGTTTTTTATCACTCTTGGGATGAAAGCTCGGCAGAACGTGGTGTCGGCGCTATCCCGTCACTTTTGAAAGAGACGTTTTCCAGCGTTTTTTGATTGGTAAGAGGGAAAATCAATTGAACGTGAAGTTTTGATGATTCAGTGCTCCAAGTTTTAGAGAAAAAATGTGTTAGATGTTTTTCTAATCGGAAATATCTAGTTGATAGGATTCGTTGATGTCATCTACAGTACATTGGTGTAACGAAGTTTTATTTTCTCATGGTGGAGCTTTGTTGATGAATCTTTTTTCTGTCAAGTCTCGTTGGATCGCAACAGTGCTTATCCTCATTGCCATTGCATCTGTATGGAGCTATTTCTTTTTCCTGCCGAAACCTGTCACATATAAAACTAATGCAGTCATAAAGGGTAACTTTGAAAGAAGTGTTTTGGCTATAGGCAAATTAGATGCAGTGAGTAAAGTTGATGTAGGTTCTCAGGTCAGCGGTCAATTGAAAGAATTGTATGTGAAATTGGGAGAAAAGATTAAAAAAGGTCAATTACTGGCGACAATTGATCCGCAGACAGCAAAAAATGCTGTAGTAGAAGCGCAAGAAACGGCAAAATCATTGCAGGCCGATCTCCGCGGTGCACAAGCAGAGCTGAAACTGGCTCAGCTTAAAATAAGCAGACAGAAAAGGTTACTTAAATTAAATGCAACATCTGCTCAGGAATTAGATGTCAGTAAAGCAGATGTGCAGTCTAAAGCTGCCAGAGTTGATAACATTAATGCACGAATTCAGCAAAATAAGGCCAAACTTGATACGGCTGAAACGAATTTGCAATACACCAATATCCTCGCCCCCATAGAAGGAATTGTGGCGGATATTAAAACATTTCAGGGACAAACTGTGATAGCCGCACAGCAAGCTCCGACTATCCTGACAATCGCAAACCTTGATACGATGATTGTTAATACAGAAGTATCAGAAGCAGATGTCATCAATCTGAAACCCGGACAAAAAGCATCATTTACTATTCTGGGAGCATCCGGAAAACAGTTTCACGGTGTCTTAGAAGATATCTTGCCAACACCGAAGGGAACGGCAAGCACACCTAATGGTGAAATGACGTATAAATCTGGCCCTGTTTTCTACTATGCTCGTTTTAAGGTTCCGAATCCTGAACATATTCTGCGTTTGCAAATGACTGCTCAAGTGAAAATAGAGCTTCAGACTCTGCATAATGTATTGATGATCCCAATTTCAGATTTAGGGAAGCAAATATCTTCTACCCGATATGAAGTTAGTGTCTTGCGTAATGGAAAAGAAGAAAAACGCGAAATTACGACAGGTGCCTTTAATAATATCAATGTTCAGGTTATTTCTGGTTTGAAGGAAAACGACCGAGTGATAAGTAGTCGCAGTGATAGTAATGTAGAGGGATCATAATGAATACGTTACTAGAACTAAAAGATGTTAGCCGCAGTTACCTCGCTGGAGAAGAACAAGTTAATGTTTTGGATAATATTTCGTTATCCATTCATGCCGGAGAAATGGTAGCGATTATCGGTGCTTCCGGTTCAGGTAAGTCAACTTTGATGAATATACTAGGCTGTTTGGATAAACCCAGTAGTGGAGAATATTGGGTTGCCGGCAGAGATACTGCCGGTTTGGATAGTAATCAGTTGGCCGAATTACGCAGAGAATACTTTGGGTTCATTTTTCAGCGTTATCATCTAATGGCTCATTTAACCGCAGAACAGAATGTTGAAATTCCGGCGATCTATTCAGGTGTTCCCAAAATGCAACGGCGTGAGCGGGCTGTTGGGTTGCTTAAAAGCCTTGGATTGGAAAATCGTATCAGTTATCGGGCAAATCAGCTTTCAGGGGGACAGCAACAGCGAGTCAGCATCGCCAGAGCACTTATGAATGGTGGGCAGGTCATTCTTGCTGATGAACCGACAGGAGCACTGGATAGTGTTTCTGGTCAGGAAATGATGGATATCTTGAAGCAACTTTGTCGGCAAGGGCATACGGTCATTATTGTTACTCATGATCCGAATATTGCAGCACAGGCTCAAAGAGTGATTGAAATTAAAGATGGGCGTATCATGAGTGATTCACATCCTTCTGAATGCGGAACACAAACATCGCCTCCTCCTTCTTCTGCGAGCATAAATTCTGTGGGGGTAAAAAACTCTTCAGTGCAACAAATTTGGGGGCGTTTTAATGAAGCATTATTGATGGCGTGGCGTGCCATGATCATCAATAAACTACGTACCTTACTGACTATGCTTGGCATTATCATTGGTATTGCTTCTGTTGTAACGATCTTGGTGATTGGTGATGCGGCAAAATTAATGGTGCTATCACATATTAAATCCATTGCAACTAATTCCATCAAGATTTATCCGGGGGGGGATTTTGGTGATGATAGTGACTTGGATAGTCAGGCACTGAAACTCACCGATATTTCAATAATAAAATCTCAACATTATGTTCAGGCAGTTTCTCCTGAATTCAGGACAAATGGGCGTTTGCGTCGAGGCAATATTGATGTGAATACATCGGTATTGGGTGTAGGAGGTGATTTTTTTCATGTATATGCCATGAAATTTATCCAAGGGATGCCTTTTACTTCAGAAATGCTTCAGCATCAGGCTCAAGTGGCTATTATTGATAACTATACTCGTAAAAAGTTATTTCCTTACCAAAATAATGTGATAGGCGAAGAGCTCATTTTAGAAAATATACCCTTGACGGTGATTGGCGTAATTGCTGATGGGCAAGAGTTTTATAGCGGTAACATATTACAAATTTGGTTGCCTTACAGTACGATGAATGGCCGTCTGATAAACAAAAGCTATTTAGATTCAATTGATGTCAGAGTGAAGAATGGCTACTCTGCCAATAAAGCGGAAGAAAAACTTAAGCAGTTATTGGCATTTCATCATGGTAAAAAAGATGTTTCTACCTACAATGTAAACAGAACAATTGAAGCAATTGATAAAACAACGCGAACCTTACAAATGTTCTTAACGTTAGTGGCGGTAATATCTTTGGTGGTTGGTGGAATTGGCGTGATGAATATCATGCTGGTATCAGTCACAGAGCGTACCCGAGAGATTGGTATTCGCATGGCAGTCGGTGCCAGAACCAGCGATATTATGCAGCAATTTCTTATTGAATCTGTCTTGGTCTGTCTAATGGGCGGCATACTGGGGATTACCCTGTCATATAGCTTATCTTTGACTGCACAGTGGATATTACCAAAATGGGACTTTGTTTATAACCCTGCTGCATTTATCGTCGCTTTTGGTTGTTCAACCGTCATTGGGATAGTTTTTGGTTTCCTGCCGGCACGAAACGCTGCTCATCTTGATCCTATAGAGGCGCTTGCAAGGGAGTAATTTGTAAGGAAGTAGCAGAGTAGTAAGTAGCAAAGGAGTAAATAGCACGCCACAAATAGGCCATTGTTTATTTGTGGCGTGGAATTACGAATTTATTGGATCACTCTTTTTTTGATTTTGAGCTTTCTTCCAAAGGTACAATAAGGCTGGCGTGGTTACCTTTCGGGCCTTGATGAACACTAAAATTCACTTTTTGCCCAGCTTTCAGCGTCCTATAACCATCCATCTGAATGGTTGAATAGTGAGCGAATATGTCATCACCCCCGCTGGTTGGGCAAATAAATCCAAAGCCCTTTGCATTATTGAACCATTTAACAGTACCTGTTTCCATACTTCTCTATCCCTCGTATCACGATTTCGGGTTTAGGAGTCACTAAAAATTTCAGGATATGAACAGACGCCCAGACAGAATGCGGTGTTCATAAAATATACTGTAGTGAAATTCATTACGCCGTCAAGCATATAAGTAACGTCAAGCTGTCTCAGATGGCTAAAGTTTGATATAGATAACGGTATCCGATTTTTAGGGGAAATCCTTATTCGGTAATCAAAGGGGGGAGGAAGCAGAGTGCTGTATGAAGTGATAAAATATATAGCAGTAGAATGAATTAGTTCATACTAAAATCCAGCGGAAAGTTAATGCCCAGCGGAAGAATAATGACTGAGTTTTATAACGATTTGAAAGTTGAAGAATTTATTGAAGATGACGCAAAACAAAAGCTACAGCCGCCATCAATGTATAAGGTCATTCTTAATAATGATGACTATACCCCTATGGAGTTTGTGGTTGACGTATTGCGAAAGTTCTTTTCTTATGATGTTGAAAAAGCAACGCAACTAATGCTGGATGTCCATCATAAAGGGAAAGCAGTTTGCGGAATTTATACGGCAGAGGTCGCAGAAACTAAAGCTGCGCAAGTGAACATGTATGCTAAGGAGCACGAGCATCCGTTACTTTGCACGCTGGAAAAAGTCTGATCTGGCTTACTGATTTTAGGAGGAGGTGCTTATGCTCAATCAAGAACTGGAGCTTAGTCTCAACATTGCTTTTGCCAAAGCAAGGGATAACAGGCATGAATTTATGACTGTAGAGCACCTGTTGCTGGCGCTATTAAGTAACACATCGGCGCGGGAAGCACTGGAGGCTTGTAAAGTCGATTTGTCGCTGTTACGCCAGGAATTGGAGAATTTTATTGCTCAAACTACCCCTTTGTTATCCGAAAATGATGACAGAGATACACAACCTACATTAAGTTTTCAGCGTGTTTTACAACGCGCTGTGTTTCACGTTCAATCCTCGGGGCGTTCAGACGTTTCCGGGGCTAATGTCTTAGTTGCTATTTTTAGTGAGCAGGAATCTCAGGCTGCTTATTTATTGCGTAAGCATGACGTCAGTCGCTTGGATGTCGTGAATTTTATTTCTCATGGAACGCGCAAAGATGAGCCGGATAACGATTCTCACCACAGTATCAATCCGGTTCAGGAAGAGCAGGTAGTGAGTGAAGATCGGTTGGAGAATTTTACAACTAATCTGAATCAATTGGCGCAAAAAGGTCAAATTGATCCCCTTGTCGGGCGTCAGAATGAATTGGAGAGAACTGTTCAGGTACTGTGCCGCCGTCGCAAGAATAACCCCCTGTTTGTGGGAGAATCTGGCGTTGGTAAGACGGCTATTGCAGAAGGGCTTGCATGGCGTATTGTACAAAATAATGTCCCTGAAGTTATGCAGGGCTGTACTATCTATTCTCTGGATATTGGATCACTGCTGGCGGGTACAAAGTACCGTGGTGACTTTGAGAAGCGCTTCAAATCCTTGTTAAAAACCTTAGAGCAAGATAGAAAAAGCATTCTCTTTATTGATGAAATCCATACTATCATTGGTGCAGGCGCTGCTTCAGGTGGACAAGTGGATGCAGCCAACCTTATTAAGCCTTTGCTGTCCAGTGGGCGTATTCGGGTAATTGGTTCGACAACTTACCATGAGTTCAGCAATATCTTCGAAAAGGATCGGGCTTTGGCTCGTCGGTTTCAGAAGATTGATATTGCTGAACCTTCGCCAGAGGAAACAGTGCAAATTATCAATGGCTTGCGAGCTAAATATGAGGCACATCACGATGTCCGTTATACGGCAAAAGCAATTCGTGCAGCAGTTGAGCTATCGGTGAAATACATTACTGATCGCCATTTGCCGGACAAGGCCATTGATGTTATTGATGAAGCCGGTGCCAGAACAAGGTTAGTTCCGTCCAGCCGCCGTAAGAAAACGATCAATGTTTCTGATATTGAATCCGTTGTTGCCCGCATAGCCCGTATCCCGGAAAAAACGGTGTCGGCGAGTGATAAAGACGTACTGAGAACAATGGATGATCGTTTGAAAATGTTGGTCTTCGGCCAAGATCGCGCCATTGGGGCTTTGACGGAAGCCATTAAAATGAGTCGTGCTGGATTGGGTCAGGAGTATAAACCAGTCGGGTCTTTCCTATTTGCAGGGCCGACGGGTGTCGGTAAAACGGAAGTGACAGTCCAACTTGCTAAAGTATTGAATGTCAAATTACTGCGGTTCGATATGTCGGAATATATGGAGCGCCATACTGTTAGCCGTTTAATTGGCGCACCACCAGGTTATGTGGGGTATGATCAGGGAGGGTTATTAACTGATGCGATTATCAAACATCCTCATTCTGTATTACTTCTGGATGAGATTGAAAAAGCCCATCCCGATGTCTTTAACTTATTGTTACAGGTTATGGATAACGGGACATTGACCGACAATAATGGCCGCAAAGCTGATTTTCGCAATGTTATTTTGGTGATGACAACTAATGCAGGGGTACGTGAGACACAGCGTAAATCCATTGGTTTCACAGAACAAGATAACAGCACAGATGGAATGGAAGAGATTAAACGGATTTTCACACCTGAATTCCGTAATCGTCTTGATGGCATCATTTGGTTTGATGCACTCTCTTCTGAGGTTATTCAGCAAGTCGTTGATAAATTTATCGTCGAATTACAAGCCCAACTGGATGAAAAAGGTGTTTCTCTGGAAATCAGTGCAGACGCTCGTCAGTGGCTATGTAACAAAGGTTACGATAAAGCTATGGGAGCACGCCCTATGGCTCGAGTGATTCAGGATAACCTCAAAAAACCATTGGCGAATGAATTATTATTTGGTTCTTTGGTACATGGAGGCTCGGTCAGTATTAAGCTTGATAAGGCTAAACAAGCATTAATATATGATTTTAAGGATGCCAAAAGGTCTAATAAGTCAAATAATAAGAAATCAGAAGATGCTGTATTGTAAGTGAGTGATTACTGTAGTTAGTGATTACTATAAATAGTGATAAAGGCTGGCGATAAAAACTGAAAGCCACACCACAGGTGGATGCTGAAAATACTATCCCCTGTGGTGTTAAAAGGTATCTTAATCAGCGACTACGGAAAGTAATACGGCCTTTTTCAGGGTCATATGTAGTTAGCTCGACTGTGACCTTGTCTCCAGTCAGGATGCGGATATAGTTCTTCCGCATTTTTCCTGAAATGTGGGCGGTAACAACGTGTCCGTTGTCTAATTCAACACGAAACACAGTATTCGGCAGTGTTTCTAATACAGTACCTTGCATTTCAAAATTAGTGTCTTCTTTGGCCATCTAATCCTCTAAGTAACAACCATAGTTTTTAATCGGCAAGATAATGCCGAAAAACCATCATTATGTAAAGGAATGTCGTATTTTAAACCATCATTTCATGTATGACGATAATGACATTCCCGCCGTGAACAGCATAAATCCCTAAGTGATGATTATAAATCCAGCTCTTGTTTAGACCAGCAGTCCGGTTGTAATGACTGCTCTCTCAATTGATAAAGATGCTGAAGAAATTCTTCCCTTGGAATATTTTTGGCGCCCAATGATTCTGTATGGTGATTTAATACCTGACAGTCAAACAATCGGCCACCATGATGTAGAAAGTGGTGATAGAATGCGACAAACGCACACTTAGATGCGTTCTCCATTCTGCTAAACATAGATTCACCGCAAAATAGTGTCCCTATACCAACACCGTATAGACCACCTACAAGTTGGCGATCATGCCAAACCTCAATTGAATGAGCCAAACCTTCATGATGCAGTGCTTGATAACCTCGCAAAACATCTGGCCCTATCCAAGTGCCTTCTTGTCGTTGTGCACAATGATATATCACTTCATCGAAAGCATAGTTTACCGTAATTTGGTAAGTATGTTTGCGAATAAACCGAAGAAGTGTTCGGCCCGTATGCAGTTCCCCGGGAATTAATACTGCCCGAGGGTCGGGAGACCACCACAAAGGAGGCTCATTGGGCGAATACCACGGGAAAATGCCTTCATGATACGCCACTCTTAAGCGTTCTGCACTAAGATCTCCTCCAAATGCCAGTAAACCATTAGGTTCAGCCATCGCATTGGTTGGATGGGGAAATTCATATGAATTATCGAGTTGAGCTATCAACATAAAATGAATCACTCCTGCGTAGGATAGCTCTGACGCTGATAAAACTGATAATACCGTCCCTGTTGGGCAAGTAGCACATCATGTTTGCCTTGCTCAATAATACGTCCTCCATCCATAACACAGATCTGATCCATATGCTGCAAGCCTGTCAGTCGGTGAGTCACGATAATCAGTGTCTTGTGCTGGCAACTACGGTGTAACAATGACAAAATCTGTTGTTCAGTATCAGAATCGAGTCCTTCGGTTGGCTCATCTAGAAGCATTAAAGGGGCATTGTGCAGTAACGCTCTGGCAATACCTAAACGGCGCTGTTCTCCGCCGGAAAGTTGGCGACCGCCTTCACCCATCCAACAGTTTAGCTTCTTATCATTGCCTAGCAAGTTCTCCAAGCCCACTTGTTGTAATACGGTTTCTAATTCATCATCGCTGGCATCGGGTTTTGCTAATAAAAGATTCTCACGTAAAGTGTGGCTGAACACATGTATACGTTGGGGAACGATGGACATCATTGAGCGAAGTGTTGCTTCATCATAGTCGGAAATGGGATGCTGGTTGAGTTGAATTTCACCATTATTAACGTCCCATGCGCGAGTTATTAACTGTAAAAGCGTCGATTTACCACATCCGGTCTTTCCTAATAAAGCAACATGCTCTCCTGATGCCAGAGATAAAGAAATATCTTTTAATACAGGCTGAGGTTGGCCCGGGTAGGTGAAATCAAGATTTTTTATCTCAAGGCTGAGAGCGCTATTTGCCTGTGGTCCGTGATCAGGGAAAGTCACTTCCGGTTCTTGGTGCATTAATTGAGAAACACGAGTTGCAGATGCAATAACCTGTCCCATGTGCTGGAATGCTATAGTGACTGGCCCAAGAGCTTCAAAAGCAGCAAGGGCACAGAAGGTAAATAGCGCTATTAACGCACCCGGTTGACTATTTTCTCCAACACCTGCTGCGGCGAGCCAAAGTATCAGTGTTACAGTCATGCCCGTAGAAAAAATCATGATGGCTTGTGAAAGCCCTGTCAAATTAGCCTGTTTTTGTTGGCTTTTCAGCCAATCACCTTCAATCGCCGTCATGGATTGACGAAAACGCTTAAGTGCGCCAAATACAGTTAATTCAGCTTGTCCCTGCAAAGCGCTGGTGAGTAATGTACGATATTGAGCGCGCTGTAGAGTAATATTTCTGCCGTAGGGTTTCCCTGCCTGGAAAAACACGAAAGGCAAGATCAATAGCAGCCCCAACATAATGCCACCGAGAGTATAGGCAAGGGTAATATCAAGGAACCCTAAGCCAAACGTTAGTACTACAATCACAACAAATGCGGCAAGAACAGGGGAGATAACCCGCAGATAGAGGTGATCCAATGTTTCGACATCGGCAACGAGTCTGTTTAACAACTCACCTTGACGGAAGCGGGCAATGCCTCCCGGAGAAAGCGGCAAAATTTTCTGAAAAGCAAAAACACGTAAATGAGCTAATACACGGAATGTTGCATCGTGACTGACAAGTCGTTCAGCATAACGACCAGCAGTGCGGAAAATGGCAGCACCACGCACACCTGCGGCAGGCAGCATATAGTTAAACGTATATAACCCTGCGAATCCGGCTAAGGCAGTGCCGGCAAGAAACCAACCTGAAAGTGTCAGCAGTCCGATGCTGGCGAGCAGAGTCACAATCGCCAAGATCATACCTAAGCTAATGAGAAACCAGTGGCGGCGGTATAATGCGAGAAATGGGAATAATACGCGCATGATTATAGCTCCACACTACGATGAGACAGCAGACGAGAAAATGCACCTTGAGACTGGCTTAGACTCTGATATTCACCTTTCTCAATCAATAACCCATTTTCCATTACCCAAATTTGATCATATGTCAGCGTTTCTTCTAGCAAGTGAGTAATCAGTAATGTGGTTTGCTGGTAAGAGGCTTGGTTTAAAGCCGTCATCACACGCTGTTCGCTATGGGCATCAAGACTGGCGGCGGGTTCATCTAATAACAGTAATTGGCAGGGATTTAATAATGCTCGGGCTACGGCGATACGCTGAGCCTGCCCGACAGACAGACGAGCAGCATTGTCCCCAATGACCGTATTGATTCCATCAGGCAGATTGCGGACAAATTCACTGACATAAGCTCTTTCCATCACATCATGGATTTGTTCCTGCGTGGCATCATATTGACCAAGACGAATATTATCGAGCACAGTTTGTTCTGGTAAATGTGGATTTTGCCCAACCCAACTCAGACATTCGCGCCATTTAGTGAGATTGAGTTCGCGTAGCTCAATGCCATT
The DNA here is from genome assembly GCF_014467285.1 of Xenorhabdus sp. PB62.4. NCBI lineage: Bacteria > Pseudomonadati > Pseudomonadota > Gammaproteobacteria > Enterobacterales > Morganellaceae > Xenorhabdus > Xenorhabdus sp. PB62.4. The sequence continues at coordinate 51,482 of NZ_NKHR01000002.1, read as the reverse complement.
GATTTTGAGGGAGCCACGATAAGGTAGAAAACCCAGTAGTACATTGATCAATGAGCTTTTACCTGCACCACTTTTTCCGACCAAGGCAATCCGCTGGTGTTTATCCATCGTAAAATTCAACGGGCCGGCAAGGCGATGACCATCGTGGGACAGTATCTCCAGTTCACAGGCTTCAATAGCGACGGATTCTTTATCTGTTAGTGTTTCTTCGCCACTGGTTGCCGCTTGTTCTCCATCACTACTGAGCAAAGTGAAAAGCGATTCTGCTGCTCCGACTGCCTGCGCTTTTGCATGATAAAACGTTCCTAAGTCACGTAGGGGTTGGAAAAATTCAGGAGCAAGGATTAAAGCGAGGAAGCCGGCAAACAACGTAACTCCCATTCCGTAGCTGCCAAAGTGTAATTCTCCCAAATAGGAAAAACCAAAATAGACGGCAACAACGGCAATGGAAACTGCGGCAAAGAACTCCAATACAGCCGAAGACAGGAATGCCATGCGCAGTACTTCCATCGTTCTGTGACGGAAATTCTCTGTTGACTCTGCGATCTGCTTAACTTCGGCTTCCCCTCGATGGAACAGGCGCAACGTTTCCAGACCTCGTAAACGATCGAGGAAATTACCACTTAATCGGTTAAGGGCAACAAAATTACGTCGGTTGGCATCAGCGGCACCTAACCCTACCAACGCCATAAACAGAGGAATTAAGGGGGCAGTGACCAGCAAGATTAATCCTGCGGCCCAATTAATCGGAAATAGGGTAACCAGAATTAAAATGGGGATTATGGTAGCAAGAACCATCTGAGGCAGATAGCGGGAATAAAAATCCTGCATATCTTCGATTTGTTCCAGAATAATCGTTGCCCAGCTTCCCGCTGGCTTTCCTTTCACCCATACAGGCCCTAACTGCTCCAGTTTATCCAACACCATATTTCGGATTTGTTGGCGCACAACTTTGCCACAAATAAACCCGACACGTTCCCGAATAGCATTGACGATTGCCCGCAATGTGAAAGTGGCGGCTAGCATCAGAAACTGATTGATGAGATTTTCGCGGGGAACATTGTCCATAATCAGGGCCTGGAGGATGGAAGCCAGGAGCCAGGCTTGCGAGATAATCAATAATCCGCTGATTAGGCCGAGTAGCATGGATAGACGAAGCCACCGACGGGCAGGGGCACTCTGCTGCCTTAGCCATCGAACAAGTTCAGTTTGTCTTGTTTTGTCCATAAGAAAAACTTCTGATTAGCAGGTAGTGATACGGAATACCAAAACAAGCTTTATGTTGCTTGTTAAAAAGCGCTACCGAAATAGCGCTTCTAAGGAAAAATGGATTATTTGGTTGCCAATCCATCAAGGAAACGTTCTGCATCCAATGCCGCCATACAACCAGTACCTGCTGAAGTAATGGCCTGACGATACACGTGATCCATAACATCTCCGGCGGCAAAAATCCCGGGAATAGAGGTTTGGGTAGCATTTCCATGCAATCCGGATTGCACTTTGATGTATCCATTCTCAAGATCAAGCTGACCGTCAAAGATGCTTGTATTCGGGCTGTGGCCGATAGCAATGAAAACACCGGTTACATCCAGTTCTTCGGTATTGTCACTTTTCGTATCACGAATGCGGATACCTGTCACACCCATGTCGTCGCCCAGAACTTCGTCCAGAGTTCGATCGGTATGCAGGATAATATTGCCGTTCTTGACTTTTTCCATCAGGCGGTCAATCAGTATTTTCTCTGAACGGAAAGAGTCACGGCGGTGAATCAGATGAACTTCAGAAGCAATGTTCGCTAAATACAGCGCTTCTTCAACCGCAGTATTACCACCACCAACTACAGCAACTTTCTGTTTACGATAGAAAAAACCATCACATGTTGCACAAGCAGATACGCCCCGACCTTTGAAATTTTCTTCGGAAGGCAATCCGAGGTAACGGGCAGAAGCACCTGTCGCGATGATCAAAGCATCACAGGTATATTCCTGATCATCTCCATATAAACGGAATGGCCTGTTTGAGAAATCCACTTTCTGAATATGGTCAGAAATGATTTCAGTTTGAAACTTTTCAGCATGTTGGAACATACGCTCCATCAGGCCTGGGCCAGTCAGCCCTTCAGGATCACCGGGCCAGTTTTCAACCTCAGTCGTGGTGGTCAATTGGCCGCCTTTTTCGACCCCAGTAATGAGAACAGGGTTTAAATTAGCGCGGGCTGCGTAAACAGCAGCGGTATAACCAGCAGGACCTGAGCCAAGAATGATAAGTTTACTGTGTTTGGCTGTGCTCATGAATACCTCATTTCCATTATCGCATGTTGCGGATTTAGGGATTGTAGGAGAAATAATAAGTTAAAAAAAGCGATTCTCAGATAAAATATTCATGTTATTAACGATCTTACCGATAGATAGTAACTATGATGTAAGCGAAATGTAAGAAGAGATTATGCAATCTTCTGAATTGAACATCATTTATACGTTTAGGGCCTGAAATGAGCTATTAAAAGGATTTACTGAAAATTTGTTTGGTAGGTTGTTCTGATTTTTGCTCATTTACTTTGACAATCGGCTGTGCATTTGCGAAAACATCTGCGTAAGAGATAATTATCTACCTCGCTAATCAATTGTTTCTATAGAATAGACAAATTGGTGTGGGTGATTTTCTCATAGAATATAAAAATTGCCGTTAAGCTGCTTTCTAAAAGACACAGTGTTTTAGGAGATAATATTCTGGGAAATGGTGATTTGGTAGTCGTGTATGAGTCAGACGGTGATAGAAAATCATATTCCGGGATATTGCAGTAGGCCTTAAACCTTGGTTATAGATTGAGCTTTAGCCTTTGAAGACATCTTTTCCAGCTCAGTTGCTTGAAAGAGATAGGGAAAAGTTATGGGTGTAGGAATATAAAGAGAGAGCAATAAGATGATTGATAATAAGAAGCGTCCGGGAAAAGATCTTGATCGTATAGATCGTAATATCCTTAACGAGTTGCAAAAAGACGGCCGTATTTCTAACGTGGAGTTATCCAAGCGAGTTGGTTTATCACCAACGCCTTGTCTGGAGCGTGTACGTCGCTTGGAGCGTCAGGGCTTTATCTCTGGCTACACAGCTTTGCTGAATCCTCATTATCTGGATGCATCATTGCTGGTATTCGTTGAAATTACACTTAACCGTGGTGCAGCAGATGTATTTGAACAATTCAATACTGCTGTCCAGAAACTAGAAGAAATCCAAGAATGTCATTTAGTTTCTGGTGATTTTGACTACTTGCTGAAAACACGTGTGCCAGATATGTCCGCATATCGTAAATTGCTCGGCGAAACTCTGTTGCGTCTTCCTGGTGTTAACGATACTCGTACTTATGTTGTTATGGAAGAAGTGAAACAGAGTAACCGTCTGGTGATTAAGACTCGTTAAGCTTTTACCTAATTTAATGAGGTACAGATGCAAAACAGGAAAAACTTAGGTACACTCCTGTTTATGTATACAGTTTCAACGCTGAGCTATCCTCAGCGTTGTTCCGTTTAATCAACATGAAAACCTGGAGAGTCTTTCTTGAACCAGGAATATACAGAAGACAAACGTGTTAAGTTAAAAAAAATAAGCAGTAGCCGCCGGCTCTTAGAAGCTGTCCTGTTGGTTATTGCCATTTGTGCTGTGTACTTAATGATAGCGCTTGTCAGCTTCAACCCATCCGATCCTAGCTGGTCACAAACGTCGTGGCATGAACCCGTTCATAATTGGAGTGGCAGCGTTGGTGCCTGGTTATCAGACATACTATTCTCGGCATTTGGTATTCTTGCCTATGCAGTCCCACCGTTAATGTTTTTAGGGTGTTGGAATGCTTTCCGTCAGAACGATAGGCAAGAGTACGTAGATTTCTTCACACTCGCACTGCGCGTCATTGGTGCTTTAGCGCTGATATTGACTTCATGTGGTTTGGCTGCGCTCAATATTGACGATTTAAATGATTTTGCCGCTGGTGGCGTTATCGGCAACTTATTTAGCAATGCAATTCTGCCTTGGTTCAATGTTCTTGGAGCAACGTTGGCGCTGCTTGGCATTTGGGCTGTTGGCTTTACCCTATTTACGGGTTGGTCATGGCTCGCGATTGCGGAAAAAATTGGTGAAGTCATTCTGAATTCAATTAGTTTTGTGGTAAACCGTGGCCGTAATAATGCGGAATATTACGATGATGAATTGGAAAATAAAGTCGTTTCCGAACGTTCCACCAGTGAACAAGATAGAGCTGAGCACGTTGATAAAGGTGACATAATTAAGACAGCCGTTACGACTGGAACAGTGGATGAAGATGATGTATTGCTGACGGCGCCAACAATCGTTGAATTAGCGAATACGGATTCAACATCATCGGTTGATTCAATCCCTCCTGTTATGGAACCTTCTGAAACGTTTCAGGAAAATAACTCACCTGAACCTATTGATGCAGAATCTGCTACCGTCATTTCAGCAAAAGAAGCCGTGTTTTCAGAAATGGCTGATAATTCACTTAACAGTGAGCCGTCTCTACAACTGGCTACGCAGTCAGCAGAGACTTTGCCAGAGTTTGCAGCAGATGAACAGGAACCTGTTCGTTATTCATTTGAATTGCCGACAGATTATCAATTGGATGCAGAATCAGAATCTGGCCCTCTTTCGCAGACTCACAATGAAAATATCAATCTGAAAAATACAGCGGCAGATATAACAAGTTCTGCGGTTGTAACGAGAAATCCGCAGGTCAAGCAGGGGATTGGCCCTGAAATGCCTCGTCCTAATCCGGTCAGAATACCTACACGCCGGGAATTGTATGGCATTAAAGTGCCTTCTCATCGTTTGGCAGAGCATCTGCAACGAGAAGAAAAAGAAAGGCAAAATGAACTGATTGCGGAAGCTGACGAGCAGCAAATGGATGAGCAACAGCAAAACATGCTGCGTCAGCAATTCCTTGAACAACAACGTGAACGCTATGGTTCAGATTTTGAAGCGGAAAGTAAAGATCAACAACAAGCTGCGTCAGTATATGAACAACCTAAATATGAACAACCCAGAGTAGCGGCATTTACGGAAAATAATCCGCAAAATAGTGTAGATGAAGGTATAGATGAACAGGCTGCGCAGGAAGAAGCGTTACGGCTTGCATTTGAGCAGCAGCAACGTGAGCGTTATCAAATAAGTCAGCCTGCCGAATCTGCATTTATGCCAACAGAAGCCCCGACTCATCAGGTACAGGAGAAAAAAATAGCTCCGGCTCTTGCTTCTCATGAGTTGAAAACTGAACATATTCTTGCGCAGCAACCGCAGCAACCGCAGCAACCGCAGCAACCGCAGCAACCGCAGCAAGATAGTCTGTTCCATCCGTTTTTGATACGCAATGATCAACCGTTGCCGAAACCGACGACGCCGATGCCTTCTCTGGATCTTCTGGCAAAACCGCCAGCGGAAGAAGAGCCGGTTGATATGTTTGCTCTTGAACAAACCTCTCGTTTGATTGAAGCGCGCTTGAATGATTATCGCGTCAAAGCGGACGTTGTTGGATTTTCTCCCGGCCCTGTTATTACACGATTTGAACTGGATCTGGCACCTGGAGTTAAAGCTTCCCGTATTTCTAACTTATCGCGTGACCTTGCTCGTTCACTTTCAGCGGTAGCCGTTCGTATTGTTGAAGTGATTCCGGGAAAACCTTATGTTGGTTTAGAACTACCCAATAAGAAACGGCAAACAGTTTACCTGCGGGAAGTGTTGGATTGCGAGAAATTCCGTGATAACCCATCACCATTGACTATCGTTCTTGGAAAAGATATTGCAGGGCAGCCGGTTGTGGCTGATCTGGGCAAAATGCCTCACTTGCTGGTTGCAGGGACAACCGGATCGGGTAAATCGGTCGGGGTTAACGCTATGATCCTCAGTATCCTGTATAAAGCGAAACCAGAAGATGTTCGCTTTATCATGATTGACCCTAAAATGCTGGAGTTATCGGTTTATGAAGGCATTCCACACTTGTTGACCGAAGTTGTCACCGATATGAAAGATGCCGCCAACGCATTGCGTTGGTGTGTGAATGAGATGGAACGACGCTACAAACTGATGTCAGCTTTGGGTGTACGTAATCTCGCCGGCTACAACGACAAAATCAAACAAGCGGAAAATATGGGACGTCCAATCCCTGATCCATTCTGGAAACCAGGCGATAGTATGGATGTAACACATCCTGTGCTGAAAAAAGAGCCTTATATTGTTGTGATGGTTGATGAATTTGCCGATTTAATGATGACGGTAGGGAAAAAGGTGGAAGAATTAATTGCGCGTTTGGCTCAGAAAGCACGCGCAGCAGGTATCCACTTAGTATTGGCAACACAACGCCCCTCTGTTGATATTATCACCGGATTGATTAAGGCAAATATTCCGACACGTATTGCATTTACCGTGTCCAGTAAAATCGATTCCCGTACCATTCTTGATCAAGGTGGTGCAGAATCATTGCTTGGCATGGGGGATATGCTTTATTTAGCACCAAACTCTTCCATTCCTGTGCGTGTTCATGGTGCATTTGTACGCGATCAAGAAGTTCACGAAGTGGTTAATGACTGGAAAGCCCGTGGTCGCCCTCAATACATTGATAGCATTATCAAAGGGGGAGAAGACGGTGAAGGTGGTTTAGGATTTGATAGCGATGAAGAACTCGATCCTTTATTTGATCAAGCAGTTGAATTTGTGATTGAAAAACGCCGGGTTTCCATTTCGGGTGTGCAACGCCAATTCCGCATCGGATATAATCGGGCAGCCCGGATTGTTGAACAAATGGAAGCACAACAGATTGTTAGTGCGCCTGGTCATAATGGCAATCGTGAAGTTTTGGCACCTCCGCCGCACGAACATTAATCACAACTGTAAAATATAACGTGGTATCGGCCATTAAAGCCGGGAATAAATACGAATTGAAGGTATCTCGCACATGAAAAAACTGATGTTAATTGGTTGTCTGATGATGGGTGTGAGCGTGGGTTCTGCATGGGCTGATGCGACTCAGGATCTGCAAGGGCGTTTGGGAAAGGTAAATAGTTTTCATGCCAGCTTTACTCAAACAGTTACGAGTAATGATGGTTCAACGATCCAAAAAGGAGAAGGTGAACTTTGGATCAAACGTCCTAATTTGTTTAACTGGCATATGACATCACCTGATGAAAGCGTTTTGGTTTCTGATGGCAATACATTGTGGTTTTATAATCCCTTTGTTGAACAAGTGACAGCGAACTGGTTAAAAGATGCAACGGGAAATACACCATTTATGTTAATTGCGCGTAATGATCCCGCTGATTGGAAACAGTACAAAGTTGTGCAAAGCAATAATAATTTTGAACTGACTCCCACTAACGCCAATGGCAATCTAAAACATTTTTCGATTACCGTAACCCCAGAGGGGACCATTCAGAAGTTCACAGCGGTTGAACAGGACGGGCAAAAGAGCGCTTATCAATTGAAAGGGCAGCAAAACACCAATGTAGATGCGGCGAAATTTAAATTTACCGTACCAGAAGGTGTCACGCTGGATGATCAACGCCAGTGAGGTTTAAGTGAACAATCTTTCACTCGACTTTTCACAAAATGAATTTCAGCCACTGGCCGCAAGAATGCGGCCAGTCACATTAGATCATTATATTGGTCAGCAACACTTGTTGGCAGAAGGAAAACCTTTGCCAAGGGCAATTCGAGCTGGCCATCTCCATTCTATGATTTTATGGGGCCCGCCAGGAACAGGAAAAACAACGCTGGCTGAAATTATCGGGCACTATGCACAAGCTGATATTGAACGTATTTCAGCAGTGACCTCCGGTATTAAAGAAATTCGTGAATCTATAGAAAAAGCACGTCAAAATCGTAATGCAGGGCGCAGAACTATCTTATTCGTTGATGAAGTTCACCGATTTAATAAAAGCCAACAGGATGCGTTTTTGCCGCATATTGAAGATGGCACGATCACATTTATTGGCGCTACGACTGAAAACCCTTCATTCGAATTAAATTCAGCTTTGTTGTCACGGGCTCGTGTTTACTTATTGAAACCACTCTCAACGGCAGAAATTGAGCAAGTACTTATACAGGCGATGAACGATAAAGAGTGTGGCATTGGTGGGCAAAATATCATATTGCCGGATAATACCCGCCAAATGATAGCAGAGCTTGTTGCAGGAGATGCCCGCCGTTCACTGAACTTACTGGAAATGATGTCAGATATGGCAGAAGCAAATTCGCAGGGGCAGAAAATTCTGACACCGGAATTGCTGAAAGAGGTCAGTGGAGAGCGGAGTGCGCGCTTTGATAATAAAGGTGATCGATTTTACGATTTAATTTCTGCCCTGCATAAGTCAGTCCGTGGTTCAGCGCCTGATGCCGCGCTTTATTGGTATGCCCGAATTATTACCGCAGGTGGTGATCCACTTTATGTTGCCCGCCGATTATTGGCGATTGCTTCTGAAGATGTAGGAAATGCTGATCCACGCGGAATGCAGGTCGCCATTGCTGCATGGGATTGCTTCACTCGTGTGGGGGCAGCAGAAGGAGAACGAGCGATTGCACAGGCAATTGTTTATCTCGCGTGTGCACCAAAAAGTAATGCGGTTTATACAGCATTCAAGGCAGCAATGGCGGATGCGCAAGACAAGCCTGATTATGATGTACCGGCCCATTTGCGTAATGCGCCGACTAACTTAATGAAAGAGATGGGGTTTGGCGAAGCATACCGCTACGCCCATGATGAAACGAATGCTTATGCTGCCGGTGAAGTTTATTTCCCACCGGAAATGCAGCAAATACGCTACTATTACCCGACAACCAGAGGGCTGGAAGGTAAGATTGGAGAGAAGTTAAACTGGTTAATGGAACAGGATAAAAATAGCCTGATAAAACGCTATCGTTAATCTCTTTGATACGGTAAGGTTTATATCCAACAGATTTCATCATGTTTTCTCAGTAACAATTTTTTCAATAACAATTTTCTCAATAACAATTTTCTCAATAACAACAAGCACAGGACTAGTATGCTCGATCCAAACCTACTGCGTAATGAGCTAGACGCAGTCGCCGAAAAATTGGCTCGCAGGGGTTATACCCTTGATGTGGAGATGCTGCGCAAATTAGAAGAGCGCCGCAAAGTTTTACAAGTTGAAACTGAAACCCTGCAAGCAGAACGTAATTCCCGATCGAAGTCTATTGGTGCAGCGAAAGCCCGTGGTGAAGATATTGAACCACTGCGTCAGGAAGTGAATCAATTGGGAGAAAAACTGGATTCAGCAAAAGCTGAACTGGAAGCGTTGCAGGCTGAGATCCGTACTCTTGCTTTAAGCATGCCGAATATCCCGGATGATTCTTCTCCTGACGGAAAAGATGACAGTGACAATCTGGAAATGAGTCGTTGGGGTGAGCCTCGTCAGTATGACTTTGAAATCAAAGATCATGTATCACTGGGTGAATTGACCGGCGGCCTTGATTTTGCTGCTGCGGTAAAATTAACAGGTTCACGCTTTGTCGTAATGAAAGGCCAGCTTGCCCGCCTGCATCGTGCTATCGCACAGTTCATGCTGGATCTGCATACTGAGCAGCACGGTTATCTGGAAACTTATGTTCCTTACTTAGTTAACCAAGATTCTCTGTATGGTACGGGTCAATTGCCTAAGTTCGGCGAAGATCTGTTCCACACCAGACCGCTGGAAGAAGAATCTGGCAGTAACTATGCCTTGATCCCAACGGCTGAAGTCCCTGTTACAAATTTGGTTCGTGATGAAATTCTGGATGAAAGCGAATTACCACTGAAAATGACAGCACATACACCTTGCTTCCGTTCTGAAGCGGGTTCTTATGGCCGTGATACCCGTGGTCTTATTCGCATGCACCAATTTGATAAAGTTGAATTGGTTCAGATTGTTCATCCTGAAAAATCCATGGATGCACTGGAAGAATTGACAGGGCATGCCGAAAAAGTGTTGCAGTTGCTGAACTTGCCTTACCGCAAGATGTTGCTGTGTACAGGAGATATGGGAGCGAGCGCAAGAAAGACTTACGATCTGGAAGTTTGGCTGCCTGCGCAAAATACTTACCGCGAAATCTCATCTTGCTCTAATATGTGGGATTTTCAGGCTCGTCGTATGCAGGCGCGTTTCCGCGGTAAAGATGACAAGAAAACCCAGTTGGTGCATACACTGAATGGTTCTGGTCTAGCGGTAGGTCGTACACTGGTTGCGGTGATGGAAAACTATCAGCAGGCAGATGGCCGTATTGAAATCCCAGAAGTGTTGCGTCCTTATATGAATGGACTGGAATACATTGGTTAATAACATGTATTCTTTAATAAAAAAAGCGCCGAATATTGGCGCTTTTTTTATGAGTAAGCTCCTAATAAAATAAGATCTAAATATCATTCCCTTATTTTTAAAATTCCTTTTATTATCATCAGGTTTAATTAATTCACAGCTTGTTCGAGGATTCTTCTTTTTTGTAAAAAACACGACGATAAGAGGAATAAGAGGTTGCCATATACAGCGGTGCTGTTAGCAAGAGCCCTAAAAATAGAGGAAGTGTAGAAAGAAATATTAAAAGATACATAAAAATGAAAAATAGTATTACCCCTAAAATATTTTTCGATATTGCATTGAAACTGATTGAAAGAGCTTTTCCTACGTTGAAATTTTTAAGGATAATCAGTGCAGGAGCAAACCAAGAACATGCAGTGGATAAAAACAGGGAAATTAGGGAAATCATCAGGGATAAAAATGATGATTCTGAATCATTATAGGTTATGATTGAGTCAAAATTAATGTATGAATAGATATCACCAAAAACAGATTGATAGAGATTGTCACCATCGATTAGTGCGATAAGCAGGGAGCTTATTATTTGTATTCCACAAACGATTAAACCAACGACAAGTAGGTCACCACATTTATATTTAAATCCATCAAAAAAACGTCCTAACTCGAATTTACCGTGAGTTCTTTGTTTTTCACAAATGACTATAATGCCAGCGACAAATAAAGGCTCCAATAAATTAGGAAGAATAAAACCAAAATGCGGGATAAGTATTAGGCCTAATTGGATGATTCCATAGATAATTACCATTACTATCCACATAACCAGTTTAGGTGTTATAAAATCCCACGCATCGCCTATCCAACCGATGGTTGCGCTTACATTAATTGTCTGTCCATTGGGAATGAATATACTGTTATCATTAGTAGCATTATTAGATGTGTTTTCCAAATTTTGATGAATATTTGGGTTATCCATTACTTTTTAATCTCCTGATTATTAATGTTTTTTATCTGGTTATACAAAGTGTTAAGTGATAATAAAAAAGCGCTATTTTTTAGCGCTTTTTACATGTGGGTATCGATGGGTGAAAATTTAAACGATTAAACTCGATTTTGTTTCTTTTTCTTCTGGAGTATAAAAGATACTACGATAGGTCGTGTAATAAGTTATCATGTACATAGGGATTGTCACAAGCAGACCCAATAGTAATGGAATCGCGGAAACAAACATCAGGATGCCTATCAACAAGAAAAAGAGAAAACCACCAAATAGATTTTTCCTTACTGCACTAAGACTCATTGAAACTGCTTCGCCAAATTTTAAATCATTAATGATGATCAGAGCAGGAGCAAACCAGATAAACGCTAAGGCAACTATTATGAAAATGTATAGAACAACTATTGCTAATAGAAAGGTAGAAAGGCTACCTATTAATAGTGCTGGATCGGGGTCTTGCCCTGATAAAATCAATTGAAATATACTTGCACCGCCAACAATCATAGCAGCAATAAAGCCAAGCAGATGTATACCAAAGTAAAGTGCACCAACAGCAACTAATGAACCCAACTTATTTTTAAATCCGTAGAAAATTGACTCTATGTCAAAATCGCCTGTTGTTCTTTGTTTCTCACTTGCAGCGATGAAGCCTGCAACGAATACTGGACCAAATAGTGCAGTAAAGATACCGAGTACAGGCATGAACTGAGCTATTATCAGAATAACTATGTAAATTAAAGTCATCAATATCCATTTCAGTGAACTTGCTTTAAACATCTCCCATGCGTTACCGATCCACTCTGTTGCTGCTCCAGCTCCTACTGCTCGACCACCAGGAATGAATGTGCTTTTTTCTTTGCTCAGGGAAACGTTGTTTTCTCCTGAATTCAAATTAATCTCTTGATTATCCATTTTTTTTCCGATTTATCTTATTGAATGGCTATTGTCGAATTGGTTTTTCTCTATTTCCACCCCGCTAACACAAATTGTTAGAGAAAACAGCAGAATTATCATATAAAAATTATTAATCAACAAGTATTAATTGTCATTCTTATCAGTAGATTAATGGTGGTTTTATCCGTGTTACTGAGTAAATTGAAGTGTTTTTTGTCGCTTATGACAATATGTTTTAGTTAAATTAACTTATCCATATGGATGTAAAGCAAATAAATTTATCTTTAATAGCAAAAATTGAATTTATTTAGATTGAAATTTTTATTCAATGCCAGAAATTTGTTCTGGTTTAAGGCCGTATGTTCTTCATATCCTGTGGTTAATATTTTACCATTGTTTGAATGGCATTTTTCTATGATTTTTATTAAATATTAATTAGTTATAGTTAATTGATGTAATTAAAAAAGAAATATGAAAGCGCAATCTGGCTTTTTATTTGGATAATATCAGGCTGTACTCAGCCTGATATTACTATAACTGGTTATAATTAATGGGATGAATTTATCATTATTCAGCCTTTATATTTTGGATAAGTAAGTTATATCAACCAGTTAGGGTCTTAAATCAAAAGTAACTAATACACCTTTGTGGTCAGTAGGCCAAACACCTTTAGGCTGTTTAAACTTATCTTGAGAGGTTTCTTGAACACGTTTGCTTTTAACAATACTACCAGAAGGTCCAATGATAACGGCACCTTGAACTGCTAATCGTGAGTCATTGTGGAAAAAAATAAAATCAATCCGATCGCGTTCATCTGCTTTTGGGGCCCATATAAGCTTTTTGATATCAACATATATATTATTTGCTGGCCAGGTAAAACCTGGATAAGCGACTGGATCGGGGTATTTTATTCGATAAGTATCAAGATAGCCTGAATTAGTTAATAGTTTACTACTCGTCCAAGGAACCACAGCTCCGTTATGGTCGAAAAGATTTTTCGTTTCTTCTGACCAATCCATCCAAGAAGGTTCATTAAAATCACCCGCCAATATAACTAAATGATTATTGTTGATTTCATTTTGAGCATCATTTATAAATAATTTAATCGAGTTTGGACGTTGGGATTGATTGTTTTCTCTCAGTATATCGTTAATATTAGTATCTGGGCCATTGGCTAACTCTTTCCAAGTATTACCATCATAACCTCTGGGAAGGTAATAGGCAGCGTTTTTATAATCTAAATGACAGGAGTAAAAATCTATATAAGTGTTATTTATTTTAATTAATGCTTTAGTAAATCTGTCAAAATTACTATGTTTGATTATAGGGTAACGGGAAAGAATACTGGCATCATTTTTTGATTTGTAAGAATAATATCTTATTCCTTTGGCATTAAGCGTTTTTACTAAGCGTTTAGTAAAATCAATATTATTATAATTTTTTACTTCACTAAGTGCTATAAGATCCGCGTTAGTAGAAATGATAGCATTTATAATGCCTTCATAACCACCTTTAACGGTAATACCCGCTAGCCAAGTATTTAATGTGAAAATTTTTAATATAACTTTATTGTTTTTACCATTGGTATAAATTTGGATGTTATTGTTTTTAGGTTTGTCATCGAGGTTTATCAATGTATTATCATTACTTTCGTATGCTGGTTTATTTGGTTTTAATGTTGTCTCATTAGCTTGTGTATTTAATGAAGTTAATAATATACATACGCTAAATAAAGAAAAAATGAAGTTTTTCATCATAATATCCTCGGAGTAACAACGGAATATTGTGATAATATTGCTGAAATTAAATAATTATTCAATATTATTGGTAGAAAATATAAGAATAGATTTGAGGTGTTAAGATAACTATTTAGAATAAAACTGGCAGCAATTATTTGATGCCAGTTTTTGATTAGAAGAGGGATAAATCTAGTAGATCACATGATGCCCATAACGACTCAAAATTTCTTTTACCCTATCCATTGTCTCTTTTGATGGGGGCTTGACACCTTCTAGTTTATATTCTTCGCCCATTGCAATCCATTTATGTTTACCAAGTTCGTGATAAGGTAATAATTCAATTTTCTCAATGTTTTTCATATCTTTGGTAAATTCACCAAGCAGATGAACGGATTGATCGTCATCCGACCAACCGGGGACGACGACATAGCGAATCCAAACTTTTTGATGACGTTTTGCCAGATAACGGGCAAATTCGAGAGTCCGGTGATTAGAAACTCCGACTAATTTTTGGTGAATGTCATCGTCAAGCTGCTTTAAATCCAGCATAACCAGATCGGTATCGTCCAGCAGTTCATCGATCACCGGATCATAACGGCGAACAAAACCATTGGTATCCAGGCAGGTGTGAATGCCTTCTGCATGGCAAGCCCTGAACCAGTCGCGGACAAATTCAGCCTGAAGAATGGCTTCACCACCAGAAGCTGTAACGCCACCACCAGAAGCATTCATAAAATGACGATAAGTTATTGCTTCTTTTATTAATTCTTCAACTGTCACGGTTTTTCCGCCATGGGTATCCCAAGTATCGCGGTTGTGGCAATAGAGGCAACGCATCAGGCAGCCTTGGAAAAACGCGATAAAACGGATACCGGGGCCATCAACGGTTCCGCAAGATTCAAAAGAGTGGATACGACCAAGTACGGACATGAAAGGATTTCTCCAAAGACTGACAAGCTGATAAAGGCCCCAATTGTGGAGGGGCCTTTAGTGTATGTCATTTCATTTCATCAGAAAATAATGACATTTTCGATGCTGCTATTCTGATTATTTACATTGATTGAGTAAATGTACGGGTAATCACATCTCGTTGCTGTTCTTTAGTCAGCGAATTGAAACGTACTGCATAACCGGATACGCGAATAGTCAACTGAGGATATTTCTCAGGATTTTCCATTGCATCCAATAACATCTCACGATTCATCACGTTGACATTCAGATGCTGACCGCCTTCGATATCTGCTTCGTGATGGAAATAGCCATCCATTAAGCCCGCCAGATTTGCTTTGCGTACATCATCATCTTTACCCAACGCATTCGGTACGATGGAGAAGGTATATGAAATACCATCTTTAGCATAGGCAAACGGTAGTTTAGCAACGGAGGTCAGTGAAGCAACTGCGCCTTTTTGGTCACGCCCGTGCATTGGGTTAGCACCTGGACCAAATGGTGCACCGGCACGGCGTCCATCAGGGGTATTACCTGTTTTCTTGCCATAAACGACGTTTGAAGTAATGGTCAGTACAGACTGTGTTGGAACTGCATTGCGGTATGTTTGCAGTTTCTGGATTTTTTTCATGAAGCGTTCAACCAGATCACAAGCGATATCATCGACACGAGGATCGTTGTTACCGAATTGTGGGTATTCACCTTCGATATTGAAATCAGTTGCTAAACCATCTTCATCACGGATTGGGGAAACTTTCGCATACTTAATTGCAGACAGTGAATCAGCCGCCACGGACAGACCCGCGATACCGCATGCCATGGTACGGAACACATCACGATCATGCAGTGCCATTAATGAAGCTTCATAGCTGTATTTGTCGTGCATGTAGTGGATGATGTTCAGGGCAGTGACATACTGTTTTGCCAACCAATCCATGAAGTGATCCATGCGATCCATAACTTTGTCATAATCAAGCACTGCATCTTTCATTGGCGCTTCTTTCGGGCCAACCTGCATTTTCAGTTTTTCATCCACGCCGCCATTGATGGCATACAACATGGTTTTTGCAAGGTTTGCACGGGCACCGAAGAACTGCATTTGTTTACCGACGATCATTGGGCTGACGCAGCATGCGATAGCATAGTCATCGCTGTTGAAGTCAGGACGCATTAAATCATCGTTTTCATATTGCAGAGATGAAGTATCGATAGAAACTTTTGCTGCGAATTTTTTGAAGCTAATCGGCAGTTTTTCAGACCACAGAATGGTCATGTTAGGCTCTGGGGATGGCCCCATGGTGTACAGTGTATTCAGGAAACGGAAGCTGTTTTTGGTCACAAGAGTACGACCGTCTAAACCCATACCTGCCAGTGATTCAGTTGCCCAGATTGGGTCACCGGAGAACAGTTCATCGTATTCCGGAGTACGCAGGAAACGCACCATGCGCAGTTTCATGACCAGATGATCGATCAGCTCTTGAGCCTGCTCTTCTGTCAGTTTGCCTGCGTTAATATCGCGTTCGATGTAGATATCCAAGAAGCTGGAAACACGACCGAAGGACATTGCTGCGCCGTTCTGAGATTTAACGGCTGCCAGATAGGCAAAATAAGTCCATTGTACCGCTTCTTTGGCATTGGTGGCCGGGTTGGAAATATCGTAACCATATTTAGCCGCCATCTCTTTCATTTGTCCAAGAGCACGGTGCTGTTCAGAAATTTCTTCGCGCAGGCGGATAGTCGATTCCAGATCTTCGCCGTTTTCCAGTTTTTCCTGTAGGGAAGTGAACTGGGCATATTTTTCATCACGCAGGAAGTCAATACCGTATAGCGCAACACGACGATAATCACCGATGATGCGTCCACGGCCATAAGCGTCAGGCAGGCCAGTCAATACACCAGATTTACGGCATTTCAGGATATCAGGTGTATAAACATCGAATACCCCCTGATTATGGGTTTTACGATATTCAGAGAAAATCTGTTTCAGTTTTGGATCCAGTTCGCGGTTATAGGCTTTGCAAGAACTTTCAACCATTTTAATGCCGCCAAATGGAATAATGGCACGTTTCAGAGGTGCTTCAGTTTGCAGACCAACGATTTGTTCCAGATCTTTTGCAATATAACCAGCATCATGAGAGGTAATTGTAGACGCAACATTAGTATCAAAATCTACCGGTGCATGAGTACGGTTTTCGATTTTGATACCTTCCATGACTTTTTCCCACAAAATATCTGTCTCTTTTGTGGCGCCTGCAAGGAATGATTCATCACCTTCATACGGAGTATAGTTTTTCTGGATGAAGTCACGAACGTTAACTTCATTTTGCCAGCTACCCTCGTTAAATCCTTGCCATGCTACAGAAAATTTTTCATTTAACTCAGACATGATACTTCTACCTTTTAACAGTGGAAATTTTAATAAATCTGGCGTGGAGGCGCAGTTAATGCTTTTTGCCGCCACGTAAATAAATAAACCAATAAGTCAACCCAACTAATACAGCACCACCAATAATGTTACCTATCGTTACAGGGATCAGATTATCGGTAATAAAGTTCGAAATGGTGAGTTGAGGAAACTGTTCGGGGGTTGCTCCCACTCTCACCCAGAATTCATCTGGCGCGAAGTTTCTGATGACGATCCCGAACGGAATTAAAAACATATTAGCGATACTGTGCTCAAAGCCGCTGGCAACAAACATCCCAATCGGGAGTATCAACGCGAATAATTTATCGGTCAAACTGCGTCCGGCATAGCTGATCCAAACCGAAAGGCAGACCATCAAATTGGCTAAAATACCCAAACATACCGCTTCAATAAAGGTATGGTGCATTTTGTGATCCGCGGTCTGTAATACATTCAGCCCCCAGGCACCATTGGCAACGGCATACTGGCCTGAGAACCAAACTAGGATCACAAAAAATAACGCGCCAATCAGATTACCGATATAAACATTAATCCAGTTCCTGAACATCTGTGACCACGTAATGCGCCCTGTTGCTTTTGAAATGATCGTCAGTACCGTGGAAGTGAAAAGATCAACACCACATATAACCACCAGCATCAAGCCAAGGGAAAAGCAGATCCCTCCCGTCAATTTTGCCAATCCATAAGGAATGGATGAGGTTCCTGTTGTTGCCGTAATATAAAAAACAAAAGCAATGGAGATAAACACACCTGCCATGATTGCCGATAAGTACGTCACTGCGGGGTGTTTATTGACTTTATATACACCACTATCATCAGAGATTTGTGCCATTACAGCAGGTGGAAATAAATTAAAAGGGTTGTCAGTTTTCATCCTAACACTCTCTTTATCCTTAAATAATTGTAGCACGCAATGATAGTAACAAATGGACATTGACCTGAATTTGATATGGATCATATTAGCCCGAAAGTTTGGTGAACTATGGACGTCAAAATGCAGCGTTATTATTTTATCACTTTGATTATAAAGAAAAAATATTTTTTAAAATTTATAAAAATATTTTATGTAGGGGGTTTTAGAGAGTTCAGATGGAAAAGTAAAATAACAGGTCAAATTGTCATTTATTTGTTGTTTTGAAATAAATTATATTTAACCTGAATTTTACTTTTTATAGTTAATAAACTTTAATGTAACAGTTTAATTATTTCGCCCAAAACTCACGTTTAGCTTTTTGCAGTTTTTCATAAGCATTCAACAATGCCTGATGCGCGGGCAATGCTTTTAATTCTGAATCAACAGACCATAAACCGTGGAAACAGTTCTCCCCAGCAATAGCAGCGGAAGCAGCATCAACCGTATCTTGCCCATACATCTTAACGAATGCTTGATAATACTGTGCGGGTTCGCGATCTTCTTCCTGAGTTAATAGCAGCAGTGTTTGCAGGCAGCGATAGTAATTAGCTCTCTCAGCGGTAAAGACAGAGGCATTGAAATCCTGTGTCCATTCAACCCAGATCAGGGCTTGTTCCGAATCGTTACCAGCCAGTGCCAGCATAGATTTCAATTCACCGATACGCAGATTGCTCCAGCCGTTATCTTTACCCGCAGCAATACCTAATAATTCACGAACGCGGGTGAAATCATCCAGTCCTTCATCGTCCAATAGTTCGAGAAAGGCAAGATACTCTTCCGGCTGCCATTGACTGTCCGGTAACGCCAGGATCGTGTCACGCAGATGCGTGCCCATCGTGTTATTGGCAATGTGTAAATCTTCAACCGGATAAATATCTGACATGCCAGGAACCAGAATGCGACATGCGTAAACGCCAAGATGTTCGTAATCTGCAATGTAGACTTCAGCATCCAGCGTATTGAAGATTCCCATCAGAGTGGCAAACTCTTCCTCTGTCGTACCACTGAAACTCCAGTCAGCAAATTCATAATCGGCATCCTGTTTGAAAAGATCCCAACTGATTGCACCGCTCGAATCAATAAAGTGAGTTTCCAGATTAGTATGCTCAGAGACTTCTTCATCATCAAAACTTGGTGGAGTAAAGACATCCAGATCTTTCAGGCTGCGCCCTTGCAGCAGCTCTGTAACAGTGCGTTCCAGCGCAACGCCAAAATCAGGATGAGCACCAAAGGATGCGAAGCAAGTACCATTATTCGGATTGAACAATACAACACAAATTACAGGGAATTGACCACCGAGTGAGGCATCGTAGCAATAAAGCGGGAAGCCTTCTTCCTGCAATTTGTTGACTGCTTCAACTACGGCAGGATAGCGGTTCATAACATCCTGTGGAATTTCAGGCAAGCTGATGCGTTCTGCGATAATACGGTTTTTCACATAACGTTCGAACACCTCAGACAACCCCTGAACGCGGGCTTCGTTCATGGTATTTCCGGCGGACATGCCGTTTGAAACATACAGATTTCCGACAATGTTCATCGGAATATAAATAGCCTGGTTATCTGATTGGCGCGTGAATGGTAAGGCACAGATACCACGCTCCTCATTACCCGATTGCAGGTCAATCAATTGGCTGGCACAGAGCGCATTATCTGGATTGTAAAAACGATGCAGGCGCTCATCTAAAATCCCTTCTGGCAGAGAATCATCTTCCGGCAGAGGGAACCATTTTTCAGTCGGATAATGAACAAATTCGCCTTTGGCAACAGTATCGCCAAGGTAAAAATCAGCAAAGAAATAGTTTGTCGATAGACGCTCAAAATATTCTCCCAATGCAGAAGCCAATGCCGCTTTTTTGCTGGCTCCCTTACCATTGGTAAAGCACAGAGGGCAGTCACGATCGCGGATATGTACTGACCAGACATTTGGTACAGGATTCAGCCATGAGGCTTCTTCAATATTAAAACCGAGAGATTCCAGCTTATGCTGGAAACGATTAATGGAGTCTTCCAATGCGGCATCTTTGCCTGGGATATAGGTTTGCGTCATCGTGATTCACTTCAATTTATGCTAAAGACCGCATATCATACGGCGTTTTTTTCATCCGCTCTATCAATTCCCAAAAATTATTGTTAATTAGAGTTTATTTATTCTTAGTTTACATAATAAAATAGCTTTTTTTACAAGAGGTTGAATAATGAAAAAGACTAAAATGACAGCAATAGCCGGTTTTTTGGCTTTAGTTAGCGGTTCTGCTTTTGCTTTGCCAAATATTACTGTTTTGGCAACTGGCGGCACGATTGCCGGGGGTGGTGAATCTGCAACTCAATCTAGTTATACTGCCGGTAAAGTCGGTGTTGATTCATTGCTGAACGCAGTGCCGGCAATCAGAAACATTGCTGATTTGAAAGGCGAGCAAGTTGTCAGCATTGGTTCGCAGGACATGAACGATCAGGTTTGGTTGACTCTGGCGAAAAAAATCAATGCTGATTGTGGTAAAACCGATGGTTTCGTTATCACCCATGGTACTGATACCATGGAAGAAACGGCTTACTTCCTTGATTTAACGACTCAATGCCAAAAACCTATCGTGATGGTTGGTGCTATGCGTCCATCCACCGCTTTGGGTGCTGATGGCCCATTGAACTTGTACAACGCGGTTGTTGTTGCTGCGGATAAAAACTCTGCAAACCGTGGCGTTTTGCTGGCGATGAATGATTCCGTTATTCATGGTCGTGACATCGGTAAATTGAGCACAACGGAAGTTCAGGCATTCCAGGCTGTAAATTCCGGTGCACAGGGTTTTGTTCATAACGGCAAAGTTAACTACTATTCCGCAGCGCCAGTAAAAACTAACAAAGCGGCTTTTGATGTTAGCGAATTGGACAAACTGCCAAAAGTTGGCATTGTTTATAACTACTCCAACGCATCTGATCTGCCAGCGAAAGCTTTCGTTGAAAATGGTTATCAGGGCATCATTAGTGCGGGTGTAGGTAACGGTAACATCTATAAGTCCATTTTCGACACGTTGACTAAAGCAGCTAAAGAGGGTGTCGTTGTTGTTCGCTCCAGTCGTATTCCTTTTGGTTACACCACCCAGAATGCTGAAGTTAACGACAGCAAGTATGGATTTGTAGCGTCTGAGCGTTTGAACCCACAGAAAGCGCGTGTTCTTCTGCAACTGGCGCTGACTCAGACTACTGATGTGGCAAAAATTCAGGAAATGTTCGGTAAGTATTAATTCCTGATTTAATTATTGATGTAAAGAAACCAGAAAGATGCTTTATGCGTCTTTCTGGTTTTTGCTTAAAACATTTAATTATGATATATGCCCGATTTGTCCCCAATAAAAGAGATAACGTGCTAATAAATGATTATCCATAGGTGAATCAGGGTGAGATC
This sequence comes from Xenorhabdus sp. PB62.4, assembly GCF_014467285.1. Classification (NCBI taxonomy): domain Bacteria; kingdom Pseudomonadati; phylum Pseudomonadota; class Gammaproteobacteria; order Enterobacterales; family Morganellaceae; genus Xenorhabdus; species Xenorhabdus sp. PB62.4. Next base: position 29,859 of record NZ_NKHR01000002.1, on the reverse strand, counting down.
TCATATATTTAGTAAGGTTATTTAGGTTAAATAAAGACCAGAATATAACTTCTTATAGCTCTTTCTCTCATTAAAACGATAAGATCACGCTATTCCATAAAAATAGCGATCGTAATAATGAGTATTTTTAACTTTATCAGTAAGATCGATGACCCGCGTTCTGATATCAA
>NZ_NKHR01000002.1:0-29589 GCF_014467285.1 Xenorhabdus sp. PB62.4 | reverse complement strand
TTTAATCGAATTGCATTAAATGTGATTAAACAAAATACCAGTATAAAGGACAGTCAGGCCGCTAAACGCCGAAGAGCAATGTGGTCAGCGGAATTCCGTAGTCAGCTTATATTTGATTAAACTTAATACAAAGTGGAATCCCGCCCTGATAGGTGAATAGAAATCCTATCTCCCATCAAACTATCTCCCATGATAAAACCGGGCCGATATACAGCAATGGATAAAGCTTTTCTTTTATGTAGATACAAGAGTACTTCGTATATTAAGCGATTAATACGCTTAGTTAAGATGACAAAATTCTAGTTGTTAATTAATACCCCAATTATATTAATTAATCCTTCCTTGTTAATATATTGCTTTCTCATGTTTTCATTGGAATGAAGTATCCATGTGTTTATATTTGTGGGAGTAAATTATTCTTGAAGTGTATTTTAAATCTTTTATATGGCCTAAAAATATTATCCTGATTTTCTCATTGGTATTTTTAATAATCAAATCCTCGGTAACATAATCTATCTGCCAGCGGTTCAATAGGTTGCAACAATAGTTTAAACAATCTCTTAATAACCATTGCAGCAGCAGAGCGGGAGTGATAAAACCAATATGTCCGATTTTATTTATATCCATTGATAGGGTGAGGTTGAGGTTAATGAGTCAGGTATATAATTTCAGCGCTGGTCCAGCTATGTTACCAGCAGAAGTATTGCGCCGTGCAGAACAGGAACTTTGTAGCTGGCACGGTCTGGGAACATCTGTGATGGAAATCAGCCACCGCAGCAAAGAATTTATAGCGGTTGCGGCAGAAGCAGAAAAAGACCTTCGAGATTTATTAGCGATACCTGAGAATTACAAAGTGCTTTTTTGCCATGGCGGGGCTCGTGGGCAATTCTCAGCATTGCCACTGAATTTACTGGGTGACAAAACAACAGCAGATTATATTGTTAGTGGTTATTGGTCTGAATGTGCAGCGAAAGAAGCAGAAAAATATTGCACACCAAATGTCATTGATATCAGGGTAGATACAGAGGGTGCAACCAGTGTGAAGCCGATGAGTGAATGGGCTTTGAGCAGTGATGCCGCTTATATCCATTATTGTCCTAATGAAACGATTGAAGGCGTTGCAATTTTTGAAGAGCCTGATTTTGGTGATGATAAAATTGTGATTGCCGATTATTCTTCAACCATTCTTTCTGCACCAATTGATGTTAGCCGTTATGGCGTCATTTATGCCGGCGCACAAAAAAATATTGGGCCAGCAGGAATTACCGTGGTCATTATCCGTGAAGATCTATTGGGTAAAGCACACAAACATACTCCATCCATTCTGGATTATACCGTGCAAGCTCAATGCGGCTCTATGTACAACACACCACCCACATTTGCATGGTATCTGTCTGGCATGGTATTCAAATGGCTGAAAGAGCAGGGTGGGCTGCAAGAAATCAAAAAACGCAACCATGCAAAAGCAGAATACCTCTATCGTGCCATTGATAATAGCACTTTGTATATCAACCGGGTTGCACCTCAAAACCGTTCTATTATGAATGTTCCATTCCAACTGGCTAATCCGGCGCTGGATGGTCAGTTTTTGGAAGAGGCATACGCAAGTGGACTACATGCCTTGAAAGGACACAAAGTGGCGGGCGGGGCTCGTGCTTCCATTTATAACGCTATGCCTTATGAAGGTATAAAAGCGTTGGTTGAGTTTATGGCTGATTTTGAACACCATAACGCATAATGTTTTTCTTCATCGGGAGGATAGAACCTCCCGATATTAATATTCTCGATTTATCCCACAAATCAAATTAAAAATATAGTGTGTTAAGAACCGGAGACACCTTTCTATTATGCAATCCCTGACGTTACAACCTATTTCCCGTATTAATGGAACAATTAACCTGCCCGGCTCTAAGAGTGTTTCCAATCGTGCTCTGTTACTCGCTGCTTTTGCTAAGGGAACAACCCGGCTCACTAATTTATTGGATAGTGACGATATTCGTCACATGCTTAATGCGCTGACTGCGTTAGGTATTTCCTGTCGCCTGTCCGCCGATCGCACCATTTGTGAAGTTGATGGTATTGGAGGGCGTATGACGGGTAAAAGCGGGATAGAACTGTTTTTGGGTAATGCTGGTACAGCAATGCGCCCATTGGCAGCGGCACTATGCTTAGGCAGTAATAACGTAGTGTTGACCGGTGAACCACGGATGAAAGAGCGCCCAATTGGTCACTTGGTGGACGCCCTGCGTCAAGGTGGGGCAGAAATTGTCTATCTTGAACAGGAAAATTATCCGCCACTGCATATCAAGGGCGGATTTTCTGGAGGAAAAGTTACCGTAGACGGCAGTGTTTCGAGTCAATTCCTGACAGCCTTGCTAATGGCTGCACCATTGGCAGATAACGACACAGAAATCCATATCCAAGGTGATTTGGTTTCTAAACCTTATATTGATATTACGTTAGCGCTGATGAAAAGCTTTGGTGTGACGGTAAATCATCACCAACATCAGGTTTTTTACATTAAAGGGCAGCAACAATATTTGTCTCCGGGGCAGTATTTAGTAGAAGGCGATGCTTCATCAGCCTCTTATTTTCTGGCAGCGGCGGCGATTAAAGGCGGAACGGTGCGTGTTACAGGTATTGGCAGAAATAGCCTGCAAGGGGATACCAAATTTGCCAATGTACTGGAGAAGATGGGTGCAATTATTCGTTGGGGTGATGATTTTGTTGAATGCGAACGCGGTACATTAACTGGCATTGATATGGATATGAATGCAATTCCTGATGCCGCCATGACTATTGCAACAACGGCTCTGTTCGCTCAGGGAGAAACGGTTATCCGCAATATCTATAACTGGCGGGTAAAAGAAACGGATCGACTCAATGCAATGGCGACTGAATTACGCAAAATAGGTGCAGAAGTAGAAGAAGGGCATGACTATATCCGCGTAACTCCACCAAAAAAACTCAACCATGCTGAAATTGAAACCTATAATGATCACCGGATTGCGATGTGTTTTTCGCTGGTGGCCTTGTCGGATACTCCAATCACCATTCTTGATCCGGGTTGTACGGCAAAAACATTCCCTGATTATTTCAATCAACTTGAAAAGCTCAGTCAAAATACAAAATAGATAGGAATAGTGTTTCTCTCATTTGCTGAGTGCGTATAATAAGGCAGACTTTTTATTGCTTGTTAATTGAGCAATTCCCGCATTCGGTAGATGACCTGTCTGTTGTGCGAATGTTATGCGAAAAGGAGGAGAATGATGGCGGCGATAGCCCCTGTAATAACCGTTGATGGGCCAAGTGGCGCTGGTAAGGGAACACTGTGTCAGGCATTGGCAGAAGCGTTAAATTGGCAATTACTTGATTCAGGTGCCATTTATCGTGTGCTGGCACTGGCTGCTATCCACCATCAGGTAGATATCCAGTCTGAAGACGCCCTGGTTCCTCTGGCTGCTAATCTGGATGTTCGTTTTGTGCCTGCAAATGGCAAGCTTCGGGTTATTTTGGAAGGCGAAGATGTCAGCAATGAAATCCGTACCGAAACTGTCGGGAATACGGCTTCGCAGGCAGCAACATTTCCGCGTGTCCGTGAAGCGCTCTTGCGTCGTCAGCGGGCTTTCCGCATCTCTCCTGGCCTGATTGCGGATGGTCGTGACATGGGAACGGTTGTGTTTCCTGATGCGCCAGTGAAGATATTTCTTGATGCAAGTGCGGAAGAACGTGCCCGTAGACGCATGTTACAGTTGCAGGATAAAGGTTTTAGTGTTAACTTTGAACGCCTTTTGTCCGAAATACAGGAACGAGATTTCCGTGACCGCAATCGGGCAGTTGCGCCATTAGTGCCTGCACAAGATGCATTAATCTTAGATTCGACCAGCATGTCTATCGAAGAAGTGATTGATAAAGCACTGACTTATGCGAAAAATGCGCTGGAAATACCAGCATAAGCATTAATTTTCGCGAATATGCTATTGCAGTAGCATATCAAGAAGATGTATATAGAATTCTGGTGTGTGGGTAGTGAAATATACCGGCATACCAAAACACCTTGTAACAGGGAGACGTTGCGAGGTATGTAAAACAACCCCATTCGGCCGGATGCTAAATGGACGTTAATTAAAAACCTTGAAGATCATTAACATGACAGAATCTTTTGCTCAACTCTTTGAAGAATCCCTACAGGCTATCGAAACTCGTCCAGGTGCAATCGTACGTGGTGTTGTAGTTGCTATCGATAAAGACGTTGTATTGGTTGACGCAGGTCTGAAATCTGAATCTGCAATTCCTGTAGAACAATTCAAAAACGCTCAAGGCGAACTGGAAATCCAAGTTGGCGATGAAATCGACGTAGCTCTGGATGCGGTAGAAGATGGTTTCGGTGAAACTATCCTGTCCCGTGAAAAAGCAAAACGTCACGAAGCATGGCTGATGCTGGAAAAAGCATACGAAGAAGCTGAAACTGTCACTGGTGTTATCAATGGCAAAGTTAAAGGTGGCTTCACTGTAGAACTGAACGGTATCCGTGCATTCCTGCCAGGTTCACTGGTTGACGTTCGCCCAGTTCGTGACACTGCTCACCTTGAAGGCAAAGAGCTTGAGTTCAAAGTCATCAAGCTGGATCAGAAACGCAACAACGTAGTTGTTTCTCGTCGTGCTGTTATCGAATCTGAAAACAGCGCAGAGCGCGATCAGCTGCTGGAAAACCTGCAAGAAGGCATGGAAGTTAAAGGTATCGTTAAGAACCTGACTGACTACGGTGCATTCGTTGATCTGGGCGGCGTTGATGGCCTGCTGCACATTACTGATATGGCTTGGAAACGTGTTAAACACCCAAGCGAAATCGTCAATGTGGGCGATGAAATCACAGTTAAAGTACTGAAGTTCGACCGTGAGCGTACTCGCGTATCTCTGGGTCTGAAGCAATTGGGTGAAGATCCATGGGTAGCAATCGCTAAACGTTATCCAGAAAGTACTAAACTGACTGGTCGCGTAACTAATCTGACTGACTACGGCTGCTTCGTTGAAATCGAAGAAGGCGTTGAAGGTCTGGTACACGTTTCAGAAATGGATTGGACCAACAAAAACATCCACCCATCCAAAGTTGTTAACGTTGGTGATGTTGTGGAAGTTATGGTTCTGGATATCGATGAAGAACGTCGTCGTATCTCCCTGGGCCTGAAGCAGTGTAAAGCTAACCCTTGGCAGCAATTTGCTGAGACTCACAACAAAAACGACCGCGTTGAAGGTAAGATCAAGTCTATCACTGACTTCGGTATCTTCATCGGTCTGGACGGCGGCATCGACGGTCTGGTTCACCTGTCTGACATCTCCTGGAACGTTGCAGGCGAAGAAGCAGTTCGTGAATACAAGAAAGGCGACGAAATTGCTGCTGTAGTTCTGCAAGTTGATGCAGAGCGTGAGCGTATCTCTCTGGGCATCAAACAACTGGCAGAAGATCCATTCAACAATTACCTGTCTGTAAACAAGAAAGGTGCAATTGTTACTGGTAAAGTGACTGCAGTTGACGCAAAAGGTGCTACAGTTGAATTAGCTGACGGCGTTGAAGGTTACCTGCGTGCATCAGAAGCTTCTCGTGACCGCGTTGAAGATGCAACTCAAGTTCTGAACGTTGGCGATGAAGTTGAAGCTAAATATGTTGGCGTTGACCGTAAGAATCGCGTAATCAACCTGTCTGTTCGCGCGAAAGACGAAGCTGATGAAAAAGACGCTATCGCTTCTGTGAACAAACAAGAAGATACAAACTTCGCTAACAACGCAATGGCTGAAGCTTTCAAAGCAGCTAAAGGCGAATAATCTAAGTCAATAACGGCGGGTAATATTCTCTTAAACGATAATATTACCCGAATACGGTAGTTTAGGGAGGTACTATGACCAAGTCTGAATTAATCGAAAGACTTGCAGAGCAACAATCTCACATGCCGGCCAAAGCCGTTGAAGATGCAGTGAAAGAAATGCTTGATCATATGGCTGAAACATTAGCCGCAGGTGAACGTATTGAAGTTCGCGGATTCGGCAGCTTTTCTCTTCACTACCGAGCTCCGCGTGTGGGTCGTAACCCTAAAACGGGTGATAAAGTGGAATTGGACGGCAAATACGTTCCCCACTTTAAACCGGGTAAGGAGTTACGTGACCGCGTGAATATCTATAGCGATAGCTAAGATATCAGTTATTACTTAATTAAATTAACGGCACCTTAGGGTGCCGTTTTTTTTTGTATTTTTTTGGATAGCATTTTTATCATTAATTTAATGAAGGGCTTATTTCCTCTTGCAATTTTATTGCGATAAATCTCGCATTTTTTTGACAAGAGCTTCTTTACCTAAAAATCAATTTTTGAAGAGTTTCTAAAATAAATTTTTCCTGCCTGGTAACGATATCCGTTATGAAATAGGATTGTTTTCATGAATGGAATTCCGATGCAAAGGCATAAAAGGATGCAGTCACTTAAATTAATTTTCTTATCTACTTGGTGTAAGCCACTGCCTGTTATCAGCTTTAATCTCGCTTCGGTAACCATGATATTAGGAATTACTTCATTATTGTTATTTTCTGAATTACCTCAATGGCATGAAATGCAGATTTTAATCTGTATTGTTATTTTTCTATTGTTGATCCCTTATAAGCCAGCGTATATCGGGGCACTGACATTGGTGGCATTGATTTGGGGATGTTGGCATGGTAATAAGATATTGGATCAAATTACTTATTTTAGTGAAACCACACATTCGGCAATCATTATGATCGAAAGTGTATCGTTAAATGTGGTAGATAAAAATACGGAAAAAAATAAAGAAGTAAAACCACGTTATAAAATCAGACTGATTGAAAGTGATGGAAAATATATTTTCCCCGCTTTATACGCATCGGTATCATGGAACTCACAAGAGCAGCTTTGTGCAGGCCAAAAGTGGCAGGTTACAATGAAACTCAAACCTGTTCATGCCCAATTAAATCATGGTAGTTATGATAACCAGCGATATTCACTTTCTATTCGCCAGCCGTTAAATGGAAAAATTATTCAGGCGAAATTACTCAATAAAAACTGTAGCCTCCGACAAAATTTCATTAATAAGCTTTTGCCAGAAATTCAGCCATTAAAACATGCAGGAATTGCGTTGGCGCTTTCGTTCGGCGAAAGGGCTTGGTTGGATCAACCCACCCGTCTGTTATTACAGCAGACAGGTATTGCACATTTAATGGCAATTTCAGGGCTGCATATTTCAATGGCCAGCTTATTTGGTTGGAGTTTTGCAAGAATGGCACAATTTTTCTTTCCTGCAAAATGGATTGGATTTCGCTTCCCATTAATTATGGGTTGGTTAACAGCCGTGCTGTATGGGTGGTTATCTGGATGGGGAATTCCGGCTATTCGGGCAATATTGGGGCTAACGCTGTGGATTTATCTGAGATGTAAAAATAGGCTTTGTTTTTCATGGCAATGGGCTTTATGGAGTGCCGCGCTTATTTTATTTTTTGATCCTTTGGCAATACTTTCCGACAGCTTTTGGCTTTCATTTACCGCAGTGATGGCACTGCTATTTTGGTTTCATTGGATGCCTTTACCAGAAAGAATGCGTCATGGTTGGAAATGGATTTGGTTGCGTGGATTGCATATGCAATTGGGAATGATGTTAATGTTGTTGCCGTTGCAGCTTTTGTTATTTCAGGGCGTTAATATTTCATCATTGGTTGCTAATCTATGGGCTGTTCCCATTATTTCTTTCTTATCTGTACCATTAGTGATGTCAGGATTAGTTGGTGTTTTTCTTCCCATTATCCAACCGTTCTTATGGCAAATTGTTGATTGCACCGTTTCGCTTGCTTTGGCTCCTTTATCCATTTTAACGCACTCATGGATTGAAACAGGGCATTATCCTATCATTATTACGCTTGCCGGCTGGTTTTTTGTTGTTATTTGGCGTCTTGGTTGGTGGAAGTCTTATAAATGGTTATTGGGAGTTTCAATTGGCATTATTGCTTGTTATTCAAAACGTTCTGATGAGCATCAATGGCGTTTTTCCATGCTGGATATTGGTCATGGCCTGGCAGTAGTGATTGATAAGGGCGGGAAAGCGATAATTTTCGATACAGGAAATCGTTGGGAAACAGGCAGCATGGCAGAAAAAGTCATTATGCCTTATTTGCGTTGGCACCGATTGATGCCAGAACAAATAATTCTGAGTCATGATCATTTGGATCATACAGGAGGAGTAGAACACCTCAGAGACAAGTATCCTGATATCCAAATTAGGAGTCCTTTGCTGAACCAATCTCATTTACCTTGTATTCGTGGTAAACAGTGGATGTGGCAAGGGCTGAATTTTAAGGTTCTCTGGCCGCCGGAAAAAACAACTATCGTTGGAAATAACCAATCTTGCGTGATTCGCATTGATGATGGTAAATACAGTCTGTTATTAACAGGTGATTTGGAGAAACAAGGGGAATATCGCTTATTGGAACTTGAGAAGGGCAAACTGAATGCCACAATATTACAAGTTCCCCATCATGGGAGTAATACATCTTCTACCGCGATATTTATACGTAAAGTCATGCCTGAATATGCGTTGACTTCAGTTGCACGCTATAGCCCGTGGAGATTACCTTCCGCTAAAGTGAAACAACGTTATAAAAATGCGGATATTCAATGGAATAGCACCGCGGTTTCTGGTCAAATAACCGGCTATTTTTATTTCGATCACATTAAATTAGAAGGTTATCGACAACAAATAGTATCACGATGGTATCATCAGTGGTTTGGTATTCGCGGTGATCATGAGTAGAATGAGCCGCTATTTCTTTTGGTTTTGGTAACTCAATAATGAATGATAAAGACCTTTCTACCTGGCAGACCTTTCGCCGATTGTGGCCGATCATCACACCATTTAAGATCGGGCTGTCAGTTGCGGCGGTTGCACTAATTATCAATGCTGCCGGTGATACATTAATGCTTTCCTTGTTAAAGCCTTTGTTGGATGAGGGCTTTGGTAAGGCAGACATTAGCGTATTGAAGTGGATGCCACTGGTTGTTATCGGGTTGATGCTGTTACGTGGCATATCTGGTTTTATATCAAGTTATTGCATCTCTTGGGTATCTGGCAAAGTGGTTATGCAGATGCGTCGACGCCTGTTCAACCATATGATGGGCATGCCGGTTTCCTTTTTTGACCAGCAATCTACGGGAACATTACTTTCACGCATCACATATGATTCAGAACAGGTTGCTTCTTCCTCTTCTGGCGCATTGGTGACAGTCGTTAGGGAAGGGGCATCAATTATTGGCCTGTTTATCCTGATGTTCTATTACAGTTGGGAGCTTTCCCTCATTTTAATTGTGATTGCGCCTATCGTTGCAGGTGTTATCCGCCTTGTTTCCGTGCGGTTTCGTAATATCAGTAAAAATATGCAGAATAGCATGGGAATGGTGACGACCAGCGCCGAGCAGATGCTGAAAGGGCATAAAGAGGTTTTAATATTTGGTGGTCAGAAAGTTGAAACGGAGCGTTTTAACAAGGTCAGTAACCATATGCGCCAGCAAGGCATGAAAATGGTTTCTGCTGATTCTATATCAGACCCGATTATTCAGCTTATTGCTTCGTTTGCATTGGCGTTTATCCTGTATGCGGCTAGTTTTCCTGAGATTATGGGGGCTTTAACAGCGGGAAAAATTACCGTTGTATTTTCATCCATGATTGCCTTGATGCGTCCATTAAAGTCACTGACTAACGTTAATGCGCAGTTTCAACGTGGCATGGCCGCTTGCCAGACTTTGTTTGCCATTCTGGATATGGAACAGGAAAAAGATGACGGTAAACTGGAAGTCAAAAAGGCAAAAGGTAATATCGAATTCCGTGATGTGACTTTCTGCTACCCAACTAAAGATCATCCTGCATTGAAAAAGGTTTCAATGACGATACCAGCAGGCAAAACAGTCGCATTGGTTGGTCGTTCTGGATCAGGTAAATCGACAATCGCTAATCTCCTCACCCGTTTTTATGACGTCAATGAAGGGGAAATTATATTGGATGGTCATGATCTGCGCGAATATACGTTGGCTTCATTGCGTAATCAAATTGCGTTGGTATCGCAAAATGTGCACCTGTTCAACGATACTGTCGCTAATAACATTGCCTACGCCAGCGAAGGGCAATTCAGCCGTGAAGAGATCGAACGTGCAGCGGAAATGGCCTATGCAATGGACTTTATCAAAAAATTGGATAACGGCCTTGATACCATCATAGGTGAAAATGGCGTTTTGCTTTCCGGTGGTCAACGTCAGCGTATCGCTATTGCCCGTGCGTTATTGCGTGATTCACCAATTCTGATTCTGGATGAGGCAACTTCAGCATTGGATACTGAATCTGAACGTGCGATTCAAGCCGCATTGGATGAATTGCAGAAAAACAGAACCTCATTGGTGATTGCTCACCGTCTTTCCACTATTGAAAATGCTGATGAAATTATCGTCATTGAAGATGGTAATATCCTGGAACGAGGCAACCATGTCGCTCTATTGGAACACGAGGGCGCATATGCTCAATTACATCGGATGCAGTTTGGTCAATGATTGAAAAGATATGGTCAGGCCGCTCATGGCTTTATATTGCGCTATTACCCTTATCAGCCCTTTATGGGCTGGTAAGCGGTTTACGTCGATTAAGCTATAAAATGGGGTTGAGACGCTCTTGGAAAGCGCCTGTACCTGTCATTGTGGTTGGTAACCTGACGGCAGGGGGAAATGGCAAAACCCCTGTTGTTATTTGGCTGGTAGAGCAGTTGCAACAAAAAGGCTATCGGGTTGGTGTTGTTTCCCGTGGCTACGGAGGGAAATCGGAACATTATCCTCTGCTCGTGACAGATGAAGTGACTACAGCACAGGCGGGAGATGAGCCTGTTTTGATTCGTCGTCGTACTGGTGTGCCTGTTGCAGTTGCTCCAAAACGTGCTGATGCTATTGAAGCATTATTGGCTCATGCCCCTATTGATATCGTGGTTACGGATGACGGTCTCCAACATTACGCTTTACAGCGTGATTATGAGATTGTGGTGATTGACGGTGTTCGTCGTTTTGGTAATGGTTGTTGGCTACCCGCAGGGCCGATGCGGGAACTGGCCGGGCGCTTGAATACCGTCAATGCCATTATTGTTAATGGTGGAACGGCTCAGGCAGGTGAATTGCCAATGACCCTGAAAGGAGAATTAGCCGTTAACCTGTTAACAGGCGAGATGCGAAACGTCACTGATATTCCAAATGCAATTGCAATGGCAGGGATTGGTCATCCACCGCGTTTTTTTGCAACATTGCAACAATTGGGTGCAAGTCTACAGGAAACCCATGCTTTTGCTGACCACCAATCTTATGAAAAATCCCAATTATTGGCTTTAGCGAACAGTGATCAAAATCTGCTGATGACAGAAAAAGATGCGGTAAAATGTTTCCAATTCGCTCAGCCTAACTGGTGGTATTTACCCGTCAATGCTGTTTTGCCAGAAGAGGAAGGGCAGAAAGTACTGAATGAGATTCGAGCCTTGATCCCAGAGTGAACCACTCATTTATAGTATCGGGAAACCATGGCAAGGCAATTACACAAACAGCCATATTTAACAAAACAATATCTAACAAAATAACAGAGTTAACGGTGAGACATCGCTTGTGGTATTCTGAGCCGCATTAAATTTAAGGCCCGTCATTTGGGGGATATATGGATCACCGTTTACTCGAAATCATTGCTTGTCCGGTATGTCATGGCAAGCTCAGTTACGATAAAGAAAACTTTGAACTGATTTGCAAATTTAACCGCCTCGCATTTCCTGTCCGTGATGGTATTCCTGTGTTGCTAGAGCATGAAGCACGAGTGTTGCCTACAGAGGAAAACAAGTAACCTATGTTTACCGTTATCATTCCAGCTCGTTTTTCTTCAACGCGCTTGCCCGGAAAACCACTGGCCGATATTCACGGCAAGCCCATGATTGTACGTGTTATGGAACGGGCAGCCCGTTCTGGTGCTGCTCGGGTTATTGTGGCAACAGATAATCAAAACGTTTTTGATGCAGTGATTGCCGCGGACGGTGAAGCCTGTATGACAAGCGAAAACCATCATTCAGGCACAGAACGCTTGGCTGAAGTTATCGAGAAATATCAATTTGCTGATGATGAAATCATTGTGAATGTGCAGGGGGATGAACCCCTTATTCCAGAACAAATCATTAAGCAAGTGGCTGATAATTTGGCAGGTAGTGATGCTGGAATGGCAACACTTGCTGTGCAAATTAAAGATGCAGAAGAAGCATTCAATCCCAATGTCGTTAAAGTTGTTATGGATGCTAAAGGTTATGCGCTCTACTTTTCTCGCGCTACCATTCCATGGGAACGTGACCGCTTTATGCAATCAAAAGAGGCTATCGGAGATAATTTCCTGCGCCATATCGGAATTTATGCGTATCGGGCAGGGTTTATCCGGCGTTATGTCCAATGGACTCCAAGTCCATTGGAAAATATCGAGATGCTCGAACAATTACGGGTGCTTTGGTATGGTGAAAAAATCCATGTAGCAAAAGCACTGCAAGCACCGGGCGCTGGTGTGGATACCCCAGAAGATCTGGAAGCAGTTAGAAAAGTTTTTGCAGCATTTTGATAGAGAAAATTTTGACTATGGTGGAATATCATAAGTCATTCAGAGCACAAGAAACGCAATTAGGCGATTTAAATCGCCTAATTGGATTGAGTGCCATTAAACTGAATGAGCAGGCTTATATAGAGGAGTTAATGTTGAAGTGTCAACATCTTGCTCTGCTTTATCAAGGCCGTATGTTTCTTGTGACCTTAACCACATCTGAGGAGTGCTACCAAGCACCTTCGATAGCTTTACTGCCATCTCTGGTTTCTCGCTTTCTTTATCTGTACTGGAAAGCTTGATTGCTTGCCAGATACGCCCTAATGTTTCATACCAAGCTCGTTCTGTGTGTGAGAAATAATAGGAAGAAGGGATATATTTTTCCCACGGATAGAGTGGTGTTGTGACAGCCAATTGATTGGCCGGAGCTGCGATGGGGTGTAGGCCACGTTGTTCAAAGAATTTCATTGACCTTTCCATATGATTGGCAGATGTGACAAGAATAAAAGATTGCTTCCCGACAACTTTTTCTACCTCAGCAGCTTCTTCTTCTGTATCTAAAGGTTTTTTCAATGTTATGGTGTCTTCTACAGGAATACCCATAGATTGTGCTACCATAGCAGCAACTTCTGCACTGCTAATTGAATTTACGCCTTTACCGCCTGTGAAAATCATTTTAGCACCAGGATTAAGATGGTATAACCGAATGCCTTCAGTGACTCTGGGTAAGCTGTTGCTGATAAGGTTAGCACTGGGTGCCCACTTAGGGTTATAAGTAAAGCCGCCGCCGAGAACGACAATATATTTTACGGGGGCAATAGATGTAGCGTCAGCTATAGTGTCAGATGTGGTTTTAGGCTCATAGCGTTGAACATATTTCCCTTCAATAGGAAGTAAGAGTTTGTCGGCAATAGGCTGTAAACTAAATAAAAGTAATGTAAGCCAACTCAGTGATAAAATAGTTTTTCCTGTTTTTTGCCAACGGGTGAACCACAGTAATAGCAATGCGATGAAAGAGGCGATAATAATCAGCGGCAAAGGCATTAGCAGTGAGCCGATATATTTTTTTAGCAGGAATAGCATTGACGGGCCTTTGTTTGGTTAAATTATAGTCGTGCAGGGGCGAATTTAAGGCTAAAAGTAGTTAATTAAATGATTACTGTGCCAAAATAACAGTAGCAAAAATAGCAGTAGATAGCATAACTACTCAATAGATAAATTAAACTTAGCTTATAAGTGGGGCAGTTTTTCATGCGGGATCGCAATTTCGATGATATTGCAGACAAATTTTCGCGTAATATTTACGGCACAACCAAAGGTAAAATCAGGCAGGCCGTTGTCTGGCAGGATATTAACGAATTGCTGAACCATCTACCTCAACGCCCTTTACGCATTTTGGATGCAGGGGGCGGTGAAGGGAATATGGCTTGTCAATTGGCTGAACTAGGTCATCAGGTCATACTTTGTGACTTATCCGAAGAGATGATCCAGCGCGCGAAACACAACGCGGAAGAGCGGGGTGTTCTCCATCAAATGCAATTTATCCAAAGCTCAGTACAGGAAATTCACCAATATATTGAACAGCCGGTTGATCTGATTCTATTTCATGCTGTATTGGAGTGGATGACTGACCAAAAAGAGGCAATAGAAACGTTGGGAGATATAATAACGCCCGGTGGTGCTCTCTCATTAATGTTTTATAATGCTAATGGGTTGGTTATGCGTAATGCCATCTTAGGTAATTTCCATTTGGCGACCCCCAATATTCAACGTCGTCGAAAACGTTCTCTATCTCCGCAGAATCCATTAGTGCCAGAACAGGTATATCAATGGTTGACTGAGCTCAAGATGGAAATAACCGGTAAAACTGGCGTAAGGGTTTTTCACGATTACCTGCAAAGTCGCCAATTACAAAACGCAGATTTTCCGGCGTTGCTTGAACTTGAACAACGTTATTGCAGACAAGAGCCCTATATCAGCCTGGGGCGTTACATTCATGTGATGGCACGCAAGCCTACCTTAAAGAGCGAATTATGAGTGAATATTCCCAGACTGTTCCTGAACTTGTGTCCTGGGCCAGAAAAAATGACTTTTCAATTTCGTTGCCACCAGAACGATTGGCTTTTTTACTGGCAATAGCCGTATTGAACAGTGAACGGCTCGATGGTGAAATGAGTGAAGGAGAGCTGGTGGATGCTTTCCGCGAAGTATGTAAAGGTTTTGAGCAGACTTCTGAAGCAGTATCCGTCAGGGCGAATAATGCCATTAACGATATGGTTCGTCAGAAGCTACTTAACCGTTTTACCAGTGAACAGGCTGATGGCAATGCTATCTATCGTTTAACCCCGTTGGGGATAGGCATTAGTGATTACTATATTCGCCAGCGTGAATTTTCCACGTTGCGCCTCTCCATGCAGCTATCCATCGTTGCCAACGAATTGCATCGGGCGGCTGAGGCAGCCGAGGAAGGTGGTGATGAATTCCATTGGCATCGCAATGTCTTCGCGCCTCTCAAATATTCAGTGGCTGAAATTTTTGACAGCATTGATATGTCCCAGCGCTTGATGGATGAACAGCAAAACAGCGTAAAAACTGATATCGCCGCGCTACTTAATCAGGATTGGCAGGCGGCCATTGCCAATTGTGAACAGTTGCTGTCTGAAACTTCCGGCACATTGCGGGAGCTTCAGGACACATTGGAAGCAGCGGGTGACAAATTGCAGGCGAATCTATTGCGCATTCAGGCGGCTAATATGGATAGTGATGGCTCTGAACTGGTTGATAGACTGGTTTTTGATCTCCAAAGCAAGCTGGATCGCATTATCAGTTGGGGGCAGCAGGCCATCGACTTGTGGATAGGTTATGATCGCCATGTTCATAAATTTATCCGAACCGCTATTGATATGGATAAAAACCGCATTTTTGCCCAGCGCCTCCGTCAATCCATACAACACTATTTTGACAGCCCGTGGGCGTTGACTATCGCCAACGCAGAACGTTTTCTGGATATGCGTGATGAAGAACTGACTCTGCGCAATGAAGAGGTAATGGGAGAATTACCGCCAGAAATGGAATACGAAGAGTTCAGTGAAATCAACGAACAATTGGCTGAAATGGTTGAACAGGCGCTGGCGGTCTACCAACAGGCAAAACTCCCTCTGGATTTAGGAGCCATCCTGCGCGACTACCTTGCTGAATATCCACGTAAACGCCACTTTGATGTAGCGCGTATTCTGGTGGATCAGGCAGTAAGGTTGGGCGTTGCGGAAGCGGATTTCTCTGGATTGCCAGCGGAATGGTTAGCGATTAATGATTACGGAGCCAAGGTGCAGGCACATGTCATCGACACATATTGAACAATTTATGCCAGTTAAACTGGTTCAGGCATTATCCAACGTCCTTTTTCCGGAATTAGACAGCCAGCTTCGTGCAGGGCGTCATATCAGCATGGATGATCTTGATAATCATGCTTTTCTGATGGATTTTCAGGAAGCGTTGGAAATGTTTTATGCGCGTTATAACGTCGAGTTAATCCGTGCCCCAGAAGGTTTTTTCTACCTGCGTCCCCGTTCAACGACGTTGATCCCGCGATCTGTCTTATCTGAATTGGACATGATGGTAGGTAAGCTCTTGTGTTATCTCTATCTTAGCCCGGAGCGTCTGTCCAATCAGGGGATATTTACTTCTCAAGAATTGTATGAAGAGCTGCTGTCATTGGCTGATGAAAATAAGCTGATTAAATTAGTGAACCAACGTTCGACAGGTTCCGATCTGGATAAGCAGAAATTACAGGAAAAAGTACGCACTTCCCTAAACCGCCTACGCCGTTTGGGAATGGTTTATTTCCTGCAAAATGACAGCAATAAATTTACGATTACCGAAGCCGTATTCCGCTTCGGTGCAGATGTACGCAGCGGTGATGACCCACGCGAGGCTCAATTGCGGATGATCCGTGATGGTGAAGCTATGCCGATCGAAAAGGAATCATCGCAGGAAGATAATGAACATGAAGAAGCATCAGAGCATTCAGCAGAAGGTGCGGAGGATGAACAGTCATGATTGAACGCGGTAAATTTCGCTCTCTGACGTTAGTTAACTGGAACGGCTTTTTTGCCAGAACGTTTGATCTTGACGAGCTTGTGACGACTTTATCCGGTGGTAATGGCGCGGGTAAATCCACGACGATGGCGGCATTTGTAACCGCTTTGATCCCGGATTTAACGTTACTCCACTTCCGCAATACCACTGAGGCAGGGGCAACCAGTGGTTCACGTGACAAAGGCTTGCACGGTAAACTGCGCGCTGGTGTCTGTTATTCCACGCTGGATGTTGTTAACTCCCGTCATCAAAGGATCATTACCGGGGTTCGTCTACAGCAAGTTGCCGGACGTGATCGTAAAGTGGATATCAAGCCATTTATGATTCAGGGCGTTCCTGCATCTGTTCAGCCAACACAGCTTTTGACTGAAAATATTAACGAACGTCAGGCAAGAGTTCTGCCATTAAATGAACTGAAAGAGCGCCTTGATGAGATGGAAGGCGTTCAATTCAAACAGTTTAATTCGATTACGGATTACCACTCCCTGATGTTTGATTTGGGGGTAATTCCAAAACGTCTGCGTTCGGCGGGAGATCGCAGCAAGTTTTATCGCCTGATAGAAGCATCACTGTATGGTGGTATTTCCAGCGCCATTACACGTTCATTGCGTGATTATTTATTGCCGGAAAACAGTGGAGTCAGAAAAGCGTTTCAGGATATGGAAGCCGCGTTGCGTGAAAACCGTATCACACTGGAAGCCATCCGCGTAACTCAATCTGATCGCGATCTATTCAAGCATCTCATTACAGAAGCAACGACTTATGTTTCTGCGGATTATATGCGTCATGCTAATGAACGTCGTGTTCATTTGGATGAAGCGTTGGCCTTGCGCAGTGAATTATTTGGCAGCCGCCGTCAGTTAATTGCTGAACAATATCGTCATGTCGAAATGGCACGGGAGTTGACGGAACAAAGCGACGCATCTTCTGATTTAGAAATGGATTATCAGGCTGCCAGCGATCATCTGAATTTGGTCCAGACTGCAATGCGTCAGCAGGAGAAAATCGATCGCTATCAATCAGATATTGAAGAATTGACTTATCGGCTGGAAGAACAGAGTGAAGTCGTAGAAGAAGCGAAAGAGCTACAGGCAGAATATGAAGCTGTTTCTGAAGCGGCTGAACAGGAAGTTGATGAATTGAAAAGCCAGCTCGCTGATTACCAGCAGGCTTTGGATGTTCAACAAACCCGTGCGATTCAATATCAGCAGGCACTACAAGCATTAGAGCGTGCCCGTGAACTTTGCCAGCTTCCTGAGCTGTCAATAGACAATGCTGATGAGTGGCAGGAAACCTATCAGGCCGCAGTGCAACAGGCGACGGAAACTTTGCTGGCACTGGAACAGAAACTGAATGTCGCAGATGCGGCGCATAGTCAGTTCGAGCAAGCTTATCAACTGGTGAAAAACATTGTTGGTGAAGTGAGCCGCAGTGAAGCATGGCAAACTGCCCGTGAATTATTACGTGAATGGCCATCCCAACGCCATTTGGCTGAGCGTGTTCAGCCTTTACGTATCCAGTTGGCTGAATTGGAACAGCGCCTGAACAGTCAGAAAAATGCAGAACGTTTGTTGGAAGAGTTCTGTAAGCGTCATAACCAACAATATCAAGCGGAAGATTTAGAAGCTTTACAGGGTGAATTAGAAGCACAGTCGGAAGAACTGAGCCTGAATGCCAGTGAAAGTGGTGAACGTCGTATACAGATGCGCCAGGAGTTTGAACAACTCAAGCAGAAGATCCAAGGATTAACTGCGCGCGCACCAGTATGGCTTGCGGCACAGGAAGCCCTGAATCAATTGTGTGAACAGAGTAATGAGACGCTTGAAAGCGGGCACGAAGTTACTGAATACATGCAGCAATTGCTGGAACAAGAGCGTGAAATCACTGTTGAACGTGACGATGTAGCGGCACAGAAACGTGAACTTGAAAAACAAATTGAGCGCTTGAACCAGCCAAGTGGCGCAGAAGATGGGCGGTTGCTTGCATTGGCGGAGCGTTTCGGTGGTGTTTTGTTATCAGAAATTTATGATGACATTACCATTGATGATGCGCCTTATTTCTCTGCACTGTATGGTCCGGCACGTCATGCGATCGTCGTGCCTGATCTTTCATTAGTTCGCCCACATCTGGAAGCATTGGAAGATTGCCCGGAAGATCTCTATTTGATCGAGGGAGATCCGCAATCTTTCGATGACAGCGTATTCCATTTCGAAGAGCAGAAAAATGCGGTTCTGGTGAAATCATCTGAACGTCAGTGGCGTTACTCACGTTATCCTGAAGTTCCGTTGTTTGGACGGGCAGCAAGAGAAAATCGTCTGGAAGCCCTCAGCCTTGAGCGCGATACACTGGCAGAGCGCTATGCGACACTCTCATTTGATGTTCAGAAAATTCAGCGTGCACACCAGGCGTTCAGCCGTTTTGTGGGCAAACACCTTTCTGTTGCGTTTGATGATGATCCAGAAGCAGAAATTCGCAGCCTGAATCAGCGCCGTATTGAACTGGAGCGTGAGTTATCCCAATTTGAAGCTCAAACTCAGCAGCACCACCAGAAACTGACTCAAGTAAAAGAAAGCTTGTCAGTATTGAATCGCTTGATTCCACAAACCACGATCTTGCTGGATGAAACGCTGATTGATCGCGTGGAAACAGTTCGTGAAGAGATGGGTGAAGCACAGGATGCAGCACGGTTCCTGCAACAGCATGGCAACACCCTGACTAAGCTTGAGCCGCTGGTTTCTGTTTTGCAAAGCGATCCACAGCAACATGAACAGTTGCAGAAAGACTATGAGACAGCAAAACACAGCCAAAATAAGGCCAAGCAGCAAGCCTTTGCCCTGACAGAAATCGTCCAGCGTCGTGCGCATTTCAGTTACAGTGATTCTGCCGGAATGCTCAGTGAAAATTCCGACTTGAACGACAAGCTGCGCCAGCGTCTTGAACATGCAGAATCTGATCGCAGCCGTGCGCGTGAACAATTGCGTCAGCAGCAATCACAATGTGCTCAGTTCAACCAAGTATTGGCATCTCTGAAAAGTTCTTATGACACTAAGCAGAATATGCTGAAAGAACTTGAGCAAGAGCTGAAGGATATTGGTGTTCAGGCCGATGCTAACGCAGAAAGTCGCGCTCGTGAACGTCGTGACCAGCTCCATGCTGCCGTGAGTACCAACCGTTCCCGCATCAACCAGCTTGAGAAACAAATCGCATTCTGTGAAGCGGAAATGGACAACCTCCAGAAGAAACTGCGCAAATCTGAGCGTGATTATTACCAGAAGCGTGAACAGGTGGTTTCTTCGAAAGCAGGCTGGTGTGCTGTAATGCGCATGGTGAAAGACAATGGGGTTGAGCGTCGTTTACATCGCCGTGAATTGGCCTATATAGATGGTGATGATTTACGTTCGATGTCGGATAAGGCATTGGGAGCATTGCGTCTGGCGGTAGCGGATAATGAACATTTGCGCGATGCGTTGCGTTTGTCTGAGGATCCGAAACGTCCTGAGCGTAAGATTCAATTCTTTGTTGCTGTTTACCAACATCTGCGCGAGCGCATCCGTCAGGATATTATTCGGACAGACGATCCGGTTGATGCCATTGAACAGATGGAAATTGAGCTGGCACGTCTGACCGAAGAGTTGACCGCTCGTGAGCAGAAACTGGCGATTAGCTCTAAGAGTGTGGCTAATATCATTCGTAAGACTATCCAACGTGAACAAAACCGTATTCGCATGCTGAACCAAGGGTTGCAGGCTGTTTCCTTCGGGCAGGTTGGCGGCGTGCGTCTGAATGTGAATGTACGTGAAAGTCATTCTCTCTTGTTGGATATTCTGTCTGAGCAACAGGAGCAACATCAGGATCTGTTCAACAGCCAGCGTCTGACCTTCTCAGAAGCGATGGCGAAGCTCTATCAGCGTTTGAACCCGCAGCTTGATATGGGACAGCGCCTGCCTCAAACAATTGGTGAAGAATTGCTGGATTACCGTAATTACCTCGAACTGGACGTTGAAGTTAATCGTGGTTCGGATGGTTGGTTAAAAGCGGAAAGTGGCGCACTCTCTACCGGTGAAGCTATCGGTACGGGGATGTCTATTCTGGTTATGGTTGTACAGAGCTGGGAAGAAGAATCGTGTCGTTTACGTGGTAAAGATATTTCACCATGCCGTTTGTTATTCCTTGATGAAGCCGCACGTTTGGATGCGAAATCAATCGCGACGCTGTTTGAACTGTGTGAACGCTTGCAGATGCAGTTAATTATTGCCGCCCCGGAAAACATCAGCCCAGAAAAAGGGACAACCTATAAACTGGTACGTAAGATCTTCAATAATCAGGAGCATGTACATGTTGTTGGGTTGCGTGGTTTTGGGCAGGATGCTCCGGTTACTGAACAGCTACAAACACCGTCACAAGCGATATTGCAAGAATAACTCCATCGTTGGGTGATGTTTCTATTATTACAGGAAGCCATATAATAATATGGCTTCCTCAGTTGAGATGAATTCTTCTGGGTAGTTATTTAATACGTCCTCATTTATCCCGATTTAATGTATCAAATATAGGTAGAAAAATAAGGAGTGAATTAATGATAAATACTAAAGATATTATCTTTTTTCCTGAACCAGATCCTAATGAAAATCCTTGGGTGCATGGTAAACCTGCTGAAGAGGTGATTGATGTTGTGGAATACAATCCTGAATGGATAACCACATGGAAACAGCTTTCTTTATCTATCAAACAAGCGCTTGGAAATATTGCTCTGAATATTGAGCATGTTGGGTCAACGGCGGTTCCAGGGCTTGCTGCTAAGCCGATTATTGATATTGATCTAATTGTGGAAGATCCGGCTCAAGAAGAAAAATATGTTCCTGCATTGGAACGGCTTGGTTATGATTTAACGGTTCGCGAACCGAGCTTTTATCAGCACCGATGCCTTCGTTTGGCGAAGCCTCGCACCAATCTCCATGTCTTTGGCCCTGATTGTCCTGAATATATTCGGCATATTTGGTTTCGTGATTGGCTTAGAGAACACCCTGAAGATTGTGAGCGATATATGGTTGCGAAGATAACTGCTAAAAATAATGTCAATCAGGTAATGGATTACAATAAGAAAAAAGAGAAAATTGTGCATGAGATTTATCAACGCATATTTCAAAGTAAGGGATTATTGTAATAATATTTGACTATTATTTTTGATTACTGTGTTGATCTATTCATATCCTGTTTGTTTTCTTATTGCAAAAACAAACAGGAGTGTTATTTTTAAGAGCCTATTTTATCCTATTAAACCCCTGGTTAATTACCATCAAAAAAATCTAATTGATTTTTATAGAATTAGACGTCATTGTTAATATAAATATATTTTTAAAATTTCCAAGTTAAATTACTAAAGTGAATAAATATCATATTAGGTTATTCCTTTTTTATTTTTCCCTTATTAATAAAGTCCGGTTGTTTATTATTTATAGGTGATATACCCAATGGATTTCAAGGTGCGTCACGGCGGCAAGGGAGCGAATCCCCGGGAGCATAGATAACTATGTGACTGGGGTGAGTGAGCGCAGCCAACAAAGAGGCAACTTGAAAGACGAAGGGTATAAATAATAACTGGAAGTGTAAACCCCTTTTCTATTTATAGAGAAAGTTAACTATGACAAATAAAATGAAAGATGTTAATGATCTTCTGGATGATTTAATTTCCAAACCTGAAGTGCAAGCTCGTTGGGAAAATGAACCTGAACAAGTGATGCAAGAATACCAGCTGACCGAGGCACAATATCGCGCACTTTCTGAAGGAAATATAGACGCTTTAATCAATGAAGGATTGGCGGATAGGCATGTCCAACAGATGAGAGTTAGTTGGTAATGATTGGCTCTAGTTCCCATTTCTTGAAGACCATTGGCTTACGGGTATCTCGTTTGGCTGTTGGGGGAAGCCATTTTGGTATAAGTGTCCATAGAAAGGATGTCATGCGCATTGTTTCTACGGCATTGGATGTGGGGGTTAATTTCTTCGATACAGCAGATACTTATGGAAAAGGTGAGAGTGAAAGCGCACTAGGTGATGCGTTATATGGGCATCGGCATGATGTTGTGATTGCGACAAAGTTTGGTCATGATGAAGTCGCCAAAGGTGCGAGTCGAGAAGCAATGACTTGGTGTTTGCACAACAGCCTTAAACGTTTGAAAACGGATTATATCGACTTATATCAGTTACATGCACCTGATCCATTAACTCCTGTCGAAGAAACTATCTCTACTCTGCAATCATGGGTAAAAGCAGGAAAAATCCGTTGTTATGGTATCTGCAACGTTAAATCATCAGAAATAGAACATTACTGTCGTATCGCTCAGGCGATGGCAGGAGAGCCACCCGCCAGCATACAGAACCCCGTGAATATATTGAATTACCAGAGCTATAAAGAAATACAACCTTCCCTCAAGGCATTTCAGCTCGGCGCACTGGCGGCTCTTCCTCTGGCTCGTGGGCTTTTGGGAGGGCGTTACCGTTCAGTGTTAGATGTTCCTCAAACGCATCCTTTGTCGGGCTATAAGGGGCTTGGTTATCGCAATATACGTACAAAAAATGCAATCAACCGATTGATGCATGCTGCAAAACAATTAAATCGTTCTCCGTCTCTCTTGGCGCTGGAAGTGATATTGGCAAGTGAAGGGATGGTTTCTGTTCTGGTTGGCATCAGTAATCCTAACCAATTACTTTCCCTGATTGATCTTAATCCATCATTGCTTCAGCAAAAAACAATTGATTATGTTTTTGGGAGACGTTTGGCGCTGGATTGAATATGTACCCAAAAATTAATCCATCATTTATTGGAGATGTATAAAATGGCTGAAGTCCTGAATTTAGATGCACTACGGAGTATGAAACTCGATCATTATCCTTCACCGTGGGCAACATGTGATAATACGTTTAAGGAAACAATTACTGCTGATGTTTTTCCGGTAAGTCACTGGACTTATCATTCCCAACGTAAACTCGCAGAAGCTCTTGGCAAGACAGGATCACCAGAATGGTATCAACATAATGTTAAAACTCGCCCTCTTCTGGAGTTAGGTGAAAAAGAGCCTTACGCCTCTGATGAGCTTGCTGATATTTGGTTGGCGGTAGCAAAGGATCTCTTATCCGATGATTATCTCGAATGTATCAGTGATGTCAGCGAATATAATGTCAGAAAATTGCAATTTCAGGCACATTTTTGGGAGTTTGGCCCAGGTTCTTTCTTTCAGCCCCATGTGGATAAACCCCATAAAATAGTGACCCATCTAATGTATCTGACTGATGATTGGGTACCTGAAATGGGAGGCTGTTTGCAATTACTGCGTTCTGCTGATCCATTGGATGTTGTAGTTGAAATTGCACCGAAAAAAAATACTTCAGCGATCATTCGTAGAACTGATTCAGCTTGGCATGCAGTTACGCCTATTCCTAAGAACATGCAGGCAGTTAGAAAAGTTTTGCAAGTATGGTTTTGGGATACACCTGCAACCTAATTTTCCTCTGTCATATTTTCTTCGTGGAATAGTCACATGATAAATTGGTTGAAGACACTTTCTGAATATAATGATGTGGTTGATTCTGGATCAGGAATTCCTATTATTCGTCCAGAAAATGCCACACAAGAAAATCGCTGGCGCCAAGTAATAGAGGAAATGTATACGGAGAAATTGCGTACAAGTTACAACAAGGATGTTGCGATATTCAACATGGATGAAAATACTTGGCCGATGGCTTTGTTATATGCAAAGGTCATGGAATATCGCGTTATTCCAATCAACGACATTGATAGCATCAAATTGTTGATGCAGGAAGTGAAAGAAAAAAGCATTCTGATCATAGCAATGGCACATGAACTGAAAGTAGGTTTTGTTGCCAGTATGCTGGAAATGGCTGCTGAAGCTGGTAAAACTATCGGTTTTTTGTGTGGAAGGACGCTTTCCAGCCTCAGTTATTTGGTTGCCAAATCATTATTAATTCCTTCACTTTCAGAGCAAAATGAATTTCTGATTGATGCACCAAAACATAAATATGCAAGTAATGAAAGTGATCCAGAGCAGTTAGCTGTTTTGCTTTCACAACCTGCCATGCTGAAAACGATCAGAAGTCATGGTGAGGGAAGTCATGCTAAATTGCCTTTATTGACGGTTTGCGGGTTGTTGGAAGAAACCGAATTTCCTCTGATACCTGAATGTGGGTGTTCAGGCATCACCCGACGATGTAAGCGTGCACATGGAAAGACTCGCGTATTTTATGGACTGGATATTCGTGCTTATGCCATCAATTATATATGTTGCAATGGCTTTAATATTGCAGAGGAACTTTATCCCTCTCCGGTATCAATGACTTTGGCATTGACGGAAGGGTGGCCTGCTGCTGTTTTAGCACCTATCCGCCCACTGATTGCCCCGGATTACCTTCTGACACTATTGAGAAAAATGGCGAAAGAAAAGGTGCCTCTTGGGCAAATCGCAGCAGGATTGAATGACACTTGTGCTGCACTTGGACAGCCTTTCACGTTCGCGTTGCTTGGTGATCCAACATTGCAATTGTCGATGCAGGATGAAAAACAATCTTTGCCGACAGTTCAACATGATAATGGCGAATCGGAATCAGTTTCCAAGGCCATTGCATGGATTAAGACGGTATTGGAAGAGAGTATTCACGGGCATCGGTTGCTGCGTTCTATTGATGCGTGGTTAGGAGATACGGTGGCTGAGCAG
The DNA here is from genome assembly GCF_014467285.1 of Xenorhabdus sp. PB62.4. Taxonomy (NCBI): domain Bacteria; kingdom Pseudomonadati; phylum Pseudomonadota; class Gammaproteobacteria; order Enterobacterales; family Morganellaceae; genus Xenorhabdus; species Xenorhabdus sp. PB62.4. The sequence continues at coordinate 4,120 of NZ_NKHR01000002.1, read as the reverse complement.
TTATCTGGTTTGCGTACAAAGCTTATGGATATTGAACGGCTGGCTCTTTTTTCACTAAAAAAATATGAAGCTTCTTATTCTCTGGAAAATAACAAAGAACTTTTGCGGAATAAGGCGCTTATTCAGCTGCTAATTGCTCAATGGGAAAAAATAATGGTGTCGTTATTGCATGAAAGTCGTGCAAGTTTTGATGCCTTTGATTTGCTGCATTATGATCAATTGCTTAGTACGTTAAAAACAGCTGAGCCATGCCAACGATGCGGAACATTGATGGAAACCTCTTTATTTGGCAACGAGGGGATAATCACGGGATGTAGCGAAACCCAAATGTGTCGAGTCTGTGGCCCGCTTTCAGCCTACCGTTGTGGAGGTATCCGCCTGGAAAATCAGACGGAAACATTAATTGCTCGGCAGGGGGAAAGTATAACTGCAAAAATACGGCTACATATTCCTCATTCCGTTCATCTTATTACTCACAGGGTACATTTGGAACTTCGTGGATATGATAAATCTACCGGGCAATGTTTTGTCTCTGATCTGAAAACAACAGAATTAAAAAATGACAATGTAATAAAGTTTGAATTTAAATTGGGTGAAAATCAGGGATGTGATTTACATAGTATTCGAATTATCGCTGTATCTGGTTTTGATATTGCTTTTCTCCGTATTCGTCTGGCCTGTTTACCTAAACAGCCATAGGAATAACATTTCTTATGTCATCAAATTACGGCAGGGAAATATGATGAAAGTACTGGTTCTCAATCGTCGCCCTATTGTGGAAAAAATTGCGTCATGGTTTGCCGAAACTGAAATAGAGGTTTTTCTTGTAACACCTAAGGCATTATTATCTGCATTATTACCAACATCGACAAATTCATCTCATAGGGCGCAGAAATATTTTAAAGAAATTTATGCTGTTGATGATTATGACTCACCTTTGGTCGATAAATTAATTCTCAAATTAGTTGAAGAAAAACAAATTGACCGGATTGTTTCGGCAACAGAGATTGATGTGTTACGAGCAGCGCAAGTGCGAGAAAAGATGGGCTTAGTTGGGCAAAATGAAATGTCGGCGCTTGCTTATCGCAACAAATGGGTAATGAAATCCTTACTACGCAAGAATGGAATTCCAGTTGCTAAAATGTTGCAAGTTACTGACAGGCAATCAGTGGAGAAATTTGCCAATGAATGGGGATTTCCGATCGTCATTAAGCCTGTTGATGGTGGTGGATCAGTAGGAGTACAGATCATTCACAATGCAGCACAGTTACAGAACATCAATTTTGAGTCATTAAAACGAGGTTACATAGTTGAAGAGTGGATTGAAGGGGAGTTCTTTACTATTGATGGTCTTATGAGAAATGGTGAAATGTTGCATTGCTGGCCTTCACATACAACCGCTAATTTCTCTGCTGTCAGTGGAAATTCAGCCCTGCTTAGTTGGATGTTATTACCGGATAATCCTCTGACAATGCAATTATCTGCTCTCATGTCAAAAGTAATTATGAGCCTTCCTCCTACACCTGATACTATTGCATTTCATGCCGAAGCCTTCTTTTGTGAAAAAACACATCACCTTGTGTTGTGTGAAATTGCGTGTCGCCCGGGAGGAGCGGGGCATGTACCTGTGTATGAAATGGCATTTGGTTTGAATTTGTACAAAGAAACATTGCTTGGTCAGGCAGGAATGCGTTCTCAAGAAACTTATCAAAGTATTTCCCCTCAGGCTATGGCGGGGTTTGCCTGGTTTCCTCCCAAAGCGGGCGTGTTTAGCTATGCGCCGGAAAATTGTCCTATTCATGGTATTATTGATTATCAACTTATGGCGCGTATTGGCCAGTATTACCAGGCCCCTCACTCCATTTCAGATCATATAGCCAAAGCCTTTGCCTTGCTGCCAGTTGATTGTGATCCAGCCAGCGTTATTACTGAAATTAATACTTGGTGGAAAACACATGCTTTATGGATGGAGATTACATGATTACACAAAGGGTACCAGATAATTGGTTTACGGAAATAACAAAAAGGTTGAAAGAATATTGGCAGAATCGTGAAATAGGTTTTTTAATTGATTATTCAGATAATTTGGATACGTTGGAAAACTTGATGTTTGAGTTGCAAATATGTGGTGCCAAAATAAAGGCGATAATATCCGTATCAGAGGAATCTTGGCGCCCAGAAGGGGTATTGTGTTGGCATATTATTAATATTAATAAACAACCCTTACAAGTGATATTGGAAAACCAGTTTATTTGTATTAAACATTGGTTGGACAAAATTGATCCGGAAAAGAATATCACTTTCTTGGGAGGAGTGAGATTACCACTTTCTCAATTAGCTGGCAGAACCACTTATGGTTGGCAAAAACCTGAATGGGCTAAATTTGAAGATAAAATCTATATTGATGATAGCCTTCGTCGATGGGGAATTAATACGCCTCCTTACAAAATAATTGATCCTGATCCTAATGATGCAGTAGCGGCGTTTCACCTTCTTAACAAAGGGAAAGGGGTTGTATTAGCAATTGATAATTCAAAGTCATTTAATGCCGGATCAAGTGGCTTGGTGTGGATTAGGGAACCTGATGAAATTGCTGGTGTATTGGATAAATTCCGTAATCAAACCAGAAAATTTCGTATGGCTGAATTTATACAAGGAGTTCCATGTAGTATTCTTGCCATGGTTTTGCCAACTGGCGTTGCTGTTTTTGATCCGATAGAAATATTGACCGTTTTTGAAAAAACAACTAATCAGCTTCTGTTTTGTGGTTCATCAAATCGCTGGCAGCCCGGAAAACTTGCTGACAATATGCGTGCTTGCACTCGTCTGGCGGGAGAGAAACTTGCAGAAGAAGCCGGTTATCGAGGAATGTTCAGTCTTGATGGTATCTGGACAGGCAGTGAATTTTTTGCAACAGAAATTAATCCCCGTCATGCGTCTGGATTGGGATTACACCGTGCCGTCCCTCTATTTCCTTGCTATTTATTTAATCGCGCTGTTCAGGAGAATTGCCCTCTTATTATGGATCTTGATCCTTATCAGGTTGAAATAATATGGCGTGATATGATTCGTAATTATTCAGGCCAAAATATCATCGTATTGGATCGAGATAAAAAACAACAAAGAGTGGTAGAAATTGAAGCGAATGATCAGATGATTGCTCTAGGTGTTCCTTCTGAAGGTGTTAATGCACTTATTTATCGTCCTCTGGATCAGGAAAAATTACTGGGTAATATTGTGGCTGAACTGGCTAGTAAAGTCTCTAACCGCCATTATGTGAGTTTTATCTGCCATGATATAAACCAATAACCTATTTCCTTCATTTTGCAAATTTTCGCTTTGTGGACTGAACTGCAATTTGAGATGTATTTGTGAGATGTATTTGTGAAATGTATTGGGTATATTAGAGCTAGAGTATACGCATGGCTTGAAGAGAGAATTCTCTTCAAGCTCAATTTCAACGTTTTTAAAGCATATTATTTCTGTTGTCATGATATCGATTAAGAATAATAAATCCAATACCAGTTAAGGTAACGTATAATATGATACTTCCCCATAAAGTGGTGCTGGAAAAACTGAGTAGTTGGGTGAACATCCAAGGGGCAATAACAGTGGAGCTGCCAAAAGCAAATTGAAGAACAGCAGAATAGCGACCTTCATAACCGGAAAGGGAAAACATTAAAATGGCTACCCCTATTTGCGAACCGAGAATGGCTTCAGAAAGACTAAGCAATAAAGTCACGATAAAAATTAAGATAAATTGCAATAAAAGATCGCCATTTAGAAAGAAAATAATGCCATAAGCCATAGTTTGCAAAAAACTAGACCATGCTAACGATTTCAGGCATCCAAACTTATTACCTAATCTTAACGCAACGTTTTGAAAGCAAGGAATGCCAAAACAGAGACCTGTAAAAACGGTCATGTATTCAATCCGTTGCTCTGCTTTAAAGATAGTATTCTCTTTCAATAAAAGTCCCGATAACTTTGTCATGCATCTCAGGGGATTTTGAATAGCCGAGTGTTTTACGATTCAATCGTTTAATTCTGTTGCGAAGTGTAAGATTTTCACGCTCGATACGTTGCGTGAAACTTTTCCCGACGAGGTGTGTATTTTCAG
>NZ_NKHR01000019.1:44878-81849 GCF_014467285.1 Xenorhabdus sp. PB62.4 | reverse complement strand
AAGTCAACGAATGCTTATCTTTGTATGCCAGGACTCTTTTTCGAAAATCTAAACTGTAACCCATTTCACTTTATGCCTTATCATTTTGGAGTTGGATATTATGACATATTAGTATGATTCTGCTATATATTCCCAATACATGAGATCAGGATAATGAGAAGCGGCCCGAACACCACATTCATTAATTTGCTGCATATTCTTCCAACGAGAAATACCTAGCGAGCTGGTAATCACAGAGAAACCATTTTCATGGGCATATAACGCGGTTCGCTCAAAGCGCATATCAAAACACATTGTGCAACGAATACCACGTTCAGGTTCATTTTCCATTCCTTTTGCGCGTTCAAACCAATTATCACGGTCATAATCAGCGTCAATAAAGGGAATACCCATTTGCTCCGCAAAACGAATATTTTCATCTTTGCGCAGTTCATATTCTTTTAGAGGATGAATATTGGGATTATAGAAAAATATCGTGAAATCAATCCCTGAAGCCAGCATTGCTTCCATGACTTCCCCAGAACATGGCGCACAACATGAATGCAGCAACACTTTATTGTGCCCATTTGGCAGTGGGAGCGGGTTACGTTCATAGTTCAATGACATAATATCCTTTACCTGATTCAGACAATAAAAATCAGGAAGAGAATACTATCCCCTTCCTGTGTTTATTGGGTAGCCATTTTACCCTTTTCTTCTGTATTACGACAATCATGTTACTACAATCTTTGTAAAGGCAATCTTTATAAAGGCAATCAGATTTCCTGTACTTCTGGCAGAACCTGTCCTCCATCAACAACAATTGTTTGCCCGGTAATATATTTCGCCTCATCAGATGCCAGGAAACAGGCCGCATAACCGATATCTTCCGGTATCCCCAATTCGCGCATTGGTGTGATATTTTTCGCATGATCGAGAAAATCATCACCAAATGATTGTAAGCCTTCAGTCATGATCATGCCCGGCATAACAGCATTAATGGTAATACCCTGGCCAGCATATTCCAATGCAGCACTACGCATAAACCCTAACTGCCCTGCTTTACTTGCACCATAGTGACTGTAGCCTGAGAGACCCGTGATTTCTCCGGTTATTGAAGAAGTGATCACAACACGTCCATGACGTTGCTTTTCCATAACATTCAATGCCGCTTGAACTAAGAAAAATGTCCCTTTGAGATTGACAGTATGAACTAAATCCCAATCTTCAACGGTCATGTCTTTAAGATAATGTTGTGGAAAAATACCCGCATTAGAGCAAAGAATATCGAGCCTGCCATATTTTTTCACAATCTTATCAATTACGCTTTTACATGCAGCCTGATCCGTGACATCAAGAGAAATAAAATCAACCCCTAGCTCTTTAGCGACTGATTCCCCTTTCACGCTATCAGTACCGGCAATAATGGTAATCGCACCAGCTTTCTTCAACACTTTTGCAATGCCCTTGCCAATACCTTTAGTTCCACCTGAGATAAAAGCAATTTTTCCTGCTAAATTAAACATAATAGTTTCCTTTTATATTAATAGATGGAGTTTTTTTATTAGTTTGAATGTGATTTTTCAATATATTTTTTAGTAATTAATTCAACAATATTAATAAATAAAAACAGTATAACAAAAAATATAATATTTAAAAAAGAGAGCGTAACTCACATAAAATTTTAAATAAAAACAGTGTCTATCCAATTTAGTCATGTATTACTGTAAAAATACCTTTATTATATTAACGTAATGTTAATTATTTGAAGTCAATCTGTTAATTCTAAAGGGTGTAACAAAATGAGGTAAAAATATGACTCTCGATAATTCATTCTTAGATAAATATGATGGCACAGCATTATCACCGATTTTATTTCTTAAAAGAGCCGTATTAAGTGGTGGCGATGATATTGCCGTTATCGATGGAAAACATCGTTGGACATGGCGCCAATATGCCAATCGCTGCGAAAGAATTGCTATTTCACTTCAACAAATGGGAATAAGTAAAGAGAGCGTAGTATCCGCTCTTTTACCCAATACCCACGAATTACTCGAATTACATTTTGCCGTTCCTCTGGCTGGTGGCATTCTTAATGCCCTGAGTACACGGACAGATGCAGCAACATTACATTTTGTTTTTGAAAAACTCAGCCCCCAAATATTATTTATCGACAAGAGTTATATTTCGTTATTAGATAATGTCACTTTCAATAGTCAAATCAGGATAATTATTGTAGATACGAATAATTCAACCACCCCAATATCTACAACTGAATATGAATTTATTCCTTATGAATCATTGATAACCGAAAACAGATCAAAAACCCTGTCATTTACCCAGATTGACGAACAAGAAGCCATCAGTATTAACTCGACTTCAGGAACCAGCGGGCAACCTAAGTTAGTTGTTTATTCTCATCGTGGTGCCTATCTTAACGCCATTTCCAATATCTTGGATTGGGATATGCCCAAGCGCCCTGCCTTTTTATGGACACTACCTATGTTTCACTGTAATGGCTGGTGTTTTCCATGGGCAATTGCAGCACGGGCCGGCACTCATATCTGTATGAAAAAATTTGACGCAGAAGAAGCAATAACACTTATGCAGGAAAATAATGTAACACACTATTGTGGTGCCCCAATTGTTCACTACGCTTTGGGCAAAGCGGCACAAAAATATGGGAAACATTTTGGTGGGCGCGTTTATGCACTTATTGCAGGAGCACCGCCAACAGAAATGGTATTTTCTCTATTGGATTCCATTGGCATTACGGCAACACATGTCTATGGTTTAACCGAGACTTATGGGCCTGTCGTTATCTGTGAAAATAAACCTGAGTGGGAAGATTTGCCAAGATCAGACATGATCTTAAAGAAGATGCGCCAAGGGATTGTATCCAATTTACAGGGGCAGGTTAGTGTTATTGACGAAAATAACGGGCTGGAAGTTCCTTTTGATGGCAAAAGCATTGGGGAAATTGCTGTCCGTGGGAATATTGTCGCTTCTTACGACCCGGTACGTCATGTCACGCCAGAGATGAGCAGCCAATGGTTTTATACCGGTGATTTAGCCGTTGTTGACCCTGATGGCTATATCAAAATCATCGATAGAAAAAAAGATATCATTATTTCCGGTGGTGAAAACATTTCCAGCCTTGAATTAGAGAATGCCCTGTCCAGTTATCCCGGTGTTTCAGCCGCCGCCGTCGTTGCGAAACCTGATCCCTATTGGGGAGAAGTTCCTCATGCCTTTATTGAATTAGATGAAAATAGTTCAGTGATGGAACAAGAATTAAATGATTATATTTGTACGGTAGTCGCGCGGTATAAGCGGCCGAAAGGATATACTTTTTTAACACTACCCCGAAATGCGAATGGTAAGATTATGAAAAATCTATTAAGAGAACGTGTTAAAAAATGACATGGGATTTATGCTTAGTACTACAGTCGTAGTTGCTCTGTTCATCAGATGCTTATCCCGGCGGCGGTAATGACACCGCCCACGTTATCAGTTTCCTGACAGCCTCTTTTGAAAGATAGACTCCGTGAATCTCGTTTAACTTTTCACATATGAGTATTGGGCCAAGATCGGGGGTAGTTCTCCCGAATTATAGCAAGTGCATACTCAGACACGTCCAATGGTAGTTGGTTATTACTGGGCTTCCCGTTGTGTTTATTGCCCATACTCAGTGGGACTTCATCACGATAGTGCGATCAAGTGATGACACTGACGAGGGGGAGATGCCAAGACGTTCGGCGGCACGGTTGGCCTTCATGCGGCCATCTAATACGTCCTGAATAATTTTGAGGTGATTGACTTCTTGCAACGTGAATCCAGATTTCTGAGCCACCATGCAGCGTAGTCTTCATAATATTCCCCTGTATTCGCCACATCATTTTAGGTAGTTCCGGCTTACAACTCCCTAAAGGCGATAAAGAATATGCTGTTGTGGTTTACGCTGAATTACGAACTCCATTGAATGATTCATTTCATGTTCAGGTTAATGATAACAAACTCACAGCGCATCCTTGATGATCAGTCAGGGGATTATCACTCTACAAAACAAAAGTTAATTATTTATAGCAAAGTAAAATAAATAAATCACTCTCATGTGATGAGCTTAATGGATAAGCCTGTGTATATCCAGAGGTGTTTGCTCCAACGTAGTCAATTCCAGTGATACCACCAATTAATCCTGCGGCTTTTAAATCTGCCCCCTGATTTACAAGCTTTGTAATGCTATCGGCTATATCGGTCGTTTCCACTGGTGTCCCCGTCGTACAACGTTTAGCAGGACTGAATTGACGCTCAGGCGGATACGCATAGGCCACAGCATTACCACCACTCCCCCCAGTATCAGCAAATACCATCTTACTAATGGCTATATATGTTTGGTATACAAGGTAACGGCCTGAAGGAAATGTGTAGCGGCTTTCTACCGTTGTACTACCCGCTGCTTTCACTTCGAAATATCCATCACCTGTATCGTTTTTAACAGCCACAATTATATTTTTATTGTTTGAACTATAGGCTGGATAAGCATTAGCACCAACAGTTTCAGGGTTATTAGCGTTGTGATTAGGTATAAACGTCAATTTATCCCAACCAAAGGTTAAGTTACGCGCGGGTACTCCATCTCGCGTCGTAGCTAGGCCCTCCTGCCCATTGTAATTATAAAGTAAAATACGATTATCGTCATTTTTAGGTCTCGCAGTGATTTTTACCGTTTCACTTTTCGAATCTGGAGAACTGTTATCAGCCGCAGCAGTGACTGTAATATTATCAAATCCTCCATTATCACTGTACATCGTGAAAGTTGCTTGCCCCTGCGAGTTGGTTATATTTTCCTGTGTAGTAATCAGATGGGGTTCCTGCGCTAAAGGAACAGGTAATGATGTGCTCCAGTTTATCGGTACACCTGGTTGCAGCCCATTATCTTTTTTACGTTTTATCGTTGCGATAAATGTGTACTGATTCGCCTTACCTTCAAGTGTCGATGTAGGGCGAACAACTGTAAGCGTTAGAGTATAAGATTCGGTAAACGAAACTTTGTCTGCACATTGTTGCCCATTTTCAGAGGCACGATTGCCGGCAATAGCAACGCAAACTACAGCATCTTTTATCGGTGGGCTATGGGAACTGACCAAATTATTTATGAGTTCCCCTTTGGGCGAGGAGGTAACTTCTCCTGACGTTTTCAGATAAGTTGTTTTGTCCCCTGTTGGTTGCTGAAGACTCCATTCAAATTTTATTTTTTGTCCGGTATAAATGGTAGTGCCATCCGGTTCATAGGCCATTGCCGTATAGGTATAAGCATCACTTCCATCATTGCTCACATCGCCACTCTTCGGTGTAACTATCGGTTTGTGAATGATTGGCCATGCAAATTTTACAGGTTGCTGTGCTTTCCCGGTATTTCCACCGGATGAAGCAGTCACAATGATATTTGATGCAGGAACAGAACTAGTGAGTCTGGCCGTGACTTTTCCGTCAGGACCAGTGACTGTTGTGACGGGACTCAGAGTGACACCCTGAACACTTTCTAATAGACCCCATTGTACTGTCTTACCTACTTCTGCTTTACCCTCAGCATTCGTAATCATTGCCGTATAGGTATAAGTATCATGTACTGGTTTAGGTTTTGCGTTATCAGGTTGCACACTGATACCTTCCAACTTAAAAGATACCGCTCTTGGTGCCTTGACCGGGGTTTGTTTTTCAATGGCAAGTGAAATCCATATTCCATCCGCTTTTTTATTACTGGTCAGCGTTGCTTTTAATTTCCCTTCGCTGTCTGTTTGTATCTCGCCTTTTGGCACGTGCAAAGTTAGCCCATCAACAGGGTTATCTATATTCCATTTCACTTCAGAGAGTTTTTTGTTTATTGCAGGATTCTTTTCATTATCAACAATAAGCGCCTTATAGGTGTAAGCTTGCTCACCATCAGCAGTTAAATCCTTATCAGGAGTGATTTCAATTTCTTTAATTTGATAACTCTGGTTATTGTCAGTAAAACTTACCGTTCCCACTAATTTCTTAGGCTGACCATCCATGACTAAATAAACCTTTACATCTTTAATTGATTTGGTGCTGGTTAATATAACGCGATCATCTTTGAGAAAATATCCGTTCTTATCTGTTTTTACTTGTTCGAACTTATATTGAGGGTGAAATTCCAGCCCGGAGTTTTTATTTTCAGGAGGTTCGGTTACCCATTGAACATTATCAATTGTTATTTCTGATGGTACTTTATCAGATGTATCAAAAGTAATAACAGGATTAAACGTATATCCATCCTTTGTATCTCCTGACGCAGGTAATGGGCCTGATGGGGTGAAATTAGCCTCATCTCTGTGATAAATTTCAAAAGGTTTGACAATTAATTGTATATGCTGTGGTTCTGTTTTTTGGTTATTGCTTAATTCAGCAACAATATAAAATGTATAGATATTTGTTTCATTTTTTCCGGATAAAAATTCAGGCAGTATTACCTGAACTTCATTGGAATTAACAAGAATTTTTCCTTTGTTTTTTTCAAAATTTTCTTTTTCTTTTCCATCGGAAATATGAATTCTTCTGATTGATGCATCAGCAGATAATTTTATTGGGATATTAACCTGTTGACGACTATAACCTACCACTGTTGTTTTCTGTAAAGAAAATTGGGCAATCGGAATGCTTCTGTAATCAAGAACAATATTGTTATTTCTCTCCACTAAATCATAACGGATACCTGCTAATGTTCGCATTGAAGCGACATTATCCGGTGATAATTGTTCACTCAATGAAGCACCTAATTTGATATTTAAATTTGCCAGAAATTGCATTTCAGTATGGTTGCCTGTTCCCTGTTTATAATCCGCACCGATGGTGATTAATGGAATAGGTGTATACTTTAAACCAATTTTTGCCAGTGCCGGGTTTTTCTGCTTAGTTTTCCAGTCGAATAAGGTTACATTGTCGCCAAAATATTGTTCATAACTCAGCTTAGATCCTAAATTAGGGTAGAAAGGCAGATAAAACTCCCCATTAATGTCATAACCATTAGCAGGGCGCTCATGATATTCTTCGAAGTTCCGCGACATCTGCCAGTCACTTAAACGATGATAAGTGTTGGCAGCCAGTTTTATATAGTCCCCCCAAATTTCAACGCCTAATCCTACCCGCCTGTTTTTACCCGTGATGTCGTGGTCATAAAATGTATTCAGACCATACATCCAATTTTGATAGAAATAACGCCCGCCTAAACCAAAATTCACAGTATCCCTACTGTCTTTATTACGATAGCCAAATTGAGAAAAAAACAACCAATTTTTTTTATTATCATATAGGGGTAATAACAGATCGAGTGAGCTATTTTTCAGTGTCCATTTTCTATCTAATTCAAAATTGATTTTTACTGTACCAAACTGTGATAGCCAGTTTTCCACTTCGGATGAAACGGTGTTGTTAACTCTACCCAGCGCATAAGAAGTTGCCTTTTCTTTAAGTTCTGAAGGCGAAGAGGATAAAATATATTTCGCGGTTTGTATGTTGTTATAAATAACCTGAAAATTATCAGGGTCATGCGAATTATTTAAATAGGTTTCATGCTTTTCTGATTGCACACTATGTTCGACTGAAGCGTTAGTTATTGCTGAAAGTATAAATAAAATAATCAGAAAAATTATTTTTTCTACACATGATGACATATATCAGCACTCCTTAAATAGCCATCCATATTGGCGTATCAATTTGGCTTCTTTTTTCTTTAACATATTAGCTAATTAATTCTAGTACCTGTACAGCATTTTTTCAAAAATTCTGTTATGGGTAAGAGGGGTATGTTCCCAATAATTAGATATTGTGATAAACGAGAGCATAAAAAAGTGTGGGGCGCTTTGTTCAGTCGGTGATAGAATGAGCAACTAAGTGTATTTATCCGACACTTCACCATGAAATCCTATGTCGTTAAAGTAGCCCTTCGAGGTATCAGTCCTATGGTCTGGCGTCAATTCAGGCTATCAGGCGAGACTTCTTTAGCCGCTCTTTACTATATCATTCAGATCGCGCAGGGATGGCAGGATGATCACCTGCATCAAATTCCGTATTTATGGCAAAAATTACGGCATTTCCTACTTCGGCGGGATCGGGTTTTCTGATAATCCTTACAAAATTACGCTTGATGAATTTGATGTCGGTGACCGCCTTACCTACGAATACAATTTTTCCGAGCACTGGCTTCACGATATCCGTATTGAAACTATTCTTGAAAATTCTAACCTGACATCCCCTTTTTGTTTGGCCGGAAACAGAACGCCCGGAGCGACGCTAGCGGATGAAACCGCTAAAACACTGGCACTGCTTAACGCGATTATTCATGCTGATGAAACGACAACAGTCAGAGAGATTCGTTCATTGATTGAGGTGCTTGATGCCGTCAGATTCAACCGTCCAAGGTTAACCACAAATTACATAGACTCAACCTTGATTCACCTGAACTTGAACCCCTCGTAATATGGCTGTAGCGGATAGGATGATCGGTATCCATAAAGGTATAAAATTAAAGCTGGCCTGCGATAATGTAGGATTAGGTGTTTCTACGTATTATAAATTGCGTCACCAGCTAAAAAACGGGGGAATGCAGTAGCCACCCCCCCGGGAGGACAGTATCATGCAATTCGTAATCCAAATAGCGGTGGTTGATAAATCGGGTCATCGCCATACTGAGAAACTATTCACGATAGAAAAACAGCCCGACATCCCCAATGATATCGGGCTTTCCCTGTCTGAATCCAAATTGCTTTTGAACGCTATCCAGCAATCAGTGATCCAGAAACAGGCGGCTGAATATTTGGATGAAAATCGCGCTTGTCCTTACTGTCAGCGAAACCGGCGAATAAAAGGAAAATAGATAATCCGGTATCGAACCTTGTTTGACATTATCTCGGTAGAGGGATTTCGGGTTTACCGATGCGCTTGTGAGAAAAATTCAAATCAAACCGTTAGCTTGCTCAATAACTGGTGTGATGCGCATACTCACCCGGAACTCAAGTATAGAAACCCGATGGGCTTCACTGATGTCTTATGGATTAACCGCCAGTCTGCTCAAAGATATTCTACCAGTGGGTGAACGTTGTAATGCCGCCACAGCCATAAATCACCTCTGTCAAACCGCCAAAAGACAAGAGGCCGAATTAGACGGGCTGCCTGATTTTCTCCCCAGCGATCCCAGAGAATGGGCAAAATTACCCAAACCGGGAAAACCGATGACAGTGGGTATCGATGGGGCTACGTCAGAAACCGGGACGACAGAAAACACTATTTCGAAATTATCGCAGGAAAATCATTCGCGGCTAATGTCCCGACCAAACGTTTCGGTTTTGTGCAGTGTCTGGAACATCATCCCAAAAGAAAACTACTGGTGCAGTTATCTTCACAGGGAATGCAAGCTAATCAACAAATTACCTTCTTATCGGATGGTGCCGATAATCTTAGGGATCTGCAATTTAATTTATACCCTGAATCCCAGCATGTTCTCGACTGGTTTCATATCACGATTCTGACAGTCTTAAAACAATATGCCAAAGGGGTATCAAAAAACGCTCCTGAACTCAGTACAGAATTATCAGATTATTTCACCAGCACAAAATGGTATATCTGGCATGAGAATGTCGATAAGGCATTAGAGAGTCTGGATCATTGTGCCCTAATATGTGATGAAGATACCTTGCATTATGAAAACCATAAATCGCTGTTAAAACATATCGATGAAATGTATACCTACATTGTAAATAACAGCATGATAATCCCGAATTACGGTGAAATGTACCGATATGGTGAACCGATCTCTTCTTCATTTGTTAAATCGACGATCAATGAAGTGATTGCCAAACGGATGGTGAAAAAGCAGCAGATGCAATGGAGTCAGCAAGGTGCGCATTACTTACCCCAGACACGCACAGCGGTACTCAATGATAATTTTAAAAAACAATTTGAGCATTGGCATCCGAGCATAAAATTGGGTGACGAAACGGAGCATTATTGGACAGAAGCCGTTGCCGCATAAGTGCCCCACACTTTTTTATGCTCTCCCGCCGCGACGCATCTTGAAATCCATTGGGTATATATCTTGTAAAAAATTATCCTCTAAAATCTGTTTCTGAACCAAGTTGACCTTCAGCAAGAATTTCTTGAATAATCCAATGATTTTCGCTTTGATCTTGTCGAATAAAATATTGATGATTATCAATTTTAAAAGGAATCATATATGGATAATATTTATCCAAACCTATATAAGTAATTGCAGTTTCAGGCGAATATATACCGTAACTATAGTTTTTATTAATGAAAAAATAATTATCGACAGCATTTTGTCCTGCATCATATCCAGCATTATTAATAAAATATGAAAAGGAAATATCAGTTTTAAAATCTAATTCACCGAACTCATGGCTATATACCTGTTTTCCTACAGATCCATCATTGTTTAATTCATAGTCTCTATTATAATAATAATCATCATTACCATTGGAGTCCTGATAATATATTTTCAAGTATCCTTTATCTCCTCCTGTAAAAAATATAGTATTATCAATGAAATAACGGGTTGTTTTTTTATCTGATATACTACCCATTTTTCCATTTTGATTTATTTCACGAATTATATAACGATATTCTCCTGCACTGTCAGGTTCTCTACAATGAAGATAGATAAATTGCTTAGTTTCAGTACTAGATAGCTTGATTGGAAAAGCAAAGCCAATATCCCAAGAGTGATCCCAGAAGCCATGATCAATCATTGTTTTATTACCATTCGTATCTAACTTTGCAATCATCCAAAATGATTTATCTGTACCTTGTGCCACATTAAAAAAATTCTTGGCTAAGCCAAATATATATTGATCTTTCCCAAGAACAAAGGGGAACATTAAATCATAATAATTTACCCATTTCTGGCCGATAGAGGTTTGCTCTCCCTGTTTCCCGCCAGCAAGCAATTTATGTACAGTGACTAAATGATCACATTTGCGTTGGCGTAAAAGGTATTGTTGGTTATTAATGGAGTACGTAAAAATTGTTCTGACATATATGCCATCACTGGGAGGATTAATATCACAATCCATATTTTGAGAATTAATTATTTTAACATAAGCAGGCTCAGAATAACCGGTATTAGCGACATCAGTTACTGTATAAGTAATCGTGTAATCCTCATAAGATAGACTAGAAAAAGGTATTGTTATATGTATAGTATAGGGGATTGGATTCTCTATAAAATAATACTCAGCTTTGACACCATTCAATAATATATTTATCTTTTCTTTTGGTTTTTCAGTATCAAAATGCTCAATAACAACCAGCATAAAATCATTTTCCATTTTACTAACATCAATAACCCCATTTTCGTCTTTTTGTGGCAGTATGGGTTTTTTAAGGGGGTTATTTTTTTCAATTATATTCATCATTCTTCTCCATTAAAATTTGAAATAAAAATTCAGGAAAATATAAGTATGAAAATGGATTTTCTTGCATTCATATATTATTTTGTGAAGTTATTTAACAATATATTGATATTGTACCTCCCACCTCGGAAAGTGAGGTGGGAGCCTATAGAGGTATTATCCACACTACAAGTTATTATATAATCCTTAGTACTTAATCAGCATCCAAAGGAGCGGTATCAAGAAACCCCTGCCAACTCTTTGAATATTCTTGTTGACTACTAATATAATAAATATACATAGGCCCAGGGTTACCATCAAGATCTGTATGAACTCCTGATAACATATTATTATTAATCTTGATCTGAACATATCCTGCTTGGACATCCTTATCCGTTATAGGTATCTGATCTAAATGTGGATTTTCAAAAACCGGATTACCTGTAATAGGATCATATCCAGTTATGGCTAAATAGAGTGTAATAGTATCTCCTGCTTTTACTTGATTTGCACCACCAACGGGGACAGAACACACTACTCCCTCACTAATCGAATCTATACCAAAAACAGTATATTCTTCAATTTCATCTCCCATGCTATCCAAAATTGTCACCCGTTCTAATTTTCCTCTCGGTGGCTGATAATCTGCGCTATCAGCCAATTTAAAAAGTAAATCTTTTGATCTGTAGGCATCCGCCCCTGACGTCAAAATATAGTAATACAGAGTATTAGTTTCAAGTGCGGTAAAAATATTATAAGGGATCTTAAAAGGTTCGTCTTTACGACTTCTGTCACCATATATTTCTGACGTGCATAGTGTAGCTACACTCTGAGTACCAACATTGCTCATAATATACACAGTGTCGTTTGGTTGAATTATATCGGATCTAGGCACTCTAACATTAAATTTGCTATCACTTATATTTGATGGAGGATATATCTTATCTCCATTCATATTCTCAATTATAGGTGCATCTATATTGTCAGAAGGGAGAATATCTTTTGTAATAAACAATGCCTTTTGTGTGGATTTAGCTGTTTCATCGCCAATAATTGCAGAAATATTTATTTCTCTTACATATGAACTCGTCATATTTCTGGGAAAAAATTTTACTTTAAAATTACCATCATCACCCGTATTAATGTAATACATATTGTTCTTAAAAGGAAAAATCTCTGTTTTGCCATCATACAAACGTGTAAAGTTTATATTATCTACATGTAATGCAATCTGGCAATTTTTCATCACACTGTTATCTTTTTTCCTCGGATATATTACCACATTCAAGTGTGCATTAGTATCATCACTAGGTATTTTTCCATCAGCTACCGGGGTCAAATCTTCGATAAAACTACTGCCTATAACTATCGGGTTTAAGGATGATAGGTTAAGGTCTTCGTCTTTATGTTGCTTACAAGCAATATCCTGTTTAGTTTTAGAATTAGCAACATTAGTTGTAAATTCTAATTTGATATCTGATTTATCCGTACTGTTTTTTACTTTAACAATATACGGTACTGTTATTTTATTGTTAGTAACATCAACATCTTTTTTTCTATGATTGTCTTCATAAACATCTATTTCCACATTTGGATTATTTGATGTGTTTTTAAGAGAAATATCACTACTTTTAAGTACCTTATGCGAGTTATCTCCAGTGTAAGTGGCTATTATAATAATACTAGATCCTTGAAAAACATCAGTGCCTTTAAAATCAATAAGTAAACTTTCAGAAATAGTGCTCATATTATTACCTTTTTACATTGTTAGTGAATTGTTTATTAAGAGAAGCATAAATAATATCTATTTGATAAGTATAAATAAACTGTTACTAATTTTATTAAAAGGCGAACTTAACGTAATGATTGAAATATAATGCCAGCAAAGGTTAGCAATGATACTAATGCACAATATTTCTATTGGGAATAGTCAATCGTTGTTTCAACATAAAAAGGAAGAAGCATATCACAACAACTAACCATTAAATACATGACCATCTTACTGAGATTTTTAAACCAGATTACATTTAAATAAATAAAAGTCAACACATGTAGAATAAAAAATATAATTATTTTCTATAAAAACTTACATTCATAGATAGTTACAGTTCGGTTAAAATAATCGGTCAATTTAATTTAAAATTACAATTTCTTACTTTAAAGTTATAAATGGAAACATTGAAATAAAAAAAAGCAATCACGTTCTTGTGAAAAAACATAAAGAAATAATATTATATGGATGAATTATGGATATATTAAAAAGTTGCTTCCTCGAATACGCGCAGAGCTGACCAAATCGTCAGAACTCAATATTTTTTGAGGCTGACCTGAAAACCTTGGTTCAGGTAGCTGGGCGTCGCTGGGAAATTGAAAGGGGTTTTGAAGAAACCAAAGGGGAATGTGGGCTGGATCGTTACAAAGTGCGGCAGTGGCACAGCTGGTATCGGCACATCACCTTATCCTTATTGGCCCATGCAGTTTTAGCTGTGCTGTGAATACAGGAGAAAAAAACTCAGCAGAGACTGATATCCTTGAGTGTGTCGGAACTGCGTAGGCTGTTATCAAAACGGATGAAAACGACGGGAGAAACAGTAGAGTAGATTTTATCCTGGTCCTATTGGCGACGACGACATCAGTACCGTGTACAACAATGTCATTACCGTCGCTGGGATAATCATCCGATTACAGAGCAATTACGGCTATAGTACTAGTATCAGTATGACAGACCCATTAGACGTAGAGATTTACAGAGAAATGACGCTAATGGGCTATATTGCTCTGGAGCCGGGCCTGATTCTGAAAAATAAGATAATGATATAATTTTTGATATAATTTTAACCTGAGTTATATTTCCAGAGGTCGCGTTATACGCGATCTTTCTGGTATTGTATCGGCAAATTGGATCCCGCTACTTGCCAAATTCCCCATATGGCAATACATCGCGCAAGCAGCATCAATCAAGGACATGGCAATAGCCGCCCCGCTGCCCTCTCCAAGACGCAAATCTAAATGCAGATAAGGTTGCAGATTCAAATGATATAATGCCAGCGCCGAGCCTTTTTCTGCCGACATATGGGAAGGGATACAATAATCCCGCGCAATGGGTGAGATCTGACACGCTGCCAGTGCTGACGCATAAGATAAAAAACCATCAAGTACAACAGGCACTCCGGAAGCCGCGGCTCCCAGAATCACGCCCGTCATGCCAACAAGATCAAATCCCCCGACTTTTGCCAATACATCAAGGGCGTTTCTGCTATCCGGCCGATTGACAGCAATGGCTTGCCGTACAATGGATTGTTTGTGCACCAACTGCTCAGGGGGAAAATTCGCCCCTAACCCGACCACATCACAGGGATCACTCTCTGTCAGGATACAGGTAACCGCTGCCGCCGAAGTCGTATTGGCAATCCCTAGCTCTCCCACGCCAAACACCGTTATCCCTGCGGCAATACGCTGCTGCACCAGTTGTGCACTTGCCAGCAATAGCATTTCAGCCTGCTCATAATCCATCGCCGATCCTTGCGCAATATTACCGCTTCCCCGCGCAACTTTCAGAGACAACAAATGTTCAATCGGCTCACAATCAATGCCAATATCCACGGGCAAAACATGCGTGCCACTGTTTTTCGCTAACACACAAACACCTGTTAACCCCTTTAACATATTGCGTGCTTGTATAGCTGTGACATTTTTAGGCGAAATAGCCACGCCTTCATCATATACACCGTGATCAGCGCACATCACAATGATCTCTTTTTGCAGATCCCGCAGATCACGAATGCCTGCCATACCGGACAATTGTATCGCCAGCGTTTCCAGTCGCCCTAAGCTACCCAACGGCTTGACCAAACTGTCAATATGCTGTGCCGCTTTTTCCATATTCACCCGATTTAAAGGGCGAATTGCACTAATTAAAGATTGAAGAGTCATCTTTATCCTTCCGGCCAATATTCGGTCTGAACATTAAATGCACGCAAGATAATAAATCCCGCGTGATTATCAACAATACTGTAGGTGCCCTGTTGAAAGGGAAAAGACCACATGGCAGTTATCGGCAGTTTGAGTAACCCGGCAAGCAATAATCCTAAAACCCCCTGATGCGCAACAATCAGGCGATTTTCTGAAACCGTATCAGAACGTAATTCTTCGGTGTACTCTTTCACCCGCCCCGCAAAATGCCTGAATGATTCCCCCTCAGGTGGGCAACCATGTTGCCAGTCCACCAGCCAGCGTGACCAAGCCTGTGGATCTTCTTTAGCGATATTTTCGTGATGACGCAATTCCCATGCCCCAAAATCCAATTCATTGAGACGGCTGTCGTTCTGTATACTTGATGGAGAAATGATTTGTGCTGTCTGGTGTGCCCGCTGCTTTTTACTACAGTGGACGGATTGGAAGGTAATATTTTTCAATGCAATGGCAAGCTGTTGCGCCTGCCTGACTCCCATTTCCGTCAAGGGTAAGTCAATTTTGCCGCAAAAGACACCATCAATGTTGGCTTGTGTCTGCCCATGCCGCACGAGAAAAATCCGCATCTGATTATTCTCTCCCTATGTATTTTATTTATTGCCAAATCATCGCCAACAAGAACATAACTTCCCCTGCTTCAATTGCAGCACCCAACGTATCACCAGTTTGCCCGCCAAGGCGATAATTGAAATACAAAGCAAGCCCATAAATCACGAACAGTGTTATCATCATTGCCGTTAAGCCTTGCCAGTTCCCCAGTGCCATGACCAATACAGCCCCTCCTAACAAAGTCAACGCAGCAGAGTAAGAGGTAACCCGGCCAATATAACTACTTCCCATCCCCTCACCTTCACGGGCATAACGTTGCTCATACATTAAAAGCACTACGGCTGTACGCCCGACAATCGGCGCACATGTCAGTACAGCAAGCAAGTCAAAAAAGGAGTAGTAATAGAGTTCGACGACAGCCAATGTCTTAATCAAGATACAAAAAATCAGCGCGATGCCGCCATAAGTCCCAAGCCGGCTATCACGCATGATCTCCAACATTTTTTTCCGCTGACGGGCAGAAAAAATCCCATCACAGGTATCCGCCAATCCATCTAAATGTAGCCCGCCCGTCAGCAGAGCCAGTACCAGTACATAACCCATCGCACCAATATACATTCCTCCACCAGACTGGCTGATAGAGAGCGAGACCAAACCAGCCAAGCCACCGACAATCAGGCCGACTAATGGAAAATAGGGAACACCACGCCAATATTGCTGGAAATGAACCCCCGCTCCCCATCTTTCAGGAACAGGAAGCCGTGTCAAAAACTGTAATGTGGCCCAAAAAAGGCTCAGTTTCATTTAATCTTTACCTCAATGCCTGAAACCAAAAACCAGACTTCTTTAGCCGCCCGTGCTAGCTTTTGGTTGACACGTCCAGCGATATCGACAAAATGGCGCGCCAATCTGTTTTCAGGTGTGATTCCCATTCCTAATTCATTGGTCACCAAACAGACTGGTGCAGGACACATCACACTGGCATCAACCAGGTCATCAATCTGATGATGGATAGACACCTCCAATGATGCAAAATCCAGTTCATCAGGTGATCTTCCACCCGATAAATCAAATAATAAGTTAGCAATCAATGTGGTGACACATTCAAGTATAACGCCCTCTTGAGGTTGGCGGTGCTGGCGGATAACGGAACCTAAGTTTTGATGGCCTTCCCAAGTCCGCCAATGTGCCGGACGTTCCTGTTTATGTCGCTCAATGCGGGCCGCCATTTCGGCATCTGTCACCTGGGCTGTGGCAATATACAATACTTGTTCGCATTGTTCAGCAATCAGGCGTTCAGCATGACTGCTTTTTCCACTGCGCGCCCCCCCTGTCACCAAAATCATGGCGTGACTCCATCACAGATTCCACTTCTTTCTCTCAACAATTCGTGCTCACGCATTAACTGGTAAATCCGCCCGATATCCAGATGGTCACGCATGCGGGCAGCCAATATGTTGAATTGTTTTTCTTTATGTTGAAAGTAATTGAAAGCCATATTTTCCAATGGCGCGTAACCCTTACGTATACGAAGCTGATTTAATAGCGAACGGGTGAAAGCGTTCTGGTCAAACAAACCATGCAGATAACTCCCCATCACCAAACCATCCTGAGCAACAGCGCCATCAAACCAAGTTTTTTCCTCACCATTATGTAAATACATTTTGGCGAAAGGCGTTGCCTGCTTACCAAGCCGGGTTATTCCCATATGAATTTCATAACCCGTAATCGGTTGTTCACTGCATAAATTCAGCATTCCCGATAATGTCGGCATCACAACGCCCGTCACTTGTGCCGTCTGCTTTTCGTGAGAGAATTGTGTTTCAGTATCCAATAATCCCAAGCCTGCCATTTGAGTTAAACCGGATTCCACTTCATCCACAATCTGCTTCCCTAACATTTGGTAGCCGCCACAGATCCCAATAATCGGCACTTGTTTCTGGCGAGCGTTTTTTTGGTGAATATCGATAATGGCCTGATCAAGCCCTTGGATTTTTAGCCATGCCAAATCACCTAAGGTATTTTTACTGCCGGGAAGAATAATAAGATCAGCGCCCCGAAGCGCAGAAGGCTCAGAGACATAACGCAGATGCACATCCGGTTGAGCCGCCAGCGCGTTGAAATCCGTAAAATTGGCAATATGAGGGTATTGAATCACCGCGATGTTGAGATAATCTCCTGCTTCTTTCTCCGACTGCTCATATTTCCTCAACTGCAAAGCAACACTGTCTTCATCTTCCAGATCAAGATCCAACCACGGTAAAACTCCCAAGATCGGGACTTGCGTCAAGGCTTCGATCTGATCAATACCCGATTTTAACAACGCCGGATCACCACGAAATTTGTTGATAATCACGCCCTTGACTCGTTCTTTTTCCTCTGGTCTGAGTAAGGCCAGTGTGCCGTAAATTGATGCAAATACCCCTCCCCGATCGATATCTGCCACCAGAATCACAGGCGCATCCACTAATTCAGCCATGCCCATATTGACGATATCGCGATCACGCAGATTGATTTCTGCCGGGCTGCCCGCACCTTCTAACACCATGATATCCGTTTCTGCTGCTAGGCCGTTATATGCCTCCAGAATTTGCTGGAGCAGTTGGGGTTTATATTCGTGATATTCCACCGCATTCATGCTGCACATGACTTTTCCCATGAAAACCACTTGCGCTTTGCGATCGCTGGTGGGTTTCAGCAACACAGGGTTCATGCGGACATCCGGTGCAATACCTGCTGCTTCTGCCTGAAATATCTGTGCTCGTCCCATCTCTTTGCCATCGGCAGTAATGCCAGAATTCAGTGCCATATTCTGTGATTTGAAAGGAGTACAGCGATAGCCATCCTGCGAGAATATCCGACAAAATCCCGCCACCAGCACACTTTTTCCTACATCAGACGCCGTTCCCTGAATCATCAGCGATAATGTCATTGTCTGTTCTCCCTTATTTAATTGGCTTCACGCAAAACCGCAAAAAGTTCCTGCTCACTCTTACACAAAGGTAAGCCGGCTTCGCAATGGAGTTTCACTAACCACGGCTGTGTTAATCCAGCCTGTTCAAGTTGTGTTTTTTGCCGCAGCACACTTTCCGGTTTACCGGCACTGATCATTTCACCATCCGCCAGTACATACAAACCATCACAGATTTGATAGATCAAATCGATATCATGGCTGGAAATGATGATCCGCTTCCCTTTGTCGGCAATCATGTCGATGATTTCCAACATTTGCCGGCGACCTGCGGGATCCAGCCCTGCGGTGGGCTCATCCAATAACAAATAATCAAACTCCATCACCAATGCCCCCGCAATAGCGACACGTTTTTTCTGTCCGAAACTCAAATATTGAATGGGTTTGTTACGGAAAGTATGGGCATCCACCAAGGTCAGCGCCTGTTCGATCCTGCGCTGGATTTCTGTTTCATCAACCCCCAGATTACGTAAACTGAAAGCCAGATCATTTTCAATATCAGTATAAAAAATCTGCTGATCGGGATCTTGAAATACGGTAACAACATGCTGTCGCAACGTCATCAAGCCTTTTTTGCTATAATCTAATGGCGCATTATTCCACCAGACCGCCCCTTGCTGTGGACGCAAAATTCCGGAAAGGTTCATCAATAACGTCGATTTACCACAACCATTCGCGCCAATAATCCCGGTAACTTGATGACGGCTGAAATCAAGGGTCAAATCTTTTAAGATAGGTTCATCCTGATAACCGAAATACAATGCCCGTGTTTCTAACATATTGCCCGCCTCCTCTGTCTTTACTATCTATTCCTCTTCTATCCATTTCTTTTCTAACCATTTCTTCCCTGTTCATTCTTTCCCTATCCACATTCAACCGACATCTCATAAATGAAAATCGCCCTGATACAACTTGAGTTCCAATGCGACACTCATTTGCTGGTAACGGCTCATCACCCGTGAAAACAACATACTGATCAGCATCGCCAGCGAACGGTATCCGGTTTTTAAGGATGAATAACCAAACCGTAATGACTGTGCATGATGGATTGCCACCGCTTCTTCCAAAAAGATAAAGATAAAACGCCACGTCAGCAGGATTTGTTCAATCAACAAGTGAGGAACACGACAAAACTTGAGCAGTTTGATCATCTGTTCAAATGGCATGTTCATCATGAACCAGAACGTTGCCGATAGCGCCGCCAGACTACGCCAGAGAGCTTGATTAGCCATCACTACTCCTTGTGGGTCAAGGCCGTACCAATATCGTCCGATTTGAAATCCCCACAGCAGGCTGTCCGGCTGTGGGCTTGCTGATAATACGATGGCAATCAGGCCAAGCCCCAAAAACCCCACAGGGAGCAACAACCATTTCAGGTAACGCAGTAAGCTAATTCGTAACAGATAGCAGCTAAACATGGCAAGTCCGACAACCAATGCAGCTTGCCATACTGGAGAAAGCACCATTGCCGCTGCCATAAATAAGAGGTACAGGGCGAATTTCGCCCTGGGATCTTTGCCACGCCAACGGCTCTGATAACTGAGTTTATCGATTCCGATCATGATCTTTTCGACTCATGATCTTTTCGGGTACGGCGATAATAACCAAGAATGTAGAAAATCACGGCAGTACCCAGACATCCCTGCAAGGTGAACAGCAGGCTTTCTATTTCTCCACTGGCAGGTTTATACAAGGATTCAAACCACGGAGTATAATCCGGCGCAATTTCCATGATTTGTGCTTCTGCCTGACCATCTGCCCCACCAAATTCCCCACCGTGGTCAATGAAAAATGGAATGATGCACAGTGCCACAACGAGGGACAGTAATATCAATGTCTTTTTCATCTTCAACACTCCTTAAGCACTACGAACCTGAATTAATTGTCTTTTAACGAGCTGGTCGTAAATCAATACCGTCAGTAATCCTTCAGCCACCGCGATAGGTAGTTGGGTTATGCAGAAAATACCCATAAATTTGAGGGTTGCGGCAGCCATACCCAGTTGCGGATCGGGGAAAGCAACACCTAACTGAACAGAAGTCACGGTATAAGTGACAATATCGGCCACAAAGGCACACAAGAAGACACTGACATCTTTGCGCATTCCCATTTTGCAGGAAAACCGCCATACCAGATAACCTACCAATGGGCCGATTACGGCCATTGACATCCCATTGGCGCCTAAAGTCGTGATACCGCCATGTGCGAGCAATAATGCCTGAAACAGCAGGACAATTGCGCCAAGTACCGCCACAACGGAGGGACCAAACAAAATCACGGCTAAGGCAACACCTGTCGGATGGGAGCAACTGCCGGTGACAGAAGGAATTTTCAATGCCGAAAGAACGAAAATAAATGCCCCACACAGTGCCAACAAAACCTTCTGATTACTGTCTTCCTGCACAATTTGGCGTAACCTGACTAATCCTGCTGCCAAACAAGGCAAAAAAGCCAACCACCATGCCAACGCCCACATCGGTGGCAAAAATCCCTCCATCACATGCATAGCAAAGGCTTCTTGTGGCGCAAACGTCAAAGACAATGCTAAAAACAGTGCGATAGCCGCACCAGATAACGAAAACTTCGTTAGTTGCTGTTGCATAATTCACCTCGATAATTGCCAGTTTTTATTAATCAAAATCGTTGAGAAATATGATAAAGCCTGTTCACGGTCTGCCGCGTTGGGGGAGACATCAGGAGACCGTGCCGCAAGATCACGCCAGCACTGTTCCGTCGGTAAAGTGGCATCTGCCATCATCAACGCATGTTCCAGTAAGTTGTGCCGACGCAACAGTTCATGTATCAGCGCGAAACGCGAATAGACTTTCATCAGGACAATACAATCATGGTTAAGTAACGCCTGTTCCAGAACGGTTTCAGGCGCCATGCAGGAGATAACAGCCAGTGTCTGATTTTCCATTGCCAATGGCATGACACCAGCCGCAGCAATGGCTGAGAATGAAGTAATCCCCGGTACAATTTCCAGCCAAGGCGGATTTTTCATCTGTTCCGCAGCTATTTGTCCTAAAGCAGTCATTTGCCCTAAAGCAGTCATTCGTTCTAAAAGAAATACCCACGTACTGAACAGCATGGGATCACCCAAGGTGATAAAACCGACTTTCCTGCCGCTGGCAACCTCTTCTTTTAAGGCTTGCGCCACTTCATTCCATACCGCTTCTTTTGCTGCCCTCTCACCTTTCATTAAAAAATGGTAAGTACATACTTCGGTTACGGGTGAGAGGTATTCTTCAACAATAGAGTGGGCGAGGCTTTGAATACCTTTTTTACCCGTCGGGGTATAAATCACATCAAGTTCAGAGAGAATACGCGCCGCCCGCACGGTAATCAGATCACTGGCTCCCGGCCCAACGCCCATGACATACAGTTTTCCAGCCTCGATTTTTCCACTCATCAGGCTTTCTCCTCATCATTAAGTGCGCAGGTAAGGTGATCCACAAACATCTGCCGAATCATTGGGTTTTCACCCAATCCCTGCAACCAAGGGACGGCGGTAATCCCTACTTTTTCCAACTGAGATTTCCAGGAATCTTCTTCATTTGAAGCCATATCATTGATGGCATGATCCCCTGCCACCAGCATCAGTGGCATCAGATAAACTTTGCAGATCCCCTGTTCTTTTAATCCTTTTATGATCAGGGGAAGTTCGGGATAGCTTTCTATTGCGCCGACGCGTGCCGGAAAGTGGTAATGGTTCATCAGATGATCCAGACAGGCATAAGCAGAAAAGGCATGATGCGTCGTGCCGTGCCCCATAAAAACGACACATTCGTTACCCGCCAATCGCGGAAGCTGGTGGCTCAATGCCCGCATCAATTGCACATAATCGTCAAAACGGGTGAGCAGCGGAGCACCTAGCACTAACCGTTTAAAACGGGGGCGGAATTTCTCTACCTCATGAAGGACCTTTTCATACTCATCGCCATTAATGATATGCAGGCATTGAACAGCGATATCGTTATAGCCGGCATGGTGTAATCTGGTCAGCGCATCATGGGGCGTATCAATATGAACGCCGTCACGCTGACGCAATTTGCGGATGATCATGCCGGAAGTAAACGCCCGAAATAATTCCCTGTCCGGGAAAACTGACGCCAGTTGCTGCTCACAGGCTTCGATATTGTTTTTTAGCGTTTCTGGATAACTGGTTCCAAAACTTATCACCAATAATGCTTTCTTCATTTTGCTCTCCCTTATTGGTTACCTATCTTGAAAAATCCGCCAAAAACTGCGCCATCTCTTCCATCCCATGGGCCTGCTTTATACCTTCTCCTGTTACGCCGTCTCCTGAAAATGAGTGATCCGGTCGGCAAATCACGATGCAGGGCAAACCAAGAGAAAGGCACGGTTCAACTTTTTCTTTGAAACCGCCCTGTTCACCTGATTCTTTGGTGATCACAACTTCCGCCTGACAAAATTGGTAAAATGCCCGGTTAAAATCAGCACTGAACGGGCCTTTCAGGGCAAAAATCTGATCCACTGACAAACCACAGGATTCGCACATTGCCAAAACTTCCGCTGTCGGCAACACACGGGCCAACACCGTTTTTCCTTTCAGGCGGGACACATAATCAGCTAATTGCTTGCTGCCAGTGGTCAGCAAAATCCGTGAGCCCAGGCTGGCCGCCACTTCACACGCCTGTTCAACGTTGGCTACTTTATAAATAAGAGGATGTTTAACGGCGTCAATATCGCTAGGGCGAATATAACGAATGAGAGGAAGCCCAAGCGTTTGACAGGCATTCACAATGTTGTGGCTCAACTGTTCAGCATAAGGATGAGAAGCATCAATCACCACTCTCGTACCCCGCTTTTGCAGATATTCAACCATGCCTTCGGATTCCATCCGGCCGATGACAATTTCACCCCGGATCCCTATTGCCTGTTGTGCTCCCGTTGGCGTAGCCACCGACAGGCCATAATCTATGCCGGCAGTATCCATCATCACGCAAATCTGGCGGGCATCACTCGTGCCGCCAAAAATGTGAATCAGCGGCGGTTTCATAGTTTGTACCCTCTGGGAGTGATCATCAGCCCATCGCGGATGTAAGTTGACTGGTTACCCACAATCACCAGACTGCGCATGTCCACACGGGAAAAATCCATAGCACCAAACGTCGTCAGCCATTTTTCCTCATGCTTGCGTCCCGCCGCTTTTACCACACCGACGGGCGTTTCAGCCGATTTCCACGGGGCCATCAAATCAAATGCCCGTGCCAAATGCGCTTCCCGTCCCCGGCTGCGTGGGTTGTAGAAACAGACGACAAAATCCGCTTCTGCCGCAGCCTGTACCCGTTTTTCAATCACCTCCCACGGTGTGAGCAGATCACTCAGGCTGATATGACAAAAATCATTCATCAACGGTGCGCCAAGCAAGGCCGCACAGGCCGTACTTGCGGTAACGCCCGCAACCAGCCTAACTTCTACGTTGCGTTTTTGCTGGCTGACCAATTCCAGAATCACCCCCGCCATGCCATAAATACCCGCATCACCGCTACAAACCACTGCCACATTTTTGCCCTGTTCTGCCAGTTCGATTGCCGTCTGGCAACGTTCAATCTCTTTGCACATGCCGGTTTTGATGATCTCTTTATCGCCCACCAACGGTTTCACCAAATGGGTATAGGTTTTGTAACCCACCACGATGTCAGCAGCTTTCAATGCAGCAACCGCTTCCTGCGTCATCATGGCTTCACTGCCCGGGCCAATGCCAATAACGGTTAACATGGATGCTGTACTCCTAATGTGATGGTGACACCCTGCTCACGCAAGGTATGGCCAACCAGATGCCCTTGGCTCATCAGCCAGGCCACAGGTTGGGAGACACTGCCTGTGCCCACGGTTTTGCGAACAAATTCAGAGGACGGAAATGCCTGTTCCTGTTCACATTGGGCGAGCTGATTAACAGAGAAGATCTGAAACGGGATCTGGCGCTCTTCTGCCAATTGAATTAATGCGGGTTCTGCTTGTTTTAATTCCACACTGCCGATGGCTTTTAATGCCAGTGGATCAACATCATGTCCTGCCAGATGATATTCCAGCAACTGTGTTATCCGGCTGGCTTCAACACCACGCCGGCAACCTATTCCCGCAACAATACGGCGAGGAACCAATTTAAATGTCGGGATTGGCAGCGCCAGCTTTGCGCTGCCATAACTGACATAAACCAACGCATCTAACTTAGGTAGCCGATTTAAATCGGTAACAGGAATAAATCCGCGTGTATCGTAACAGCCTTGTTCGCTGTTTAAGGCCGGATGCCACCAAATCCCCACACGCTTACCATTGACCAGCATTTGATTGATGGTTTTAACGTTGGCGCGAAAATTTTCCATCTTCCCGTCAATCTGTTGCGCCAATACATCCAGCGCAGCGATTTGGTTAACATCCGTCGCAGTGGTGATCACCGCCTGACCATCAAGAATATCCGCCACCTGCCGGGCCAAATCATTTGCACCCCCCATATGCCCTGACAATAAACTGATAGCGAATTGCCCTTTTTCATCCAATACCACCACGGCCGGATCAGTCATTTTGTCCTTAAGAAAAGGGGCGATAACCCGAATGGCAATTCCCGTTGCCCCAATCATGATCAAAGCGCCATATTGAATGAACGCCTTGCGTACCGTATTGGCAAAAGTACCGTCAAATGCCGTGAATCCTGTTTCCACCCATTCAGGAGAAGTAAAGCAATCCATTGCCAAATGGGATTGCAAACGACGAGCTAGCGCCATACCGCCTGCGGTCAAACAAAACAGGGCAATGGCATTTTGAGATATAACGTTTTCAGGAATCGCTTGATCAAGCGCGACGGTATTCATGGCTGAACCCCGCGTCATATAATTTCGAGTAATGGTACTCTTCCCCAAGAAAAGCACCGACTAAGATCAACGCCGTTTTACGAATGCCAGCGCTGCGTACCTGCTCAGCAATGGTGAGCAAAGTGCCACGCACAATCTGGCAATCCGGCCATGTTGCTTTATAAACCACGGCAACCGGCGTCTCTTGTGCATAACCGCCCTGAATCAATCGGGCAACCACTCCCGCAATGTCCTGCACTGAAAGAAAAATCGCCATTGAAGTTTGGTGAGCGGCAAAAGCTTCCAGCGTTTCCCGTGGCGGCATGGGTGTCCGGCCTTCTATGCGGGTGATAATCAAACTTTGCGCGACTTCGGGAACGGTATACTCCACACCCAGTTGTGCGGCGGCTCCGAGAAATGAACTCACTCCCGGTACAGAGACAAATCCAACTCCCTGATTTGCCAGCTCTTCGGCCTGTTCCCGGATAGAACCAAACAGCGATAAGTCTCCGGTTTGCAGACGAACCACCAATTTGCCCGCTTGTACGCCATTCACCATCAAGGCAGTGATTTCCGGTAATGTCAGCACCGCACTGTCATGGCATTCAGCATCTTTACGGCAATATTCCAGCAGTTCCCGGTTAATCAACGAACCGGCATAAATGACGACCTCAGCCTGTTGCAACAGTTGATAGCCTTTCAGGGTTATCAAGCTTTTGTCCCCTGGCCCTGCCCCGACAAACCAGACTTTTTCAGTATCAAAATCAGTTTTATCAATAGGTTCAGACATGATCCGGCTCCTTTTGCCAAGTTGTCTCTTGGGCTGCATCTTTCTGGCAGGAGATCAAATAGGTCGGGTTATTAGGCTTGAAATAGTGCCCTTGCCCCAATGCTGTCAGTTCTCCCACTTGAATTTCACGGCCATCAAGTGATGCCACCTGACAGGCTTGCAGGTGCAACAATGCCTGCGTGAAGTTTTCCAGCAGAATAAAAGTCATCACCAAACGTCCACCTTGATTCAGGTGTGCCAACGCCCAATCGATCATCTCAATCAAATGCCCACCGGTTCCGCCAATAAAAATGGCATCTGCGCTGTCTTCCAATGGTACAGGGGCAACACCTGACTGAATGCGAACCGTGTGACAGCCAAAATGGCGGATATTCTCAGCAATCAACGCCAACGCTTCTTCCTTGCGTTCAATCGCGAGGATATCCAGCGTGGGATAACGCAACGCCGCTTCAATGCTGACACTGCCTGTACCGGCACCGACATCGATAAAACGTCTGGCTTTTTTCAGTTCCAGTCGTTCTAATGCCAATGCCCTAATCGCTTCTTTGGTCATGGGGATGCGATGACCGCGCAAAAACAGTTCATCTTTCATTCAGGATCACCACCACATTCAAGTCATAATTAATGTCGCCACGTTGTGCGACCTGCTCCGCGTTTAAACAAACAATCTGCTCATCTTCTTGTGATAGATTTTCACCAATCACCATGCAACGCTGCTGCCCGCGTACCAGAATTTCTTGCGCGATTTGGTAAGGGCCAGTCACCTCATCCGTCACCATCGCAATTTTTTCGTGTCGGAGCAGCCAGTCAAAATCCGGTTTTCGTCCGTGGCTGCTGGTGAGATAAATGTCATTCATGTCCAGCAACATACGGGCGCACAAATATTGAACCGAACTGATACCAGAAATGATGCGGACGTTTTGTTCATCCATTTGTTTATCTATTTGCCCATCCGCATGTAACCCAACAAAATGTTCGGTGATCCGCTTGCCAATGCCATAAAAGAGGGGATCGCCCGAAGCCAATACAACAATGTGCCGATGTTGGTTCTGCTCAAGCCAGCGCATCAATCCATCCATATCGGCATTCAAGCGGCGGGTTTCACCGCTGAAAGAGGGGAATTCAGCAAGGTGACGCTTGCCGCCGACCAGCACTTCCGCCTGTTTGATTGCCTCCAAGGCTGCCAAAGTTTGGTTTGCCGCCGCGCCGGGGCCAATGCCGACAACAGTGATCATCGTAAGCCCTCCACAAAATCTTCGACGATTTCACTCACAGGCCGATTGCAGCCCAATACTTGGTTATCAAAAGAGAAAAGAATGGCATCACACTGTGGTTTGTTGCTGGCGAAACGCAGCATCTGCCCGATACGCCCGCAGATTTTTCGGGCAATTTGTGAAAAGACGTCCTGCCAACCCTGTTCGGCAATCAACTCAATGGCAGCTTCGGTGGTATCACATTGATCCACCGCCTGAATCAGTTCGAGAGGTGCTCCCATCAAGGCCAGATTGGCAATCAGCGTCTCCATACGACCATCAGCAATGTGGCTATGGGTGTGGAAAATACCGGCGGCGATTTTCACCAACTTGCCAACATGCCCCACCAGCACCACATGACGAAATTCCAAACGTACTGCTTCTTGCAGCATGTAGCCGACAAAATTACTCATCGTGACGACACAGTTAGTATCAATGCCCAATTGCTGGCTGACAAAACGCTCACCGTGATTTCCCGGCACAAAAATAATGCGATCCAGTCCATTGGCACGTTTGGCTTCCAATTCAAGCGCTAATGAACGCTTCCAACTCTCTTCGGACATCGGTGTCACAATGCCCGTTGTGCCGATAATAGAAATTCCGCCCTTGATCCCCAATCTATCGTTATACGTTTTCTTCGCCCGCTCTTCGCCTTCTGGTGCGAAAATCACAATATCCGCCCCACGATGCGGGCCAATCACCTCCCGAACCGCCTCTTCAATGGTATGCCGTGGCGTTTTGTTGATAGCGGCCCAACCAACAGGCAAACCAACCCCTACGCGCGTTATCCGCCCAATACCTTCACCGCCATCCAGCGTAATCACACCACTGTCATTCAGCGCAACACGGGCGAAAATCAACATGCCATGAGTCGCATCCACATCATCGCCACCATCTTTGCGGATAGCGGCAATCGCCTGCTGACCTTCGATCAAAGGTTGCTCGACATTCAAAGCCAAAGTGACACCAGAAGGTGTGACAATCGAAACCTGATGAATAACCTGCTGACGCAGGATCATCAACGCCGCCACCCGGGCAGCGGCCGTTGCACAAGATCCGGTGGTATAACCTTTGCGGTACTGTTTCCCCCTATGCCAAACTGTTCCGGGGTTATTTATTGCAAATCCATTCACGCCAACACCTTCTGCCCGGCTATCACGGATTTCACCCATGCGTCACCTCCGGCATCCGATAAAGGATGGCATTAATAATGGCAGCGGCGATATTGCTCCCCCCTTTACGCCCTCTTGCCGCTATGCAGCTCAGTCCACTGTTAATCAGGGCATTTTTGGATTCTTCCGCACCAACAAAACCAACAGGTACACCGACCACGGCAATCAGGGCTGACTGATGCTCCATCAGGCGAAATAGCGCGGTCGGTGCATTGCCAAAGACAAAAATCTTCTCCCCTGGCTCTTGCAGGGCAAGATCAACTGCCGCCATTGAACGCGTGATTTGCCGGGCTTTTGCTATTTGAATGACTCCGGGATCGCTGACATAACAACGGCATTCACAGCCATACTGAGCCAGACGCGTTTTGTTGATCCCTGACAGGGCCATTGTGGTATCGGTATATAACGTACAGCCGCGTGCAATCCCGCCACGGATCAGGGACAAAACATCAGGAGAAAAATGGAGAATATCGAGCCAATCAAAATCGGCGGTGGTGTGAATAACCCGTTTGATCACCGCTTCCTGATCCGCATCCGCAAAGTGATAATCTGGACGTAATTCATCGATAAGGCGAGTGATTATCTCGAAGCTATTCTGTTCAATCTGTTGAGGCTGTTGAATATAATCGTTCATGCTACTCCCTCCTTATATCATCACACTGAACAGGCTATGCAGCAGCGCAAATAACAGGAGTGCCATCACTGATGCGACTATCATCATCTGTACAGACTGCGGGATATCGTCAGGTGTGACTTCACGCTTTGCATCACCAATCCACGGTTTTTCTACGCGCTGGTTAAAATAAACATTCGGTCCACCAAGACGGATACCCAATGCCCCTGCGACGGTGGCTTCCGGCCAGCCGCTATTGGGGCTACTGTGTTGATAACGATCGCGCCAACCGATATGCAATGCCTGCCGGAAATCCAACCCTTGCCATTTCGCAGCCAATGCCAGTAGAAGCCAGCCCAAACGGGCAGGCAGCCAATTCGCCACATCGTCCATACGTGCCGAAAACATTCCCAACGCACGATAGCGAGGCGTTTTATAACCCACCATTGAATCAAGGGTGTTCATCGCCTTATAGGCCATAGCAAGCGGAGCGCCGCCGAGCATTAAAAAGAACAACGGCGCAATTACACCATCCACGCTGTTTTCTGCTACGGTTTCAATGGCTGCACGGCTGATTTGTGGCGCTTGCAGTTGAGATGTTTCCCGCCCGACGATGTTGGCGAGCTGTTTTCGACTGGCATCCAAATCCCCCCGTTGCAACGCCTGATAAACCGCCTTTGCCGCATCGCCCAGACCACGTCCCGCCAACACGGTATAAATCATCCAAATCTCAACCAGACACCCTAGCCAAAACCCCACGCCATAAGCCAGTTGCAATGCCCAATAACTCACCAGCCAGGCACTCCCCACAACCACCAGCCATAACAGCACTCCGCCCCATTTCAAATCGGTTTCGGTTTGGCTTACCCGGCGAATAAATCGCTCAGTCTGATTGATAAGTAGCCCCATCCAACGCACGGGATGGGGCCAGTGAGGAGGATCTCCTAATTTCATATCCAGGATAAAAGCGGCAAACCACAAGAAGAGTGTCATAACCGCCTCCGTGCCAACATCAGCCAGCGATGAAGCAAACCGGGGCACTGGGCGAAATGGATATGCAGATATCCCGCCAACGTATTGCCACTCTGATATCCCCCCAACCAACTTTTTTGTATTCCTTCCTGTCGTAAACCATCACGCCATTTAACACACTGAAAAACAGGGGGTTGAGTAGTGACAAAATCCGAGTAATGAAACTCATGCCCGCGCAGCGTTTCCCCTTTTGCGATTAGGGGTGTATCGTACATTGCAGTCGCTTCACAGTAGCCAAAACGTTGCAAGCTCTCTCTCATCTGGCTTTCACCCGCAATCAGCCCCACCATGTTATGCCGCACGCCGTCCACATCAGTCAGGGCTTCGCCGAGATACATCAAGCCACCGCATTCCGCATAAATGGGAATACCCTTTTGATGCGCCTGCCGTAATGCGGCATACATGGTATGGTTGGCAGCCAGTGCCTGTGCGTAAATTTCAGGGTATCCCCCGCCCAGATAAATCATCTGGCACTCAGGTAATTGATGATCATGCAGGGGGCTAAAACGCGTGATGGTGACACCCGCTTTTTCCAGTAACCACAGGTTATCGGGATAATAGAAATGAAATGCCTCATCTTCTGCCAGAGCCATCGTCAAACCTTGCCCCATCGCCGGATCAACAAGGGAATCGGTATTTCCTTCTGGTAAGGCGGATAATTGAGTTAACGCCAGCAACTGCGCCAAATCCACTGAGGCTTCGATTTGCCCGGCCAGATGTGACCAGCATTCATCATATTGGCTGTCTCGCCCTTGCGCAGAGATCAACCCAAGATGGCGGGAAGGAAGTGTAATATCCGGCATAACAGGGATGTGCCCCAAGACGGGAATACCGCAATAATGCTCAATCACCTGTTTCAACAACTGAAAATGACTCTCGCGATTTACGCGATTTATCAGCACACCCGCAATCTTGACAGCAGGATCAAATTGCTGAAAACCCATGACGGTGGCCGCAATAGAAGTGGAAACCGCTTTACCATCCACTAATAAAATCACCGGACACCCAAGCTGTTTTGCCATCGCAGAGCTACTGCAATAGTCAGGATCAGTGCCATAGCCATCATATAGCCCCATCACCCCTTCAATAACGGCAACATCCTTATCGCGCATCGCTTGGTTAAACAGGTTATTAAGTATGGGAACAGGCAGCATAAAAGCATCAAGGTTACGGGAAACAATACCCGTTACCGCATAATGCCAACCACCATCCAGATAATCAGGCCCAACTTTGAACGGTTGTATCCGCAGTTGACGGTTCATTAATGCCCGCATGATGCCCAACGCGACTGTCGTTTTGCCACATCCGCTGCCAGTACCGGCAATGACAAAAGCATATTTTTGTTGCATCTGCTTTCCTCAAAACAGTTATCCCAAAACTTTTGCCCCTAAACATTTACTTATAACCATTTACCTATAACTATTTACCTAATAACCACTTACCCAAAAATATTTTCCTGAAATCATCAAAACTATATATTTATGTTTAAATTTATGTTCATTCTGAATGAGTTATTCTCATTCATTGATATATATCAAACAAAAGACATTTTATTCTCGATAGGGGTAATTAATTCCCTCCAATTAGGCGACATCAGTCCAATGCCTTTATATCAATAGAGAAAAGCCAGAATTAACATTATTATTACAATTTTATTCTTGGTTAAAATAAATAATGGCGATAGATCAATTTTCAAAATACACAGTTTTTATTTTTAAAAAAACATCCTTTATTACTTTTGTGATCTTGTTCATAATCATTGCAACATGAAAAGTATTTTTATTCAGAAAGAAATAAAAATTAATATAAAAAACAATTTAACATCACACACAAACCACACCAACACCCTGAATTAACTTGATTTATTAAATATAAACCTGAAACAACAAAAATGGAGATCATTAATATAATAATCTTACATTAAGATAAAAAAACATTTTCACCAGATAACAAAATTCACCCTGAAAATAATTCATATTTAAAATGACGAACATTGACATAAATCAATTTCATCTTATTCACATTAACGTAATAATTATCGACAAATTAGATTGGATGTGAGCAGGCTTATAACAACAAAAAACATCATTATAAACGAAGTGAAATAACACCAAGAATAATAAACCCGTTTTTATGAAAAACAACCTCTCATATAATATTCTATACGATGATATATATTGGTGACTTTTTAGTTATTTATATTTTAACTTTGTGGAGATAATTCAATGAATAAAGGCAATGTATGGTTAGTTGGTGCAGGTCCCGGTGATGCTGGCTTAATTACGGTCAAAGGACTGCATTGTATTCAATCTGCTGATGTTATTGTTCATGATCGTCTCGTCAATCCTGAACTGATTGCACAAGTGCCAGAACATTGCGAAATCATCAACGTAGGGAAAGAGCATGATTACCATCCCATCCCACAAGAAGCCATTAATCAGATTCTGGTCAAACATGCTCTGGCAGGAAAGCAGGTTGTTCGCCTGAAAGGTGGAGATCCCTATGTCTTTGGTCGTGGAGGGGAAGAAGCCGAAGTATTGGCTCAACATGGCATCCAATTTGAAATCGTTCCGGGTATCAGTTCCTCAATTGGCGGGCTTGCCTATGCAGGCATTCCCGTTACTCACCGCGATTACGCATCCGGTTTCCATGTTGTGACCGGCCATACAGCTCAGGGCAACGAACAACAAAACTGGAAAGTACTCGCGCAATTGGAAGGGACGCTGATTATTCTGATGGGAATGACGCGTCTGGCGGAAATCTGCCAACAATTAATATTGCATGGCAAACCTCCTGCAACGCCGGCGGCAGTGATTATGTATGCTAGCCACCCCAAACAAGATAGAGCCATAGGTACACTGAAAACCTTGGCGGCAAAAGTGGAAGAGAAAAATTTACATGCACCAGCGCTGATTGTGATCGGTGAGGTGGTTAATTTGAGTACAATGCTCTCGTTTACCCCGGCTTCGCTCACATTCAGTGAAATCTCTTCCAAGCTGAAAAGCGCCACTGATGGCACAATGCCATGAGTGAACATGGCGGCAATGTGATAGAAATTGCTGAGCAATTTGGTCTACCGGTCAATGAATTGATTGATTTTAGCGCTAATATCAATCCACTGGGCGCTCCCGAACGGGTTAAGGAGCTGATTAAAAATCACCTTGCTTGTATTGAAACCTACCCTGATGTGGAATATCGCCATTTACATCAGGCTATCGCAAAAGCCCATCAATGCGCTTATGCTTCGGTGATAGCGGGTAATGGTGCAACAGAGCTGATCTACGCCGTTGTTCGTTACCTCAACCCTAAACGCGCCCTGCTTCTTATTCCCGGGTTCGCGGAATATCGGCGCGCTTTGCAGCAAATCGGGGCAGAGATCATCGACTATCCATTAACAGAAAGCGCCGGGTTTCAACCTGATCTACGCCTATTAGATACGCTATCCAATACCCATCCTGATTGTGTTTTTATAACCACCCCCAATAATCCTACCGGTTTAATGCCCGACAGCCAGTTTATGCAATCGCTGGTGGAATATTGTGAAAAACATAAGATTGCCCTGATTATTGATGAAGCTTTCATTGATTTTCTGCCTGATAACCGGGGGTTAACTCCTCAAGTTGCAGCAGCTCAACATCTTTATATCTTGCGTTCACTGACAAAATTTTTCGCGATTCCCGGGTTACGGTTAGGTTATTTGATTAGTGGGGATATAACGGGGATCGCAGAAATGAAAAAGCGACGTGAACCGTGGTCGATCAACGCTCTTGCCGCTCTGGTGGGTGAGATTCTGTTTGATGAGCATGCTTATATGACAGCCACACATCAATGGCTGAAATCACAACAACATTATTTATGGAGACATCTTTCAGCCTTTCCTGAACTGACCGTCTGGCCGCCATCCGCTAATTTCCTGTTCTTCCGCTGTAATAAACCCAACCTTCATTTATGGCATGCCTTGCTTAAACAAAGGATACTCATCCGCCATTGCCAAAATTATGTGGGATTAGACGATCGTTATTATCGCGTAGCCATACGCAGCGAATGGGAAAATCAACGCCTGATCGCCGCCATGCAGCAGGTTTTACGTGGCTGAGGCTTACTGCCCCGCATCCTGTGGAGAACTTCTACAAGGATGGTTATTGGGAGGAGAAAAGCTCATTTCCTGCCCAATCAATTGGTTCAGTTATGTTTCCGTCAGTGAAGGCATCCCCATCGCGCACGAACGGCCACGTATGCGACAAATGGTCAATTTACTGCTGAATTACTGGCAAGAATCCCCCGAACTGACTTCTAACCTGCGCATTGAATATCAATCGACAATCCCGATTGCCAAAGGCATGGCCAGCAGCACAGCAGACATCGCCGCAACAGCACAAGCCACCGCCCGGTTATTAGGGAAGTCACTTAACGACACGGAACTCGCGCAATTGTGCGTTAAACTGGAACCGACCGATAGCACAATATTCAAGCAATTAACTCTGTTCGATCATATTACTGCCCAGACTCAACTTCCCTTCAACTGGCAACCCGATGTCGATATTTTGCTGTTGGAAAACCAGCAAACCATTTTGACGGAAGCGTTCCATCAACAAGATCATCGCCGACAGTTGCAGGATACTGCTTCATTACTCCAACAGGCATGGCAACAATTCCGCATTGCAAATCAGCAACATGATCATTACCGCCTTGGGGAAGCCTGTACATTAAGTGCTCTCGCCAGACAATCAATGCTGCCTAAACCCTGTTTTGAACAATTACGGCATTTAGTCGAGCACACAGGTATTTACGGGCTGAACGTCGCCCACAGCGGTAGTGTAATTGGTCTGTTATTCAATTCACATTATCATGATGCTGATTACCTATGCTGGTGGCTGCATCAAAAAAAGGTGACTGATCATTACCCTGAAATCCATTTTGTTAAAATGATTGCGGGTGGTGTTCGATAGTAATGACTTTATCCTAGTCATCCTTTCATATTTCCCTTATGCTAAATAATATAATTTAAACAATGAATTAAACCCTATGAAACATGTAAATCCCGAACCTGCTACGATTGATGCTTTTATGTCACTCGATATCCGCGTAGGTAAAATCACCAAAGCAGAAAAAAACGAAAAAGCCATCAAACCCGCCTATAAACTTTATATCGATTTTGGTAGTGATATCGGTGAAAAGCAAAGCTCTGCCCAGATATGCCAAAATTACACAGAAGAACAGTTAATCGGTAAACAAATATTGGCAGTGGTGAACTTCCCACCAAGACGCGTAGCCGGATTTAAATCTGAAGTTTTGATTTTAGCTGCCGTTTGTGACAATCAAGGAACAATCCTGATCCAACCAGAAAGAGATGTGAACTTAGGAACACGGATGCTGTAATTTTTATCAGTAACTATAGGAAGACTATGAGAACACAAAAAAGATGTATGGGTTACGTTGCCATTGTTGTCGATGATTACGATAGAGCTATTGACTATTACACCAATAAATTAGGATTTACGTTGGTGGAAGATACCCCACAACCAGGTAAAAGATGGGTGGTTGTTACACCAAATCCTGAAAGCGATTGTAATTTATTGCTGGCAAGAGCCTCTAACGAAAGACAAGAAACGTTTATTGGTAATCAATGCGGTGGCAGAGTATTCCTATTTCTGCAAACTGACGATTTTTGGCGCGATTATCATAAAATGAAAGAAAATGGCGTCCATTTTTGTGAAGAACCTCGTCAAGAAGAGTATGGTATGGTTGTTGTTTTTGAGGATATTTATGGTAATCGCTGGGATTTGTATCAAAATACGGTTAAATAAAAAATAACTACGTTATACCAGTATATTCTAAAGCCCAATTTATTTTGGGCTAATTATATTGATGGCTTATTCCAACAGTCAACTATTATTATAGGTAAATATTAAAATTCATATTTTCTAATAACGACTAAATAAATCCTATCACCAAAATTATTGTTCCAATAAGTGATCTTATTTTTGAGTCCAACTATCATTTTATATATTTTATATTATCTTGCCAAAATGCTTAGAATACCCATTGAAATAAATCCAAACCCAATTCACCTAGCAATTAAATAGTTATTTAACTGTAATAATATATCTTTTATCAAAATATATTATTAGATAACAACTAATAGCCAAAAGTATAAAACAGAAAATATAAATCATTCAAACAGTAACAACCAGAATGAAACTTATATTTAACAAACTTTAAATTTAAACAGGATATTATTTTATGATCACAATCAACATAAATGGCAGTAAGTTAATAAGATAAATTATCTGCATTACTGTTATAATCAATAACCCGATAACCCGATTTTCCACCTGTTCTTATGAAATCGAAGATAACACTTTCTGAGCCTGAACGAATTACATTGCAACAACT
>NZ_NKHR01000019.1:0-44778 GCF_014467285.1 Xenorhabdus sp. PB62.4 | reverse complement strand
TGGAAACAAGCCAAATATCACTGGCGACGTTTTATCACCTGGACTCAAGATACCATGGAGTATGAGCTAAATACGTTATTGGAAGGTTATGGTGATCAATTTGCAATTAATTTTTCTTGAGCACTTAGTAGCATTACGGTTATAAATAACACTCAAACTGCTCCAACAACAAAAATTGATAATCAAAACACACCCGAATCAGAAACTCATATCATCAGTAATTATAGCGATATGACAATCGAGCCACATTCTTCTGTTCAAGCAACAAGAATAGACACACCTATTATTCCTGAAACACGCCCTAATTACTATGTGGCTAATTCCGGCCCTGCTCCAGAAGTTAGAGCTGTTTTTTATTGGTCTCACTCCTTCACATCACAATGGTTCGAACATTCATCTATCACGGTAAAAGCCGGTGAAGACGGAATATTAAAAGCACCTGGCAATGCTTTATATTACAGTAAAGTTGTAATTTATAACGATACAGATAAACGAGCCTTTGTTACCGGGTATAATAAATAACGATATAAAAAAGTTATTTATTACCAATAAAACTTAAATGATGGCACTAAGGTAAAAACAAAATTATGAACACCACACCTATTATTGTATCTGAAAATAGAACACTGCCTTTATCAAATGAAATAATAATGTTAGATACTTATACAGTTTCCACACCTGATTATGAATGGGATATGTCATCAATAATAAAAGATGCTATTATTGGTGGCATAGGATTTATTCCCGGTGCTGGCCCTGCGATGTCTTTTCTATTGGGGTTATTTTGGCCTCAACAAAAAGACAATACTTGGGAACAAATTCTCCAGAAAGTCGAACAGATGATAGAGGATGCCGCCCTAAAAACCATTCAGGGTATACTTAATGGAGATATACAAGAAATCAAAGGAAAAATGGAACATGTGGAATACATGTTAGAAACTTCGCCCGGTAGTCAGGAAAGCCATGACGCGTATATGTTCCTGGCCAGATATCTGGTTAGTGTAGAGGAAAAGTTTAAGTCTTTTGATAATAAAACAAACTATCAAATTCTTCCAATGTACTCTAACACTCTTATGTTACAGGCTCCTTATTGGAAAATGGGAATAGAGAAGAAAGGCGAAATTGGTTTAACAGATATAGAAGTCGATGAATTAAAGCAACTCATCAACAAATTAGTTGCCAATGCGAATAACTATATTCATACAATGTATACTAACCAATACGATGATGCTATAAACACCTCAACAGCAGGAAGTGTGACTAATAATTTATTCTCTGTAAGAGGATATTGTTTATTACACGGTTTAGAATGTCTTGAACTCATTGAGCATATACAAAACAATAGCCTTGAAAGTGGTTTTTATCCCAAGACTATCAGTTATTCAACTGTGTTTGATCGTCCTACAAACAAAACGAGAATTCAGGCTCTTACAGAAGACGATAAAATGCAGGAACCACTCAAGCCCTCTTTAATCAATGGAAAGTATAGTAAAATAAAATCACTCATTGGGTATGTACAAAGGATCGGCAATGCACCTAGAGTAGGAGGTATTAAGGTCATATTTGACAACGACTCATCTCATACACTTGGTACAGTGACATCAGAAACAAGATCAATTGAGTTAAATGATAGTGTTATAACCAGCCTGGAAGTATGGGGTAATGGTGCGGTTGATGAGGCTCTATTTAGGCTAAGTGATGGACGCCAATTCAGTTTCGGCCAGCGCTATGCCAGCAAATATAGAAAATTCGCGGTTGATGGTCACTATATTGCCGGGCTTTATCTGGCCAGTGATGAACCTTCACTTGCTGGTCAAACCGCAGGAATTGTGGTTTCATACCATATGGTAACTGATAAAAAATAATATGGTATATATCCAATAAATTTCAAATTACAGAACAACTGTAAAAAAGTAAATATCCAGTCACATAGCTGATTATGTGACTGGAATATGTAAGCCCAATCAACATCCCCCACTCTGAACTGCTTAGCAGACTATTTTATGAATAACTGAATTATTAAAAATCAATTAATAAATTAGATTACGAAGTTTTATTCTAAATACCACTAAAAACTATCTTGTAATAAAAAATAACTCATAAAAAACCAAACATTTGTTTGCAACTCTCCATCGATAACACAACAGATTGTTTTAAAAGGAATTATTGTAGACAAAAATATAGTTTACTGACTTGATGTATTTATCTATCTAATTTCCCCTGATTTTACAGCATAATATTCAAGATGCAGATCACGTTTTTCTGCAAAATACATGCTTTATAAAACTTACGATCACATTCTCATAATTGGAACTAAACATAAAAATAGCCTTTACTATCAGTCACACATGAAATAAAACATCAATACAAAAAAACAACTAGGGAAATAATATGTCAAAAAGGGAAAACCAGATATTGCAACTTCTAAAACGTGATCCTTTCATTCAGCAGCAAGAACTTGCTGATATCCTTGGAATTAGTCGATCATGTGTTGCAGGACATATTATGAATCTCAGTAAAAAAGGTTACATCAAAGGCAAAGGTTATATTTTATCCAATGACGTTTATACTGTCACAATTGGCGCCGCCAATATGGATCTAACAAGTTATGCCTATGCCAAATTGATTTATGAAGATTCCAACCCAGGGAAAATTATTTCAACACCAGGCGGTGTTGGAAGAAACATTGCACAAAATATTGCATTATTAAAAAATGAAAGTTACTTAATATCTGTTGTTGGTAATGATTCACATGGAAACATACTGTTTGAGCAAACAAAATCAGCAGGAGTTAATGTTAAATATCTCTATAAATTAGATGGAGAAAAAACATCAATCTGTAATTCACTTATCGACGAAAATGGTAAGTGTGTTGTGGCTGTTAATGACATGAGCATTTTGGAAAAACTCACTGCTACGTTATTATCTCAATCTAAATCTTTAATCCAACATGCCAGTGTCTTAGTCATTGACTGTAACTTAACAGAAGATGCCTTGAAATGGTTATTTAACCATGTCGGCAACGTTCCTATTTTTGTTGATACTGTTTCAGGATCTAAAGCGCCCAAAATTCGCCATTGGTTATCCCATATTCACACTTTAAAACCCAATCGTACTGAAGCTGAAATTCTGAGTGGAATCAAAATAGAAACTCAAAAAGATGCTGCCAATGCAGCACTCTGGTTTCATCAGCGTGGTGTCCAACGCCTAATTTTAAGTATGGATGCAGAAGGAGTCTATTACAGTGAATTGGACAACACATCAGGATGGTCACATGCTATCAATACTAATGTTATTAATACCAATGGAGCTGGTGATGCGATGATGGCCGGTCTTGTGCATTGTTGGTTAGAAGGTATGGAACTGAAAGAAAGTATACGCTTTGCACAACAGTGTTCAGCACTGACGCTATCCTCAGAGAATGTTGAAATATTTCCTAAAAGTCGCCCATATATTTAGGAAGGAATTTTAACACACAATCCTA
Organism: Xenorhabdus sp. PB62.4; assembly: GCF_014467285.1. Classification (NCBI taxonomy): domain Bacteria; kingdom Pseudomonadati; phylum Pseudomonadota; class Gammaproteobacteria; order Enterobacterales; family Morganellaceae; genus Xenorhabdus; species Xenorhabdus sp. PB62.4. The sequence continues at coordinate 41,294 of NZ_NKHR01000019.1, read as the reverse complement.
ATGAATTATTCAAGGGAATACGCACTTGTTTACTTCGAGGATAATAGTATTACTCTTATTATGTGAATACAAGTGATATTAATATATAAAAAACAACTAATCCACTATTCCAATAAGACTGCATATGAAAAATATTATGAAAAATTATTATTTAATCAGGTAATATCTGAAAGGAAAATTTAACTTTCATATTATTTCATTAGATGAAAACATCAAAAATAAAAAGCCTCGCGAGTGCAAGGCTTATATCTATGATCGAAAATTATATAAATAGACTATCTATGATCAAGAACAATAGCCATATTCCAAGAAATATATCCCGTTAAGTTACCATTTCTATATATACCTACAACGAAAGTGTAATGTTCCCAAGGCGTACTCTGAGCAGGAGGCATTCTTTTAACTTCTAGCTCGATATAGTAACTCCTTGCTTCCTGGGGCATTACAGCTATCGGATAAAGGGTTGATGTTGTGTTGTCAGCTACCATCTTAGCGTAGTTAAAATTAACCGGTTTTGCATCTGGCATGTCGAAAAAATGAGATTCTGATGAACCCATTCGATAACACTTTGATATTGCAGATGAATATTTTAAATTCGTAGTTGTTAAAGCAACTTCGCGCCAACGAATAGAATCACTTAGATCAAGTTTAACTTTTAACTGACTACTTAAAAGTAGTTCAATATCTTGTGATCGTGTCAACATCTCAATATAATTATCAGGATAGGGAAGATAAGTAGGTTTATCAACATCTTGGCTAATTGTATGATAATCACGCATAATGGAATCGGCATCTATATCAACTAATATATCAATGACATCAGACATTACAGTATCCTCATTAATTAATTAATTGGAATATTATCTCTATAACCAAAATAAAAAATTCTATACTTTAATAGTAAACTACCTACCAGTTTTAAAATATCAAAATAAAAACAAAATAAAACATCAAAAAATCACACATATATAATAAAGATGATTTCGTCATAATAAATTTATTTTTTAATAATGTTAATTATACATTATTTATTTTTAGTAAAGTTTATCATTGTATCTATTTATTCTTATTATGTGGATGCAAGGACTCTGATTTATTAATAGCAGTGAATATTCAAATAATGGTCGATAACATTTTCATGTATTTCAATGGATGCCAATATGATATAGCATATATTCTATTAGTTCCCTTATGTTAAGCTCGCATTCAACCCTAATTTAGGATAGCATCTGCGCCTTTTTAAAATTGTCAACGATTGAGAATAAGGAAAGCTATGTTCATCGGTTTTGACTATGGCACATCAAATTGCGCGGTAGCAGAGATGATCGGGGATACACCACGGCTGATTGCTATCGAAAATGATAACTTTTACATGCCTTCTGCTTTGGCAGCACCGACCCGGGAATCTGTTTCTGAGCACTTATTTCGTCACTGGAATATCAGTCCAAGCAATCAAGCGGGTGAACAGCTTCTTCGTAGTGCGATTGCTGCAAACCATGAGGAAGGTATTGAGCTTTTGCCAGATGATATCGTATTTGGGCAAGAAGCTCTGGCTCGATATTTGGAAGATCCTCAGGATGTTTACTATGTAAAATCACCAAAATCCTTCTTGGGTGCAATGGGATTAAGGGATATCCAAATCAGCTTCTTTGAAGATCTGGTTTGCGCCATGATGGCAAATATCAAACAACAAGTAGAAATCAATAAACAACAAACTATTGAAGAGGTTGTGATCGGCCGTCCGATTAATTTTCACGGACGGGGTGGCGATAAATCTAACCAACAAGCTGAGAAGATTTTACTTGATGCAGCAAAACGAGCAGGGTTTCGCAATATTGAATTCCAATTTGAGCCAGTCGCGGCAGGTTTGGAATATGAGGCCACTCTGACAGAAGATAAAACAGTATTAGTCGTTGATATTGGCGGTGGAACGACAGACTGTTCTCTTATCCGAATGGGGCCAAGCTGGCGAGGAAAATCTGAACGAAAGGATAGCTTACTGGCACACACTGGTCAGCGTATCGGTGGAAACGATTTGGATATTAATCTGACCTTTAAACAGCTAATGCACCCTTTTGGGTTAGGAAGCAAAGTTATCTCAGGCATTGATATGCCACTGACTCAGTTTTGGAATCCGATTGCCATTAATGATGTTCAGGCCCAGAAAGATTTTTATTCTCGCCAGAATTTGACGGTATTAAAATCCTTGCACAGAGATGCTCAAGAACCAGAAAAATTAGCTAGATTATTGAAAGTATATCAAGACACATTGGGATATAGCTTGGTTCGCAGTGCAGAGGAAACCAAAATTGCCCTTTCAGAGCAATCTGAACATCGCGTTAAGCTCAATTTATTATCAGAGATTATTGAGGTTAGCATCCAGCGCGATCAGATGATTGACGCAATCGAATCCACGAAAGCGAAAATGGCTAAATTGGTTAGCGAAGCGGTGGTACAAGGAGGTACTCAACCTGATGTGATCTTTATGACGGGAGGTTCAGCAAGTTCACCTATCCTGCGTCAGGCAGTTGAACAAGAGTTGCCGGGTATTCCATTAGTTGGCGGTAATTACTTTGGTTCCGTGACTACAGGTCTGGCACGCTGGGCAAAAATTTGTTTCGCTTGATAAGCTACAAGCAGGCTCAATAATACTGGGCCTGCTTAACATTGAGTACAAATAGCTTACCCTATAGCTTGATATTCATTACCCTATAATCTTTATTATGAGATATATCAATGTAACTCCAATCTGATAACAGAATTCAACCCAGATATTTATTAAGTGATGATTGGGATGGCCAAGAAGATGCAAAAAGTCCTTATTGATTCAGCAGCGCTGAGTGCAACAATAACCACTTATCCACTAGAGATATCACCTGATCACTCTCTTCACCATATTGCGCCATTACAATGGCTCCATCGATGAGCAATGTGATTTGCTTAGATAGCACCAGCTTTTCCGGTATATCAGGTAGGAATTCTGCGAGTGTTTTTGTCATTTCCTGTTTATGAGACAGTACGACAGGTTGTATCTCAGATAATGCCTGAGAAAATTCAATCGAAGAATTGATAAAAGAACAACCGCGAAATTCGCTGCTCATAAACCATTTTTTCAGTACGGCAGGAATTGCTTTTATAAGTGTTCCATGAACAGACATTTCAACAGTTAATGTCGTATGGAACCAATCTATCCAGTGCTGATGTCTGTATTCAAGAAATGCCATGATCAAATCATTTTTAGAGGGGAAGTGCCGATAAAAGGTGACTTTTTTGACACCGGCTTCTTTGATGATACGGTCTATTCCTGTTGCTCTGATCCCTTCTTGATAAAAAAGATTGTGGGCAACCTGAAGAATACGCTCACGTGCAGTTGAGATGTTTTTTGACATAGTGACTCCTTTAATAGAATTATCGATTAATTAAAGAGTTATGGGCCTATGATGAAAACCGCATTGCTGTCAGGTTCGCCTATGAATGGCAAGATGACTCAGGGAACTGGTACCGCAGCTATGGTAATGAAAACTGGGATTTTAACGAACAGGGGCTTATGACCAACCGATATGCCTGTATTAATGACGTACCGATCAAGGAAGAAGAACGCCTTTTTTTATGGCCATTGGGGCGTCGGCCTGATAATCACCCTGAACTTTCAGAATATGGGCTTTAATAACCCGCTGACAGGTAAGCGTTAAGTCAGCAATTATCATCATGTCCTGCCACGGAAGGCTATATATCATGCGTTGTACCAGATAAGGCGGACATTATGACAATGATTAAACAGCGATTACATGCACTTCTTCATTACATCGATGAACATATTGATACACAGATGGATGGAGAAAATTTGAGCCGTGTTGCAGCTTGCTCTAAGTATCACTTTCACAGATTATTTTCAGCAAATTACGGCATCAGCGTTGCTGCCTATATCAGGCAACTTCGATTGAAAAAAGCCGTTTATGATCTCGCCTATAGCAATAACCCAGTTATAGACATTGCTTTTGCCTGTGGATATGAAAGTCCCGAGGCATTCTCAAGAGCATTCAAAAGCGCTATTGGTCAAAGTCCCACTGAATTCAGGCAAGAGCCTGATTGGTCTGTCTGGTATAGCCAACACCAAATCATAAATGAAATTAGGACTAAAGTGATGAATGAGAAATTACCTTATCTTGAAGTGAAAATCGTTGATTTTCCAGAAAATTCAATCGCAGTTATGGAACACAAAGGCTCTCCATCGGATATCGGTCATACAATCAGGGCATTCAAAGAGTGGAGAATAAACAATAAATTACCACTCGGGCGGTACAAAACATTCAATCTTGTTTATGCAGATCCGACAAAAGTTGAACCGGATGAATATAAATTTGATTTGTGTGTCGAAGTCTCCTCCATGTTTGAGATTAACAACCCAATAATCATCAAAAAAACCATTCCATCAGGAAAATGTGCTTATATAAGACATATTGGTCCAGATGAGGAAATAACCACCTTAGTCAATTACTTGTATACACGCTGGCTGTCGGAAAACAACCAAGAAGTCCGGGACTTCCCACTATTTTTTGAACGAGTAAAGTTATTCCCTAACGTCCCAGAAACTGAAACTGTGACAGATATCTACCTGCCTCTGGTGTAAAAAGCCTCTCTTTCAAGTTGCGGTTGTGTCGGTTATGCCGCAATTTGAAACCCGTTTGGTATATGATTGCCTAGTCTCTTAATCAGGAATATCAACTAAGAGACCGGGCTTTCATAAGTACAAAAAACAAACTAACATTACCCTGGTGCCGGGCGAGTAAAAATTTTTATTCAAAATAATGAAGATATTTTACCGATACAGAAGGAGAGAAATGCTTCTTTCCTAACCTTTCAGATAAATATCAATTTTAACTTATGTTTTTATAGTAAAATAAATACACCAGACAAATACTAAAATCAACATATAAAACATCAAATGGTGATTTTAATGATGAATTTATACGTTATTTTTTGGTGCCATATGAACAAAATACCAACCAAAATCCACGTATTATGTTGATAAATAACAATTAAATTTAAATCTCTCCTAAGACTGTCTATGCCCTGATAAAAACGAGGTAAAACAGTAAATCCCTACATTGATTGCGTGAATATAAACAGGGTTACTGCATAAATATGCGCAATATAATTACATGTAGTTATAAATGAATAAGTTTATTGGTTATAGAAAAGTAATATCATATCTTATGTGATTATGAAAAATAAGGGCACTGGTTTTAAATAGGCATTGATTTTAAATAGGTAATAGCATCATGGGGGGATACCCCCCATGCGGCTTGTTAGTTTGCTGTTTTGACAACCCACCGATTAAATAAATAACGTGAGCCGTAAGCGGGAAATACATTAAACAATGCAAAGAAAATCTTAATTAGGATTTGCACGATCATCATTGCAACAATTTGATTTACAGGCAATTTTCCATAAAATGCTACAAAACAGAAAATAAAACTATCAATCACTGATGCAATGAATGTACTGAAAAATACTCTTAACGCCAAAAAACGAGAATTTGTCATATCTTTCAGCTTGCACAAAATATAAGAGTTGACAAGCTCTGAAACTAAAAATGACAAAGAGGATGCAAAGATTGCCGACAATATATGATTCATCAGAGCATTATACTGATCATTTAAATCCCAACTTGCAATTGCCGGTAAACTGGTTGAAATACTCAACAAGGATACGATAATCAGATTAGAGATTAATGACATGTATATTGCTTTTCTTGCTAATCTGAATCCATAAAATTCACTCAGCAAATCAATAACTAAAAATGAAAAAGGATAAATAAACGTACCAGGAGTAACAATAATATCAAGGTATTCGATATAAACGGGTTTTGCTGCTGCTATATTGCTGAATGTATAGAAAATTGTCAGTAATAATGCGAGAAACGAATAAATAACCCAGGATTTTTCATTACGCTCTTCAATTTCATAAACTGAGGGAGTATTTGGGAAACTAGAATACAACTTTCTATAAAGTGATTTTATCTCGTGATTGTCCAGATCATCCGCTATTTCGCTCTTTTCAAGCTCCTTTGTGTTTATTTTCAACACCTTTCCGGTTGATAAAATTAATACATTCGCTGTATTATCCTGACTATTGAATCCCAGTAATTTATATTTTTTTCCCATATCCGAACCGTTCTTCCATTATATCCCCAATCACCATAAAACTATCCGAATTCTCTTGAGTAAACTCTTTTATATGAAACTTCTGCTTTTTTGGATCGAAACATAATTTTGGGTTATTGTTCTGATAGTTACCCCTCTTAATTATTAATAAATCACCTGCATTATATTTACCTAAAAAATCATTCTCAAGTAAAATGGCAACGATATTAGGCCCTGAACCAAAATAATAAGTCAGTGGCCTATCCACAATCAGAGACCCTATCTTACTGTCAGAAAAGTCAGAAGTAATGCATTCAGACTGCATAAATAACGGAACAGCACTGGGGTTCATGTTTCCTTCATAAGAGACAACCGCGTCCAGACGTTCTTTTTCTGCAATATCCGTTGCCTCTATTTCACTATATGATACGCCAAAGAAATTGGAGACTTTTTGTATTGTAGAAGAGTGAACGTTTTGAACTCTGCCATCCAAAATATTATAGATAGTTGTACGGTTAAGCCCTGTTCGATCACAGAGAGATACTCTTGTTTCCCCTCTGGAATCAAGTAGATATTGTAAGTTTTTTTTCAGGTGTTTCATTTTTTGTTTCTTATACATACTAACGCCCAGAAAAATATATAACTGGCTAATTTATATGACCTTTTAGACTAACCATTTTTTCTTAGAGCAAGGAAGGGTGAAAAACACTCTTGTCATTAAATAGCAAAAATGATAGCAATTTATTTTTAACTGATATTATTTAGTAATATAACAAAATTATCTTATATTGAAAATATTAATTAAATAATTTATATTTTATATAGAAACCAACAAAACAGATAATGAAACACATAATGACAACTCAAAATATAGGAGATATGACTTATGTTGATTTTTTAGTTTCAATTCTCCAATTTATACGGAAAATTATCTTTTATGGGTATGATGTTAATGAAGACAGGTATATAAATACATGCGTTATTATTTATTAGTTAAAATTTAACAAGTATAAATTACATGAGATAGAGATGAGTTTATCCCTTAAAAATAATGAACCCTATTTAAAGGGGTTAATCGCCATGATGGAACATCTCAGCGATCCTTGGGGCATTAAGGATTTAGTGTCCCGACATATCTATATGAATAAAGCTGCTTACCTTTACACTAATACACCAACAAATTTTGATGTCGAAGGTAAGTTAGATTGTGAATTTCCAACAGATTGGTCTGATGATCAATTTTCACAAGATCTTAAAGAGCATGACCGGAGAACAGAGAAATCAAAAGATAGAGTTTCAATTATCGAAACACATTATTGGTACGGAAAAAACTCGCTCTCACCTTTCATCAGTGAAAAATTTCCCATATATAACGATGAAAAAGAGTGTATCGGAATAGTGTGGAATGCTAAACCACTCAGTAATCTTTCTCCTTTAAAATACATCAATCGCCAAGCACCCAGTGTTCTCACGACAGAAGCTGCAACCGATCTGTTTACCAAAGGTGAGCTGGATATCATCTTCTTAATGCTGCAAAGACGCTCAAATAAGGAAATTGCTCAAATATACAACGTTAGCCACAAGACGATAGAAAACAGGGTGTATAACATCTATCAGAAGGCCAATGTTCATTCGATCCAACAATTTGAGGAATTTTGCCTGAATATACAATTAGACAGTTATATTCCAGAACGCCTCATTGAAAAAGGCGTTCTCTTTATCTAAATAAATCAAGGGAATGATAGTCGTGCTCAAAATTGAACACTACCCACTGAGCCGAGTGCCACAAACGCAACGTTTATCGCTGTTAAGCGTGGCGATTGTTCATATGGGTATGTTGACGGCATTGGATCAATTTATGCTTGGGGCTGTACTCGGTAACTCTATGGCGGTGCTCGATGCTTTTATCGCCATTTTCATCGGCAGTTTGATTTTTGGTATTGTTACAGTTGGGCTTGGCTTTGCGGGAATGCGTGAAGGTTTATCCGGTAGCCTGTTGGCTCGATGGTGTGGTTTTGGCCGCATAGGTTCAGTATTAATCGGGTTCGTTGTTGCAGTCAGTTTACTGGGCTGGTTTGGTATCCAAAATGCCATTTTTGCCCATTCGCTTAACTTTGCTTCTGGTGACAAACTTGGGTTTAGCCGGGCAGCAGCCTTATCCGGCATATTGTTAACCACATTGGTTACTTTTGGCTTTAAGGCGTTACGGTTTACTGCCAGAATTGCTGTTCCCCTCTTTATTTTTCTGATCGCTTATATCTCTACTAGTGTGCTATCCAGCGGAACAGATCAATATTTGCACGAGATCATTAAGCTGCCTCACTCTGGTGAAAAGCTATCTATCAGTGCAGGAATCACTATTGTTGTTGGCGGTGCAATTGTAGCCAGTTTGATGACTCCGGATCTCACCCGCTATACCAAATCAGGCAAGCATGTTTTCGGGATCACCTTGTTGACTATTATTGCTGGTGAATTTGTCATTAATGGCCTTGCGATTCTCATTGCAAAAGCGCTGAATACAGCAGATGTCGTTACTATCATGTCACAAGTCGCAGGAGGAACGGGTCTTATGGTCGTCGTCTTTTCTACATTGAGAGTCAATGACTTAAACCTGTACTCTTCGTCATTAGGCATTATCAATGCGATAGAGGGCATCACAGGCAAAAAACTTAGCTATCCTCCGACAACTATAGCCATTGGCATGCTAGGAACGCTACTTTCTATTCTGGGTATTCTAGAACGATTTGTAGATTTCCTGACGGTATTAGGCGTTGTCTTCCCTCCTATCCTTGGGATCATGCTGGTTGATTACTATATTCTGCGTTCCCATCGTCAGGTACTGGGTAATAGCCTGAAAAAAGGCACGCTTCCCCATGAAACACCAACCATCGGCTGGGCGGCTATTATCGCCTGTCTTATCGGTAGTATTATTGGCCTGAGAACAGATTGGGGTGTACCGGCAATTAATTCGTTATTGCTGGCAAGTGTTGCCTATGGAGTATTTAAGTTAATCTGTAAGCGCTTTTAACATGAAACATCCTTGATATTGCTCCCCATCCGGGGAGCCGTTTTCCATTTAACGGCTGGCATGTTTCGCTGCATATTCTTCGCTATTAACCCATTGATGATCTTTTTCCCACGTGAATAACCACTTACGGGTCGGGCCAGCCATGACATTCAAATAATAGCTATCATAACCTGCAATGGTAGCCACGGGATGATACCCTTTTGGTACCATCACCACATCCTTGTTGTAAACTGCCATGGTTTCATCTAACGAGCGATCATCGGTATAGACCCGCTGCACACAAAAACCCTGCGATGGATTCAGACGATGGTAATAGGTCTCTTCCAGATAAGTTTCTTGTGGTTCATTGTTGGTATCATGCTTGTGGCTAGGATAGGAGCTGGTGCATCCCTCATCAGTATAAACTTCAACAACCAGCAGGCTATCCGCAGGTTGGTCGTCGGGCAAAATGTTGTGAACATAACGCCGATTATTGCCATTGCCACGGTGTTCCGCACTAATATCCTGCGGTGTAATCAAGCGGGTAGGATAATTTCCTTTCCCCTTTGCCTGACATACCGCCAATTCGAGTTGAGTTTCAGCAATGATGACCATTAGTTCATTGGGTGCAACATAAACAGCATAAGGTTTTTTACGCTCAAATGGGCTGATGCGTTCCCCAATTTTCTCAAATCGTTGTTGAAGTGTAATCACCGAAGCTATTCCCGCAATCAACACCAGACAAGTTTCATTTTCCGATGCAGGTAAGGTAATGGATTCTCCCACATTCAGTTCATAAACAGAGAAGTGGACATGTTCCCAGTTTGCTGTTTGCGGCGTGATATGTTGTATCCGCTTATCCTGATCGGGTACGTGGTATTTTGATAGTAATTTAGACATTTGGCCCCCACTCTTTGTATTTAAATCAGTCGCATTTAAATCAATTCCGCTTCTTTGGCAAATCGATACAAATTGTTATATCCCATCGTGGCATAAGCCAGCGGATGGGCAACAGCGGGATCTTGTTCTGCCTCAACGACCAACCAACCGTTATAGTGATTCGCTTTCAATACATCAAAAATGGCCGGATAATCGACGCAACCATCACCGGGTACGGTAAAAACACCACTCAATACGGCATCAAGGAAACTGGTCTTCCGATTTTTGACATCCTTCAACACGTCAGGACGAATATCTTTGCAATGCACATGGTTAATACGTTTGCACCAGCGTCTTGCTACTGCCAATGGATCATCGCCGGCAAAGGTCAGATGCCCGGTGTCCAATAACAAACCCACTTCTTCTCCTGTATTTTCCATCAGGTTATTGATGTCTTCTGCACTTTCAATCACTGTCCCCATATGGTGATGATAAGCAATCTGCACGCCTTGTGATTGGGTATAATGAGCGAACTCTGTCAGCTTTTCGCCATATTCCTGCCAGCGCCCTGCCGGAAACAGAGGTCGCAGATGTACTGGTTTACTCTGATTACCATGAATGCAGTGTGTCACTTCGGCAAACACCATCACGGTAGCGCCTAATTCACGCAATAGAGTCAAATGCGGCTGAACCGCTGCGGTTTCTTCCTCAACACTGCGCGTGAGTAGTTCCCCAGAATACCAACCGGACACCAGTTTCAAATCATGGGCAGCCAGAATAGGCCCCAAAACCTGCGCCTGACGAGGAAATTTATTGCCAAGCTCAAAACCTGAAAATCCCGCCTGCCGCCCTTCTGTCAGGCAAGTTTCCAGAGGTATTTCTGCACCCAAAGAAGGCAAGTCGTCATTAGTCCATGTCAGGGGATTGATGCCAAGTTGAACAGCCATAAGGGTTCTCCTGTTTTACATAGTTATTCCGGCTTCGCTATCCGCGCTGGCGCCAATAGCTAATCAGATTGTGATAGTTGGTTTTTATTTGCAGAATAAGAGCCTCATCATCAATTTCTTCCGCCAGCCATTGTAATGAAGGTTGACCAAACAGCGTTCGTCCGACAGCGAAGCCTTTCACTATCGATTTTCCGGCTGCCGCTTTGAAGCTGGCTTTCAGGATGGTTTCAGGGGCATCAAGGCCAAGGATCACAACTCCCCGGCAATAAGGATCACGCTGTTCAATCAATGCCGAAATTTGATCCCAGGTAGTGGATTGCATCGGCGGTAATTTCCACCAGTCAGGTTTAACGCCGAGATTGTAGAAACGCTGGAGCGCTCGCAGGTATAGCTCATCAGAATGGGGCATATCGACTGGCAAGATCACTTCCAACAATAATTCATGACCAGACTGACAACAGGCAGCATAGACTTCCTGCACCGTTTTTTCCTGTTCCAGACGTAATGGAAGGTTATCTTCTGGATGGAAGAACACTAAACATTTCACGATATGTTCGTGTGGCCAGTTAATAAGCTGAGAACCAATATCACCATGTTCAAGGCAAAGTGGCCGGGAACCGGGTAGTTCTATCGGACGACCAATCCATAACCCCTTTCCTGTTGCGGCATTCAGTACATCTTGACCGAAACTACTGTCACACAATATTCCCGCTTTTCCTTCCAAATGGGCTTCTGTGCAAACCTCTTGGCTGGCTCGGAACAGTAATTTTTTCAATTGTGGAATTCGATCGAGGCTGGCATTCACTTTGCGTGCCATTTCAACAAACTGAATACGGTGATCAAATGCCATCACACACAGTTCATCCCACTGTTTACGCCGGCTACCAATACGATGCAAGTGATTGAGATGTACATCCAAATCAGGACACGGCACTTCCGCTGCCCGCATCAGATAATTATCCAATTCAGTTTTGTCCGGCATAGCTGGCGCACAGCCATGACGGGAAGCGACTAAAGCCCCGCAAGCATTGGCATAGATGCAAGCCTGTTCCCAGCTTTCGTTGTTGAGGTAACCACGCAATAAGCCTGACATAAAAGCATCTCCTGCCCCCAGGACATTTAATACTTCCACTTTTACGCCTTGTACGGTGATCCCTTCATCTAAGGTGTCTGGAATACTGGCAATAAATACAGAACATCCCAACGCCCCCTGCTTGCAAACCAATGTTGCAGTCGTCAGTGCTCGTACATTTCGCAAGGCTTCTACCGTGTCCGTAACACCACCAGCAATATGAAATTCTTCTTCGGTTCCTACAATCAGATCAAATTGGGAAAGCACTTCCTGTAATTGTGATGTCACCTGCTCTGAAGCGATATAACGAGTTTCACCGTCACCCAGTGAGGTCAATCCCCACAATACCGGGCGATAATCAATATCAATGGCCGTCTTGACACTATTGCGGCGGGCATATTGCAGTGCGGTCAGCACAGCATCACGAGTTTGTGGATGGGAAAGATGAGTTCCGGTGATCGCCAGACAACGGGAAGATGCAATATAGTCTTCACTGAAATCATCGCGGGTAATGGCCATATCAGCACAATTATCACGGTAAAAAATCAGCGGGAATGTTTCGTTATCTTTAATACCGAGCAAAACCAATGCCGTCAGCCGTTCTTTGTCAGTAATCAAATGACTGGTATCACAGCCAACCCGCATCAACTCCTCACGCAGAAAGCGCCCCATGTGTTCATCGCCAACTCTTGCCAGCATTGAGGATTTTAATCCCTGACAAGCCGTACCGTAGGCCACATTCCCCGAAGATCCACCCAGATATTTTGAAAAACTCCCCATGTCTTCCAGACGGGAGCCAATCTGCTGACCATACAGATCAACCGCGATACGTCCCATGCAGATAACATCAAACCGTCTATGCTGCTCCATTGATTCACCTCTTACCGAATCGCTTGATTTTGTTAAACCTCAAATGATTTTGAACAGCAAAATTTAATTAATTTCAGCGACGTTAACCCAACGTTTCTCTTGATATGCCCTTTATATTTCATTTCCTTATTTTTCAGCTAAATGGCGTAGGTTTTTTGATTACTATCTTTTTGATCTATTGCTGATTTCTATCTGTCTGGTCATTACGTTCAGCAGGGATTCAGGCAGCTTGCCAAAAGGATAGCGCCTTGCCTATTTGATAGAAAACATAACTCAGAATGCTGGCCGCAAATATATAGTAGATTGCCATGACATAAGCCGGCACATTATGGGCAAGGAAAACGTACATGGAGATAGCAGCCAATGTAATTAACCATCCCATTGGTTTCACCATTGACCACGATGTAATATCCACCTGCTCTGTATACACTTCCTGATAAGATTCAGCCGGGAAAAAATAACCAATCGCCAGCATGAAAACGATATTCAGAACAAACAGAATGCCTACCAGATGGAAAAAATGAATATTAATGTTCAAGACAAAATTACAAACGATGTAAGCTGACATACCAAACAGCAACCCCAGTTTTGCTGCAATCGGGGGAACCTTCTTTGTCATTAACCCGACCAATACCACACTGAGGATGGGTGCATTAAAAATCCCCTGTAATTGTTGAATCAGATAGAACAAACCGTCAGGTGCATTAGCAACAAGCGGAGCAATGAGCATTGTTGCCAATGCAAGTATGATCCCCAAATATTTGCCTACCGCCACGGTTTGTGCTTCCGTAGCGTTCGGGTTAATCCTCGATTTATAGATATTAACGGTAAATAACGTCACGGAAGAATTCAGGCCACCACTGAATGTTGAGAATACAGCTCCCACAACAACGGCGGCAAAAAAGCCAACCAGAATTTTAGGTAATACCAACTGTACTAATGCAGGATAAGCATTATCGGGATTATCCATCTGACCACTGAAAATATGGAATGCAATTATCCCCGGCAAAATAATGATCGAAGGAATAATGAGCTTAAATAGAGCACATAGCATTACACCTTTTTGCCCTTCCGCGAGATTCTTGGCACCTAATGATTTCTGCACAATAGATTGGTTGGTACACCAGAAAAACATGTTAGAGACAATCAAGCCAGTAAATAGCGTCGAAAATGGAACAAGTGAATCTTCACTACCTATGGAATTGAATTTATCAGGATGAGTCTGATAAACATCGGTCAGACCTTTCCAGGCGTTACCATCCCCGACATACAACAAGGCAAAAACGGTTACCATCAATCCGCCGACAATCAGGCCAACACCATTCACGGTATCAGCCACTGCAATGGCTTTGATCCCGCCGAAAATAGCGTAAATCGCACCGAGTCCCCCGACACCCCAAACCATGATCCAAAGCGCCGTAGTTTTATCGACGTGAAAAACCTGCGAAACCTGAAAAAGACTTTCCAGCGCAATGGCTCCGGTATATAGCACAATGGGTAATAATGAAATGACATACATTGCCAGAAATAGAATTGATGTAATGAGTAAGGTATTTTTATCAAACCGACGCTCAAGATATTCGGGGATCGTTGAAATACCCAGTTTCAGATATTTAGGCAGGAAGTAGACAGCAAATAAGACAATGGTTAATGCCGCAATCACTTCCCAAGCCATAACAATAAATCCGGTTCTGAATGCCAACCCATTCAAACCGACCAAATGTTCTGTAGACAGATTCATTAACAACATGGAACTGCCGATATATATGCCGGTCAGGGAGCGCCCGCCAAGAAAATAGCCCTCAGTTGAATCAATTAAGTGTTTGTTTCGTGTTTTATAATAAGCAATTCCTGCGACCAGTAGCGTAAAACCGATAAAAGAAAGAAAAGCTGACATATGATCCTCCACCCTGATTAACCGTTTTCAGGCATTAAAAACCCTCTTTCTGTTCTTATTTTTTATGAAATAAATGTTCCAGCTATACGTTTTATAAAACCCGGTTATAACTTGATTTCTTTACCGGATTGCAGGGATTCGAGCGCCTTATCTGCAAGGTACAGTGCCTGTTCACCATCAATACCACTGGCTTCAGGAATTACTCTACCTGCCATAACATCAACAAAATGGCTCCATTCTGCAATATAGGCTTCACGGTAGCGTTGCAAGAAGAAATGCTCTGGTTTGGCGGCAATACAACCTTCTTCACCCCAGACCTCGACACTGTTTTCCCTGATATTTCCTGCGGTCAGCAAACCTTTTTCACCGTGCAACTCAAGGCGCTGATCATAGCCATAGCCCGAACGGCGGCTGTTAGTTATGGTCGCCATTACTCCTGATGGGAATTTCATAACAATAAATGCGGTGTCAATGTCTCCCGCTGCGCCAATGGACGGATCAACAAGATTGCTGCCCTGAGCATAAATAGCACACGGTTCTTCCCCGATGATAAAACGTGCCATGTCAAAGTCATGGATGGTCATGTCCCGGAACATGCCGCCAGATACCCGGACATATTCAGCGGGTGGTGGAGAGGGATCACGAGAGGTAATCAGCAAGGATTCCGCTTTGCCAACCGTACCGGCATCAAACAAGTTTTTTAGCCGACGGAACTGAGGATCGTAACGGCGATTAAACCCGATAACCAAAGGAACCTGACACGCTTTTACCGTAGCAAGACACTGACGAACCCGCTCAAGATCAAGATGAACCGGTTTTTCACAGAAGATCATTTTATTGTGCCGAGCCGCCAGTTCGATTAAATCGGCGTGGGTATCCGTTGCTGATGCGATAAGCACACCATGAACATCAGGATCGGCCATCGCTTCTTCTGTGGTCTGAATTTTGGATTGATATTTGTGTACCAATATTTCAGCACTTGCCAGATGCGGATCTATCACAGAATAAAGGCAAGTTTCTTTATGATTAGCAATGTTGGCAGCGTGAACCTGCCCAATTCGCCCAGCGCCAAATAATGCAATATTGAACATGAATGCTCCTTGATACCTGCTTTTGGTGTGGATGAAAATATATCAAACAAAATATTTATTTCAATTTTGTTTTATTTGAAAAATTTATTTTTTAGAGCCAGCTCATAACTTTCACTTGGAGTGCATCTTGCCAACAATTTCCTCAATAGCCACTATGGGGAAGATGCTTCTTCAGCATATTTGCATTTTGAGATAAGGAAAAATGGACATGCTGTTGATCCGCGCAATTTATTACCACCGAAACAGCGACAAGGCGTGTGTCTAAATACGCAGTATCGGTTAATATTGGCGCACTTTATTTTTCACATATTCTCTGATTTTTTCCGCCGATGCGGTGATCGCTGGTTCCTCAGCAACCTGCGCGGTTCCTGTTCTCCACCAAGATTCATAATCATGCGTCATGGTTTTTGGCAGTACTTTAATATCTATCAAAGTCGCACGTGGCTGTTTTTGCGCATCCAGCAAAGCGGCAATTAATTGTTGCTCGTTATGCACCCGATAACTCTTGCAACCGTAACTTTCCGCATTTTTGGCGAAATCCACCTGTATCAAGGCACCATCCAATTGACCATTTTTCGGGTTGCGATAACGATTTTCCGTGGCAAAACTCCCCATGCCTTGACTCATCTGCAAGTTATTGATGCAGCCAAATCCGGCATTATCAAACAACAGAACAGTGATCTTGATGTTTTCCTGAATGGCAGTTTGTAATTCGCTGTTCAGCATCAGATACGAACCATCACCGACCATCGCATAAACTGGCTGTTCCGGGCAGGCAAGTTTTGCCCCCAACGATGCCGCAATTTCATACCCCATGCAGGAATAGCCATATTCCAGATGATAAGTATCTGGTACTTTTGGCCGCCAAACCCGCTGCAAATCGCCCGGCAGGGAACCCGCAGCCCCAACAATGATGGCGTTTGGTTCCAAATACTGATCCATCAGGCCAAGAACACGGGTTTGAGTCAGGTTGGTTTGCAGTGTTTCACTGTACTCACTGAATTTACTATCCAAATGCCCCGCGATTTCTGGCTTGAATCCGTCCTGATATTGAATAGAAAACAGCCGCTCTAATTCTTTCTGCCAAACTGATTTGGCCTGTGCTATTTCCTGCTGCCATGCTGAACGCCATGCTATTTCTGCCAGTTTCTGCGCAATTGCATTCAACCCCTCACGGGCATCCGCCAATACACCGACCGCATCTAGTTTGCACGCATCAAACTCCGCCACATTGATAGTGAGAAATTCCACATCTGGATGCTGGAATAATGACTTTGAGGCGGTCGTAAAATCAGTAAAACGTGTCCCAACACCAATAATCAAGTCGGCTTCTTTGGCAAGCAGGTTTGCAGCCAAACAGCCCGTCGTCCCTATCCCGCCACAATTCAGGGGGTGATCTGCCACAACTGCACTTTTTCCTGCCTGTGTTTCAGCAAATGGAATATTGAATGTTTCAGCGAAATGGCGAAAAACATCATGGGCTTCGGAATAACGTACACCACCCCCACAAATCAACAGTGGCTTTTTCTTGCGCATAATCAGTGCCAATGCGTCCTGAATCCGCGCTTGAGAAGCAGGACGACGCTCAATCTGATGAATTCGCTTCTGGAAGAAGTAATCCGGGTAATCCCATACCTCTCCCTGCACATCCTGGGGAAGACAAATTGTGACTGCGCCTGTATCTGCCGGATCGGTCAATACCCGCATGGCGTGGATCATTGCTGTCATCAATTGTTCTGGTCTGGAAATGCGATCCCAATAGCGGGATACCGGGCGGAAGCAATCATTGGTGCTAATGGTGCCATCACCATATTGTTCTACTTGTTGCAAAACAGGATCTGGCTGACGGCAGGCAAAAGTATCTCCCGGCAATAACAAGAGCGGGATGCGGTTTGCTGTTGCGGTTGCCGCAGCCGTGACCATATTGGCAGCGCCCGGCCCAATAGAAGAAGTTACGGCAAAAATCTGCCGACGCTTTTTCTGCTTGGCAAAACCCGTGGCAATGTGTGCCATTCCCTGTTCATTACAACCTTGGTAAACGCGAAGATGTCCCGGCTCCTGCTCCAGTGCCTGACCTAATCCCACCACATTACCGTGCCCAAATATTGTGAAAATACCCTGAATAAAAGGATATTCTTCTCCATCAACACAGATATATTGCTGATTGAGGAATTTGACCAGAGCCTGAGCCATCGTCATCTTTTTCGTATTCATTGAAGTATGATTCATAGAAGTATGATTCATAGAAATAGCTACTCCATTGTCGGCATTACAAAGCTGCTGTCGTGATGCTCTAAACGTACACTGGCAGGCCAACGGCTGGTAACCGTTTTCATGCGGGTATAGAAACGCACGCCATCATTACCATGTACATTCAGCGGCCCGAAAATGGAACGTTTCCAGCCACCGAAACTATGGAATGCCATTGGCACAGGAATAGGGATATTCACGCCAACCATGCCAGCCTGAACATCTTCACTAAATTGACGGGCAGTTTCACCATCACAGGTAAAGATAGCAGCGCCATTACCATATTCATGGTAATTCACCAGGTTCAATGCCGTGTCATAATCCGGTACGCGAACAATGGCAAGCACCGGGCCAAAAATCTCTTCTTTATAAATTTTCATATCTGGCGTGACATAATCAAACAGTGTCGGCCCCACGAAATAGCCATTTTCATAGCCAGCAACCTGATACCCACGCCCATCCACCAGCAACTTAGCACCCTGTTCTACACCGCTGCGAATGTAGTCATAAATTTTCGCTTTGTGCTGTTCAGTAATCACTGGTCCCATGTCATTTTCTTTTCCTTCGGTCATACCAATACCGACAGACATATGGCCAATTTGATGCTGGAGTTTTTCTACCAATTTATCTGCGATCTCATCGCCAACTGCCAATACAACAGACAATGCCATGCAGCGTTCCCCTGCTGCGCCAAATGCCGCCCCCATAATGGCATTTGCCGCCATATCTATATCAGCATCCGGCATCAGGACACTGTGGTTCTTCGCGCCGCCTAATGCCTGACAACGCTTACCATGCGCCGATGCGGTGGTATAAACATATTCCGCAACCGGTGTTGAACCAACAAAACTGACGGCCTGAATGCGAGGGTCAGTTAGCAGCACATCAACGGCTTCTTTGTCTCCCTGAATAACATTAAATACGCCGTCCGGCACACCGGCCTGCTGCAATAATTTCGCCAGTTCTATTGAGAGAGAAGGATCTTTTTCCGATGGTTTCAAGACAAAAGTATTTCCTGTCGCCAAGGCAATCGGGAACATCCACATTGGAACCATCGCAGGAAAGTTAAATGGCGTGATGCCGGCACAAACACCTAATGGCTGCATCAAGGAATGGCTGTCAACACCTGTTCCCACATTAGCAGAGTGCTCCCCTTTTTGTAGATGGGGAATACCGCAGGCAAATTCGACCACTTCAAGACCACGTGTCAATTCACCTATAGCATCGGAATAGATTTTGCCATGCTCTTCAGAAATTAGCCGTGCTAATCTGTCGCAGTTTTCTTCCAGCAGTGACTTGAACTTAAACATGATCCTCGCCCGTTTCAACGGGGAGGTTTTTGCCCATTCGGTAAAGGCCAAGTGGGCAGATTCAATAGCATGCTGAGTCTCATGAACCGTGCTTAAGGCAACCTGCCGAACCTCCTGCCCTGTAGCCGGATTAAAGATTGATGAAATGCGACCACTTTGGCTATCAGTGAGTTGCCCGCCAATAAAATTTTTAACCTGTTCCATTCTGAGCCTCTCTAAAAATACAAAGACGATTGAATCAATAGAAGTTAATCAATAGAAGTTGAATCAAGATGCCACAGATATATGAAATATACATTTCACTTTCAATGAGAATTGAAATGCGTTTTAATTAATGTGATCAACACGTTATTTTTATGCAATTATATTCATCATCCAGTGGCAACTTGCGAATATCTTCGCCTGCATCAAGCATAATTGCCTGATGAATGAATTACCTATTTCATTAAAATTTCTTTATGGAGGCATTATGTCTGCTGCGTCTAACCTGAATGAACTTCAAGAACAAGTACGCTCACGCTATGGTGAATTAAGTAAAAGATTACAACAAGTTGCAAGATATGTGCTGGATAATACGAACAGTGTTGCATTTGATACTGTTGCCATTATCGCAAAAGAAGCTGACGTTCCGCCTTCCACTTTGATCCGTTTTGCCAATGCCTTTAATTTCACTGGATTCAATGAAATGAAACAATTGTTTCGCATGAATCTGGTGGAAGAAACAGCCAGCTATACCGATCGGGCACGCCTGTTCAAAGAATTAGACGGTGCTCATCAAATACCGGAAGAACCCCAACATATTTTGCAGGAATTTGCCCACTCCAATGCTCAGGCCATGCAACAACTCGCGGCACGCACACCGGCAGAGGATTTAAATAAGGCAGTGAATTTGCTGGCAAATGCGCACAATATTTACATTATTGGGCTGCGTCGCTCTTTCAGTGTTGCATCATACCTTGCTTATGCCCTCAGTCATCTCGAATGCCGCCCTATGTTGCTCGATGGTTTAGGTGGTATGTTCCGCGAACAAATGAATATGATCGGCCCCAAAGACATCGTGATATCCATTAGTTTTACACCGTATGCAGAAGAAACCGTAATGGTAAGCGAAAGAGCAGCAAAGGCAGGGGCAAAGCAAATTGTGATCACTGATAGCCAAATTAGCCCGCTGGCTAGTTTCAGTGATGTTTGCTTTGTCGTGAAGGAAGCACAGGTTGATGCGTTCCGTTCTCAATCTGCAACCTTATGTTTAGTGCAATCATTGACAGTAGCACTGGCGTACCGGCAGGGTAATGCAAGTTGACATGCTTGATCGTGCCTTTTAGCCGTCACTGAATCTTTTCCATCCGGGAGAAAATCCAGTGGCGGGTCTTTATCTTAGTTCTATTTGGGAAGCGATGTCCGGCTATTATAAACATCTTTAACCGGACAATATCGCTGTCAATAATCGCTTGCTATTTCTGCAATACCACTGACATTACACCGCCTCTGCTTCACAATTCATTGCCAACGCCATACTTAAGGTTTTAGCCAAAATGGTTTTATTTTCACTATCCTCCATCAGGCTAAAGTGGTCACCCGGTACAGATGTTAGCCGCAGCAAAGAGTCAGGCACAACCTGCTTCCAGCCTAACGATGGTTCCATACTCAGGGAGGGTAATATGGTTTCCGTAACGAAAGGGATCTCCGGATAAGGTTCTCTCGCATAAAACTGATGAAGCGTTATCGCCAATGTTTGTGGTTCATATTCTTTGACCATTTGCATATAATTTACCATCTGTTCCCAACGTCTTGCGATCAAGTCAGGATGCAGGTTTGCCGGGTATAGATCCAGTTCCTGCGCCGCGGCAATAAATTGCACCAAATTCAGTTTATCGATTCTCTGATGCAATACCGCAATCTCCTCTGCATGTTCCTCGCCCGACTGTTTTGCCAGTTCAGCAAGAAACTGGAGTTTCGGTTGAATAACCAGCTGCTTGAAGTAGTGAGGGGCTGGCGTATCAATCAAACCCAGGAAATCGACGGTCTCACCCGCGTTCAAAAGTTGCTGGGCAATGGCATAAGCCAGTACACCACCAGAAGAATAACCGTAGATCCGGTATTGGCCTTCCGGTTGAACCGCCTTCATAAAAGTGATCATTTTGGCGGCCAACGCTTCAATAGCCGATACGGGCTCTTCATTGATGGACGGCCAGGGCAAAGCATAAATCGGATAATCTGACTGAATATGTTGAGCTAATCCAAAGATATAGGAGTAATCATTCATGCCGCTGGGCACAAAGAATAGCGGCGGTTCCATTCCGGATGGCCGCACAGGTATCGCACTGCTTTGCGGCTGAGACAGTGGATCTAATGTGATTTTTGATACCAGTTCAGCCAGCACAGGGAATTGGAATAGGTTATTCAATGTACACATCAAACCACGACCTGCGGCAAGGTTTATCATCCGCATAGCGAGCAGCGAGTGTCCACCCAACGCAAAGAAATTGTCATACCGGCCTATTTGTTCAACCTCCAGCAATTCACGCCAGATAGTGGCCAACGCGATCTCAATCTCTCCCTGCGGCGCTTCATAGGTTTGATGAGAAAAGGCATTCTGATCAGGCTCCGGCAGTGCCCGGCGATCCAGCTTACCATTAGGGGTCAGCGGAAGTGCGTCCAGACGTACAAAAGCTGCCGGCACCATGTAGTCAGGCAATGACGCGCTCAGATGGCTATACAAACAGGTAGCCAATCCATCATCCGCTGGCGCCACCACATAAGCCACCAAACGTTTATCCTGTTCATCCCCCAAGGCCAGTACGATAGCTTCACGCACCGCCGGGTACTCCATCAGCCGGGCTTCGATCTCTCCCGGTTCAATACGGAATCCCCGGATTTTAACTTGCTGGTCATTACGGCCAATAAATATCAGGTTGCCATCCGGCAAGTAGCGGGCCAAATCCCCGGTTCGGTACATCCGTGCATCCGGTGTCTGGCTAAACGGGTCAGCCAGAAAACGTTCAGTGGTCAGATCAGGACGGTTGAGATAGCCACGCGCTACACCATCACCACCAAGATACAATTCTCCTACCGCTCCCAACGGAACCGGCTGGCCGCAGGCATCCAGCAGATAAACACAGGTGTTAGCCGTCGGACGTCCGATAGGAATTAATACATCTGTATAATCTGCCTGACAACGCCAGGTGGTGGCACATATCGTGATTTCTGTCGGGCCATAAGCATTGAACAGCGTAGCCCGGCCACGCAGTGCCTGAAACAGCGCCGCACTGGGCGCTTCACCGCCCAGTATCAATGTTGGTCTTATGTTTATCTCCGGTAAATCCGCACCATCCCTCAACAGAGCCGGTGTCAGGCAGGCATGAGTCACCGACTGTTCTTCCAGATAATGCCAGAGGCGAAGCGGGTTCTGACGAACCGTGTCGGCAGGAATATCCAAAGTGGCGCCACCACACAATGCCATCATGATTTCCCAGACGCTGGCATCGAAACCAAATGAAGCGAATTGCAACATTCGGCTCTGGGGATGAATGTCAAACTGGCTGATTTTATCCCGGATAAGGTTGACCAGCCCACGATGTTCAACCATCACGCCTTTCGGCATACCGGTTGAGCCGGAAGTATAAATCACATAGGCCAGATGCCGTGAAGTTAACGCAGGAACCTGCGGATTACTGTCCGGTTGATTGTTGTCCGGCTGGTCAGGCAGGGTATTCGGGTCAAGTACAGTTAATTTCGCCAGTGCTTCTTCACCCAGTGCGGCACGCCCGGTATTATCCGCCAGTATCACCAACGGAGCGGCATCATTCAGCATATACGCCAGACGATCAGCCGGATAGGAAGGATCCAGAGGTACGTAAGCGCCACCTGCTTTCAGTACTGCCAATAGCCCCGCTATCCTTGATGGTGAACGCTTCACACAAATCGCCACTCGTTGATCAGGCTGCACACCCAGTTCAATTAATTGATGAGCCAGTCGGTTAGCACAGCCGTTCAGCTCCGCATAACTGAAGGCTTGCTCTTCATAGACCAACGCCGTGGCATCAGGTTTTTTTCCCACTTGTTGTTCAAACAGTTGATGAATGCACAGTTGGTCAGGATACGCTATTTCAGTCGCGTTCCAGGTTTTCAGCAGCAAACCCCTCTCTGCCTCAGGCAGGATTTCCAGCATCCGTACCGGCGTTTCCGGAGCCTGTTCAAGCGCCTTCACCAAACTTTCCAGCGCTTGCTGCATATAACCACATACCTGCTCCGGATCAAATGGCTGGACAATTTGCGCGGTTAAACCCAACGCTTCACCAAAATCTTCCACTGATAGCGTAAACGGATAGTTAGTTCGCTCCTGTGCGCCAAGGAATTCAACACCGTCCATAATTTCATTCGAAGCCGTCGGCAATGCGTTGTGCCGATAGTTCAGCAAGGTACTGAACAGTGGGGTTCCACCTTGCACCCCACTGCAACGTTGAGCCAGTGCCAGTGACGCATGTTCATGTGTCAACAATCCCGCCAGCCGACGATGTGCCGCCTGTACACTGTCCTGTACCGAGGTATCATCCATATCCAGCTGTAGCGGTAAGGTATTGATAAACAGTCCCATGCCATTGTCTGCACCTTCACCGGCGGCCATGCGCCCGAATAATACCGTGCCGAATACCACTTGTTCCTGTCCGCTGGTACGCGACAACACCTGCGCCCAGGCCAGATGACACAAAGCGGCTAAGCTAACGCCCAGACGCCGGGCCTGACCGCGTAAGCGGTCATTCAGCTCCGCGGTCAACATCCGGTGTGATTCTGTCATTTGCGAGCCATCATGATGAACCTCTGTCAATCCGAACGGCAACGTAGGCTCATCGACCTCAGCCAACATGTCGGTAAAGAAGCGAATATGCTGCTCCTGACTGACTCCCAGCCGAGCCTGCGCCACTAAATTGCGGAAAGGTGCCGGTGCAGGTAGGTTGCTTTCCTGTCCGTCAAGCTGTCCATCAAGATAGGCCTGAACTTCGTTGCTCATCACATCCAGCGCGGTATGATCACCAATCAGATGATGCATCAATTGCAGTACAATCCAGCGGCCATCGGTCTCCGGCGCCACGACAAAGCGCAATAACGGTGCCTGTCCCAAATCAATACGATACCGACGCGGATCAAAATGTTGTGCTAACTGGTCATTGACTGGCCCGTCAACGGGATCCAGCGTCAATTCAGTTACCGATAATTGCACTTGACGGCAAACCACCTGAGCAGGAACAGATAAACCTTCCCAGATAAAAGCGGTACGCAGGATGTCATGTCGGTCAATCACCTGTTGAACCGCAGCCAGATAACGATCCAACAGAGGCCTATCAGCAAAAGCCATCTGACCAGCCAGCAAATATGGATCACCTTCGTTTGCCAATAGATGGTGGAACAGAATACCGTCCTGTAACGGCGATAACGCATAGATATCCTGAATATTGGTAATCCCACCCGGTATCTGTTTGATGATGTGATCAATCTCAAGCTGAGTGAGATCAATCAACGGTAACATTTCCGGTGTCAGCTTCGTCGTTGCTGGCGTAATGACGTTGGCAGGCACACATTCGCCCTGATTCAGTTTCAAGGTTTGAGCAAGTTCAGACAGTACGGGAGATTGGAACAGGTCACGTACTGCCAGTGTAAGACCCAGATTACGCAAACGTTCGACCATGCGCACTGCGAGCAATGAATGACCACCCAATGCAAAAAAGCTGTCATACCGACTTATTTTCTCAATGCCCAGTAAGTCATGCCAAATAACAGCAAGTGAGGTTTCTATTTCCCCTTGTGGCGCCGCGTAAATCTGGCGCGCAAAGGCTTCCTCCCCCGGCGCTGGTAGCGCCCGGCGATCTAGTTTGCCATTAGATGTCACCGGGAATGCGTCCAGTCGTACAAAAGCCGCCGGTACCATGTAATCAGGCAATGACGCGCTCAAATGTTCACGCAGACGGTTAACCATCCCGTCATCCGTTTCTGCCACTACATTATTTGTCACTACATAGGCAACCAGACGTTTGTCCTGCCCGTCACCCAGCGCCAATACCTGCGCTTCACGTACCACGGCATGTTCTATCAACCGAGCTTCAATTTCCCCCGGTTCAATCCGGAAACCACGGATCTTAATCTGCTGATCATTACGGCCAACAAATACCAGATTGCCGTCCGGCAGGTAGCGAACCAAATCCCCGGTGCGATACATCCGTGCATTAGCTGCGTTACTAAACGGATCAGCAAGGAAACGTTTTTTGGTCAGTTCAGGACGATTGAGATAGCCACGAGCCACACCAGCCCCCCCAATATACAGCTCACCCACCGTTCCCAAAGGCACTGGCTGACAGAGGGCATCCAGCAGATAAATCCGGGTATTGGCCGTCGGCCGTCCAATCGGAATGAATCCCCCCTGATAGTCTGATGGACAACGCCAGGCGCTGGCGCAAACGGTGATTTCTGTCGGGCCATAGGCGTTGAATACCGTTGCCCGGCCGCTCAGTGTCTGGAGCAAGGCCACACTGGGAACCTCACCGCCCAGTATTAATGTTGGTTTGATGGTCATCGCCGGTAAATCAGTGCCATCCCGCAGCAGCGCGGGTGTCAAACAAGCGTGGGTTACCGATT
Source organism: Xenorhabdus sp. PB62.4 (assembly GCF_014467285.1). Classification (NCBI taxonomy): domain Bacteria; kingdom Pseudomonadati; phylum Pseudomonadota; class Gammaproteobacteria; order Enterobacterales; family Morganellaceae; genus Xenorhabdus; species Xenorhabdus sp. PB62.4. The sequence goes on along the minus strand of NZ_NKHR01000019.1, from coordinate 15,195 downwards.
GATCTTCCAGATAATGCCAGAGATGGCGCGGGTCCTGACGAATGGCATTGTCAGGAATAACCAGACTGGCGCCACTGCCTAATGCCATCATGATTTCCCAGACACTGGCATCGAAACCAAATGAAGCGAATTGCAACATCCGGCTATGGGAATGAACGGCGAACTGGGCGATTTTATCCCGGATAAGATTGACCAGCCCACAATGTTCAACCATCACCCCTTTTGGCGTACCGGTCGAGCCGGAGGTGTAAATCACATAAGCCAGATGACAGGAGGTCAACTCAGCAACGTGTGGGTTATTATCTGGTTGATCGGTGTCCGACTGTTCAGGTGATGAATTCGGATCAAGAACAACATACTGCGAAAGCATTTGCTCATTTAGTGCTGAACGTCCGGTATTATCTGCTAACAAAATAGTCGGTGCAGCATCGGTCAAAATATGAATCAGACGTTCACCCGGATAAGCAGGATCCAGCGGCACGTAGGCACCCCCCGCTTTCAATATTGCCAACAGTCCCACTATCCGTGCCGGTGAACTTGCCACACAAATCGCTACCCGTTGATCCGGCATAACACCCAGTGCGATAAGCTGATGCGCCAGCCGGTTAGCACGGGTATTCAATTCCGCATAGCTAAAGGATTGGTTTTCATAGACCAACGCTGTCGCATCCGGGGCATTCTCCACCTGTTGTTCAAACAATTGATGAATGCACAGTTGGTCAGGATAGGTTGTTTCAGTCGCATTCCAGGTTTTCAGCAACAATGTGCGCTCAGTTTCCGGCAGGATTTCCAACATCTGTACCGGTGTTTCCGGTACCTGTTCAAGCGCCTCTGCCAGACTTTCCAGCGCTTGCTGCATATAACCGCATATCCTTGCCGGATCAAAGGGTTGTACTACCTGAGCAGTCAGCCCCAAATCGGAACCCCCATCCTCTACCGACAACACAAACGGGTAGTTGGTCCGTTCCTGTGCCCCAAGGAATTCAATTCCGCTGATGATTTCATCCGACGTAACCGGCTGGGTATTATGCCGGTAATTCAGCAGCGCATTGAACAGCGGCGTCCCACTGGCTACTCCACTGCAACGTTGAGCCAGCGCCAGTGAGGCATGTTCATGCGCCAGTAATCCCGCCAATCGGGTATGGGCGGCCTGTACACTCTCCTGCACCGGGGTTTCATCCATATCCAACCGCAACGGCAGGGTATTAATAAATAGCCCCATGCCATTGTCGGCGCCTTCGCCAGCCTGCATACGCCCAAACAGCACCGTGCCAAATACCACTTGCTTCTGACCACTGGTACGCGACAACACCTGCGCCCAAGCCAAATGGCACAGCGCCGCCACACTAACGCCCAAACGCCGGGCCTGATTACGCAGACGGTTATTCAGTGCAGGCGTCAGCATTCTGTGCGATTCCGTCACCTGCGAGCCGTCATGGCGAATTTCCGTCAAGCCGAACGGCAACGTCGGCTCATCCACCGCCGCCAGCATATCGGTAAAGAAACGGGTATGTTCTGACTGGTCGGAGCCCAACCGGGCCTGCGCCACCAGATGACGGAAAGGTGTCGAAGCCGGCAAACTGTCTCCCCGTCCGGTAAGATAGGCCTGCACTTCGCTGTTCATCACTTCCAGTGTGGTATGGTCGCCAATCAGGTGATGTAATAGTTGCAGCAGGATCCAGCGGCCATCAGAATCCTGAGCAATGACAAAGCGCAGCAACGGAGCCTGATTCAGGTCAATACGATGCCGGCGCGGATCAAAGCGTTGGGCCAGCTGGTCACTGATCGATCCGTCAGCCGGATTGAGTGTCAATTCTGTGATAAATAAGGGAACCTGACGACAAACCACCTGAGCCGGAGCTGATAAGCCCTCCCAGATAAACGCGGTACGCAAAATATCATGGCGGTCGACCACCTGTTGAACCGCGGCCAGATAACGGTCCAACAAAGACCGATCCACAAAAGCCTGTTGGGTTATCAGCAGATAAGGATCGCCTTCGTTTGCCAGCAAATGGTGGAATAAAATGCCATCCTGTAGCGGTGACAGGGCATAGATATCCTGAATGTTGGCAATCCCGCCCGGCACTTGTTCAACTATGCGGTCAATCTCAGGCTGAGTCAGCTCAATCAACGGCAACATTTCTGGCGTCAGCGCAATAGTATCCGGTGTAATTCGGTTGTCAGGTACCCTGATTTCACAATGTTGCGCCAGAGACTGGGCCAAAACACTGAGTGTCGGATGTTCGAATAGCGTTTGGACCGATACGCCCAGCCCCCTACGCCGCAAGTGTTCAATCATCCGCACAGCGAGCAACGAGTGACCACCCAGCGCAAAGAAGCTGTCGTGCCGGCTAATCTGCTCAACCTCCAGCAATTCACTCCAGATAGTGGCGAGCGCAGTCTCAATTTCCCCTTGCGGCGCTTGGTAAACCTGACGGGCAAAGGCATTCTGATCCGGCACCGGCAACGCTCGCCGATCCAGCTTGCCGTTTGGCGTCAGCGGGAAGGCGTCCAGACGCACAAAAGCCGCCGGCACCATATAATCCGGCAAAATAGCACTCAGATGTTCACGCAAACGGGCAGCCAATTCGTTGTCTTCTTCCGCCACAACGTAGGCGATCAAACGTTTGTCCTGCCCATCACCCCGCGCTAGCACCCACGCTTCGCGCACCGCAGGATATTCTGTCAACCGGGCTTCGATTTCTCCCGGCTCAATCCGAAATCCACGGATTTTCACCTGCTGGTCATTACGGCCAACAAACACCAGATTGCCATCCGGCAAATAACGGGCCAAATCCCCGGTACGATACATTCTCGCGTCAATTGCATCACTAAACGGATCAGCCAGAAAACGTTCGTCAGTCAGCTCAGGGAGATTGAGATAGCCGCGCGTCACACCCGCACCACCAATATACAACTCCCCCACTGCCCCCAATGGCACCGGCTGCCCATAGTCATCCAGCAGATAAATCCGGGTATTCGCCGTCGGACGCCCAATAGGCGCCAAGGCATCGGTATAGTTTGACGGACAACGCCAGTGAGTGGCACACACGGTAATTTCTGTCGGGCCATAGGCATTGAACAGCGTGGCCTGGCGGCTCAATGTCTGGAGCAGCGCCGGGCTGGGTGCTTCACCGCCCAGTATCACGGTCGGTTTTATCGTCAGCGCCGGTAAATCAACCCCATCCCGCAGCAAAGCCGGAGTCAAACAAGCGTGCGTCACCGCCTGCTCTTCCAGATAATGCCAGAGGCGTCGCGGATCTTGACGAACCGTGTCAGCCGGAACAACCAAACTGGCTCCACTGGTCAGCGCCATCATGGTTTCCCAAACACTGGCATCGAAACCAAATGAAGCGAACTGCAATACCCGGTCACCGGACTGAATATCAAACTGGACAATTTTATCCCGAATAAGATTGACCAACCCCCGATGTTCAACCATCACCCCTTTAGGCACGCCAGTAGAGCCGGAGGTGTAAATCACATAGGCCAGATGACGGGAAGTCAACGCCGGTACTTGCGGGTTGCTGTCCGGTTGATCAGGCAAGGTATTCGGATCAAGCAGAGTCAGCCCGGCCAGCGCTTCCTCGTCCAACGCTAGCCGTCCGGTCTCATCAGCCAATATTATTGAGGGGGCCGCATCATTCAGGATATGCGCCAGACGTTCCCCCGGATAAGCCGGGTCCAACGGCACATAGGCGCCACCGGCTTTCAGCGCCGCCAACAACCCCACTACCCGTGCCGGTGAGCTTGCCATGCAGATCGCCACCCGCTGATCCGGCGCGATTCCCAATGCAATCAGTTGATGGGCCAGCCGATTAGCATCAGCATTCAATTCGGCATAACTCAGGGTCTGTCCTTCATACACCAACGCTGTGGCGTCAGGCGTTTTTTCTACCTGTTGTTCAATCAACTGATGAATGCATAGCTGCTCAGGATACGGGGTTTCAGTCGCATTCCAGGTTTCCAGCAATAATGTCCGCTCAGTGGATGACAAAATATCTACGGTCGTGACGGATTGTTGAGGATGGCTCACCATCGCCCGCAATAGGGCCAGCAAATATCCGACCTGTCTTTCAATCGTTTCAGGGTCGAACAGGGCAGAAGAATAATTCAATTCCCCAACAACCTCACCTGCCTTTTCCGTTAATTCCAGTTGCAGATCGAATTTAGCGATATCGTATCCCTGTACGACTGGCGTCACCGCTAATCCCGGTAGTTGCCACTCTTCTGTGTCACTCTCCTGCCAAGCGAACATCACTTGAAATAGCGGAGTATGTTCCGGTCTGCGGGGCGGTTGTACGATCTCAACCACCTGCTCGAAAGGCAGATCCTGATGTTCCTGTGCGCCCAGTGTCGTCTGCCGCACATGCCGGAGCAGTGTGACCATATCCGGTGTACCGGACAAATCAATGCGCAATGCCAAGGTATTAACAAAGAAGCCGATCAGCGGCTCGATTTCCCGCCGGTTGCGGTTGGCACTCGGTATGCCGATCACCAGATCATCCTGCCCGGACAAACGCGACAATAATGCCGCCCAGGCGGTCAGCAATGTCATAAATAATGTGGTGCCGTGTCGTTGTCCCAGTTGTTTCAGGGCCTGTACCAACGTGGCATCAATCTGCACAGGTATCCGGCCGCCGGTAAATAATTGCCGGGATGGACGGGGCCGATCTGTCGGTAATTCCAGCAATACCGGGGCATCAGCCAGCGTGCGACGCCAGTAATCACTCTGCGCTCGCAATCCTTCACCAGAAAATACCTTACGCTGCCAAGCGGCATAATCTGGATATTGAATAACCAGCGAGGGCAATGGATCAGGCTGTTTATTCAAGTAAGCCGAATAAAGGGCGCTTAGTTCTGATTTTAATATTCCTAAAGACCAACCATCAGACACAATATGATGCTGAGTCAGTAAGAAGACGTAATCCTCATCGGCCCGTTGTATCAACGCACAACGGATTAAGGGACCATGGGTAAGATCAAACGGTGTTTCCGCTTCCTGTACGCACAGAAGCTTAAGTTGCTCATCCACTTCAGGCGCGTTACGCAAATCGTATTGTTTCACCGGCAGACCTAACTCCGCCGGTAACAGTTCAACCTGAGGCTGACCGTTAGCCATGATAAAGACTGAACGCAACGCTTCATGGCGGGCAAACAGACGATTCAGCGCCTGCTGCCAAGCGGTAATATTAAGCTGACCACGTAAGTGCAGTGCCAACGGAATATGATAGGTATCACTGACGCCATCAAACTGCGCCAGAAACCACAGACGCTGTTGAGCGAATGACAGTGGTAAGGCACTATTATTATCACTATCACGGGGGACGGGAATAATCTCAGACAATCTATCCCTTCCCTCATTGCGTTGGGCGCAGATCCTCTCCGCAAAGGCCGCGAGTGATGGTGACGTAAATAAGGCAACCAGCGGCAGTTCAACACCGAAAGCAGCGATACGATTCATGACCCGTACCGCCAACAGTGAATGACCACCCAACGCAAAGAAGTTGTCATACCGGCTGATCTGCTCAATGCCTAATAATTCACTCCAGATAGCCGCCAAGGCCGTTTCTGTTTCCCCTTGTGGTGCTACGTAAACCTGACGGGCAAAGGCATTCTGCTCCGGCACCGGCAACGCCTGCCGATCCAGTTTGCCGTTTGGCGTCAGCGGGAAGGCATCCAGACGCACAAAAGCCACCGGCACCATATAATCAGGCAAAATAGCACTCAGATGTTCACGCAAACGGGCAGCCAATCCGTTGTCTTCTTCCGCCACAACGTAGGCGATCAAACGCTTGTCCTGCCCCTCCCCCAGCGCCAGCACCCACGCTTCGCGCACCGCAGGATATTCTGTCAACCGGGCTTCGATTTCTCCCGGCTCAATCCGGAATCCACGGATTTTAACCTGCTGATCATTACGGCCAACAAACACCAGATTGCCATCCGGCAAATAACGGGCCAAATCCCCGGTACGATACATTCTCGCATCAGTTGCATCACTAAACGGGTCAGCCAGAAAACGTTCGTCAGTCAGCTCAGGGAGATTGAGATAGCCGCGCGTCACACCGGCACCACCAATATACAACTCCCCCACTGCCCCCAATGGCACCGGCTGACCGTAGTCATCCAGCAGATAAATCCGGGTATTCGCCGTCGGACGCCCAATAGGCGCCAAGGCATCGGTATAGTTTGACGGACAACGCCAGTGAGTGGCACACACGGTAATTTCTGTCGGGCCATAAGCATTGAACAGCGTGGCCTGGCGGCTCAATGTCTGGAGCAGCGCCGGGCTGGGTGCTTCACCGCCCAGTATCACGGTCGGTTTTATCGTCAGCGCCGGTAAATCAACCCCATCCCGCAGCAGGGCCGGAGTCAAACACGCGTGCGTCACTGCCTGCTCTTCCAGATAATGCCAGAGGCGGTGCGGGTCCTGACGAACCGTGTCAGCCGGAATAACCAAACTGGCTCCACTGGTCAGCGCCATCATGGTTTCCCAGACACTGGCATCGAAACCAAATGAAGCGAACTGCAACACCCGGTCACCGGACTGAATATCAAACTGGACAATTTTATCCCGAATAAGATTGACCAACCCACGATGTTCAACCATTACCCCTTTGGGCACGCCGGTAGAACCGGAGGTGTAAATCACATAAGCCAGATGACGGGAAGTCAGCGCCGGTACCTGCGGGTTGCTGTCTGGTTGATCAGGCAAGGTATTCGGATCAAGCAGAGTCAGCCCGGCAAGCGCCTCCCCGCCCAACGCTATCCGTCCGGTTTCATCAGCCAATAGTATTGAGGAGGCTGCATCATTCAGGATATGCGCCAAGCGTTCCCCCGGATAAGCTGGATCCAGCGGCACATAGGCGCCACCGGCTTTCAGCACCGCCAACAACCCCACCACCCGCGCCGATGAGCTTGCCATGCAGATCGCCACCCGCTGATCCGGCGCAATACCCAGTGCAATCAGTTGATGGGCCAGCCGGTTGGCATCGGTATTCAATTCGGCATAACTCAGGGTCTGTCCTTCATATACCAACGCGGTGGTGTCAGGCGTTTTCTCTACCTGCTGTTCAAACAACTGGTGAATACATAACTGCTCAGGATACGGGGTTTCAGTCGCGTTCCAGGTTTCCAGCAATAATGCACGTTCCGTTTCAGGCAAAATATTCAGTGCCCGTACCGGCGTTTCCGGGGACCGCTCCAGCGCTTCTGCCAGACTTGTCAGTGCCTGTTGCATATAACCACATACCCGATCCGGTTCAAACGGTTGCACTACCTGCGCAGTCAGCCCCAGAGTAGAACCCCCATCCTCTACCGACAGCACAAACGGATAGTTAGTCCGCTCCTGTTCACCCAGAAATTCGATACCCGGTACAATCTCATGTGGGATCAGCGGCTGCTCATTATGCCGATAGTTCAACAGAGCACTAAACAGTGACGTGCCGCCCGCTACCCCACTGCAACGTTGGGCCAGCGCCAGTGAAGCATGCTCATAATCCAGCAATCCGGCCAGCCGGGACTGTGCCAGCCGTACACTGTCGTGTACCGGCGTGTCATCTATATCCAGTCGCAGCGGCAAGGTATTGATAAACAGCCCCATGCCGCTATCAGCGCCTTCCCCTGCCGCCATGCGCCCGAACAGCACCGTACCAAACACCACTTTATTCTGCCCGCTGGTTTGTGACAGCACTTGCGCCCAAGCCAGATGACACAACGTTGCTACACTGACGCCCAGACGTTTTGCCTGCTGACGAAGGCGGTCGTTTAACTCCGGCGATAACATCCGGTGCGATTGTGTGACCTGCGAACCATCACGATGTACCTCGGTTAATCCAAATGGCAGCGTCGGCTCATCCACGTCAGCCAGCATATCGGTAAAGAAGCGGGTATGTTCTGCCTGATTGACATTCAACCGGGCCTGCGCCACCAGATTGCGGAAAGGCAACGGTGCTGGCAAATTGTCATCCTGTCCGGCAAGACAGACTTGCACTTCGCGGTGCATCACTTCCATTGTCGTATGGTCGCCAATCAGGTGATGCTGCAATTGCAGCACATGCCAGCGGCCATCAGTTTCCTGCGCCACCATAAAGCGCAACAATGGGGCCTGACTCAGATCAAAACGATATTGGCGCGGGTCAAAACGGTGAGCCAATTGCTCACCCACTAGCCCGTCAGCCGGGTTCAAGAGCAGTTCAGTGACCGATAAAGGTGCTTGACGCCAGACCACCTGCGCTGGTACAGATAATCCCTGCCAGATAAATGCAGTCCGCAGGATATCATGGCGATCAACCACCTGTTGTACTGCTGCCAGATAGCGATCCAGCAACGCCCGGTCAGCAAAAATCATCGGATAGGCCAGCAGATAGGGATCACCTTTTTTCGCCAGCAGATGATGGAATAAGATACCGTCCTGCAACGGCGACAGCGCATAGATATCCTGAACATTAGCGATCCCGCCCGGAACCTGTTCAACAATATGGTCAATCTCAGACTGGGTCAGATCAATCAGCGGCAACATTGCGGGGGTCAGCACGGTGGTCGTTGAGGTAATGACATTCGGCGGTACTACTACAGTCTGATGTTGCTCCAATGTCTGAGCCAGTTCTGACAGCACCGGGCGCTGGAACAGGTTACTGGCGGCCAGTGTCAATCCCAGATTGTGCAGACGTTCAATCATCCGTACTCCAAGCAAAGAATGACCGCCCAGTGCAAAGAAACTGTCATGTCGGCTAATTCGCTCAATACCCAGTAATTCGCGCCAAAGGGTCGCCAGAATAATCTCCATCTCTCCTAGCGGTGCTTCATAAATCTGACGGGCGAAAGCGTCCTCTCCCGGAGCTGGCAATGCCCGGCGATCCAATTTACCATTCGATGTCAATGGGAATTCATCCAGACGTACAAAGGCTACCGGCACCATATAATCCGGCAACCGCGCACTCAGGTATTCACGCAGGCGGGCAGCCAATCCGTCACTCTCTTGGGTCAACACATAGGCAACCAGTTGTTTGTCCTGCTCCTCCCCTAACGCCAGCACCACAGCTTCACGTATCGCCGGATATTCCACCAGTCGGGCCTCAATTTCCCCCGGTTCAATCCGGAAACCGCGGATTTTCACCTGCTGGTCGTTGCGCCCAAGGAATTCCAGATTACCGTCCGGCAGATAGCGGGCCAAATCTCCGGTTCGGTACATATGCGCATTCGGTTTATCGCTAAATGGATCTGTGAGAAAGCGTTCTGCGGTCAGTTCAGGGCGATTGAGATAACCGCAGGCCACGCCGTCACCCCCGATATAAATCTCACCGGTCATGCCCGATGGCACTGGCTGACCATCAGCATCCAGCAAATAAATCCGGGTGTTGGCAATGGGGCGACCAATAGGAATAGAAGTCGTACCTGATGTTAACGTGTGAATATGATAGGTCGTGGTAAACGTGGTTCCCTCACTTGGACCGTAGGCATTCAATAACTTTTGTGGCGGGTTCTTACACAGCACTTGAGCAATGACATGCGGATCGAGCACATCTCCCCCGACCAGCAGTATTTTAAGTTGAGGCAGCACCGGGGACAGCTCCGCTGCCAGCCGGTTAAACAACCCGACACTCATCCACAAGACTGTAATGCGATGCACCTGTAACGTCTGGACAAAATCCCGCGGTGTCAGCAACGTGGTATGATCAATAACCACCAGCGCAGCACCGTTAAGCAAAGGCGCCCAAACTTCAAAGGTGCTGGCATCGAAAGCCGGATTAGCGGCGAAAGCAATCCGGTCATTGGGTTCGATGTCAGCATAGCCATTATTAATAACCAACCGAACGACAGCCCGGTGAGGCACAATGACTCCTTTCGGTATACCCGTCGAACCGGAGGTGTACATGATATACGCCGGCCCGGCACTGACACCCAATAAATCAAGATTGTGATGTTCTTTTTCCCTGATCGGTTCTGTCTCACAAGTAAGACGAAGCCGCGGGATAACTAATTCAGCCGAGATCTCTGTCTGCATATCAGTCAGCAGTAATTTGGCGGCACAATCGTTTATCAGCCAGTTTTTCCGTTCATCCGGTACGTTGGGATCGACGGGGACATAAACCGCTCCAGCCTTAAGGATAGCTAACTGAGCCACCACCAGTTCAATTGAACGTTCTAACAGGATCGCGACATGGTCACCCAAGCAAATTCCCTGTTCAATCAGTTGACAAGCCAGCCAGTTAGCCCGGGTGTTCAGTTCCGCATAGCTCAGTGTCTGATCCCCAGCGATTAACGCTATGGCAGCCGGGGTTTTCTCTACCTGTTGTTCAAACAACTGATGAATACATAACTGCTCAGGGTATGGGGTTTCCGTGGCGTTCCAGGATTCCAACACCCCCACTCTAAAGGTATTTTCCTTGCTGGTAATACTGTCTTTCATCTACTTACTACCTCAACGAATCTATTGGATATTTGAAAATTGTTATTCCGATAAACCATCAAAAATGTTTTTCTTTTATTTTTAGGAAAAATAAAAACGGGCACGCCAAGCATCGAAAGATACTTAGTCAATACTTTCTCTCAGGCGCTGGATGTCATAGTCCGGTTAATAACCGCACAACCAAAAATTATGTGGCAATAATTTTCCAGACAGCGGAATAAAGGGTTCATTTGATGAACCGGAAGAAGGCATTCCATTTTTTTCCTGTTTTTTAGATAAGCGTCTTTGATTTACCGCAATTTTTTATTAATCGATGCTGAATTCCATAACAAAATAAAAATGGATCTATTGAATATATCTATTGGCATGAGCGCTAAGTCCTTGCTGTATTTTATCCATTTAGTATTAATATCTAATTGAAATTATTTAAGATGAAATAAAGTGTTTATGAATATATATAACCCCTAACAACCAAGGAACAAGGCAGACCAAATTAAAATATTATTTATCAACAAGTTATAATAAATTCATGTATATTTACCCATATAAAAAATAAACTAACTTTACTACATGTTATTTTATAATAATCAAATTACATAACTAATGTAAATGTAAACAATAATTATATTTAATACCGAAATGAAACAATTTAGAGTGAACACTAATTTTCGCTCATATTCCTTTGCAATAATGGGAAAATATTATGAATATGAAATCTCATTGAATTTAATACCACTAGTAAATAATATCAAAATAAAAAAACAATATGACTAATTATTTATTTAAGCATATATTTTATTTTCATTGATGGCAAAACGAGTGACATAACATCACAATTTCCAGCTAATATTTATAAATAATCAGCATCTTAAACTGATGAGATTAATATAATAAACAAAATGGCCATAATATTATAAATATGCGTTAATTAATTCTATTGTCTTGATATAGTTTCTTTTAAAGATTATTAGACACGTAAGAACCTATGTTACTATTAATGTCAAATTTAGTTCCCAAACCGTACAGACACAATAGAAGGCGTGGCTGCAATACTGAACGATCCATCGCCTTGTAAGTTGTCGGGCTTTTCAAGGCATCAATAAAGCTCAACCGCAAGTCGTTTTCCTTGACCACATCAAGCAGATGGAGCGTTATCAGCCATTGACACAAGAGCCGGTACATATTCTGGGTTGTTCAAAGGGGGGAGATTGATTGCTCTGGAAATAGCCGCCCAACTGGGAGCCAGAGGGATTACAGATATTCATCTCTATCTGTTGGACAGTTTTTATCGGATCAGTTTAAGTTTCGTGCACCCAAGCTGGAGACAAATGCTATTGCAGGAGTTGGGACTAGAAGGTGATGCCTCAGCGCGGCGCTGGAAGCCGGCCCGGCGGATGATACCATTTGCCAAAGTGAGCTTTCCCTATGCTATGCAACATAGCCAGGTCACTTTGTTCAAAGCCACCCGGCTGCCAAAACTCCATGTCCAATTCACTCAGCAGGAAATGACGGCTGTATCAATAGACCATCCCATTAAGCAAGAAACTCTTTCTGGCTGGCAATCAGCTTTGCACCACAGGCTGTGTGCATACCCTCTACTGCGATAGATTTCCCTTTACTTTTTAAATTATCACTTCCCTTAAATGGGAAAAACTCAGTTACCAATGATTGATATCAGCCACAACATCAGAAACTATAAATAAATCATAGGAGGTTCTGATGTTGAGGTGGTTTTAATAAATATTTATTACTATTCCCATTGGGATGTATTATTTATTTTCCAATAATCAATAGAATCTCTATTTAATTCTACTTTACCATCTGGGTATTCAACTCTGGATGGTTCTTCCCCTGCTGGGATAATAATTTTAGTAATTTTTGATTCATCTAACTTTGGATTGTAGTAAATATATCCATTCATTTCTTTTGATAGAGAAATTTTAGGTTCACCTTCACCATTAGGATTAACAAAAAATACCCTTGTATATTCTCCTTTAAATTCTTTATAAACAGGAAAAAGTGTAGAAGTATAATTAACGGTATTATTTATTTTGTCCTGTTTAGCTTTGTTGTTTTTTTCATCATCCACATTTTCTATATGAACAGTAAGAGTATCACCTGTATTGATTTTTATGTTTTTATCGGTAATTTTTTTTTCATCATAAGAAAGCCCCATTGTAATTTTACTTAGTTTCCAGTTACACCACCCTCTTCCATTAATAGGAATCTCTGTTTCTAATCTATCATTTTTATTAGGTTTCATGTCCCATTCAATCTCTCTTATTCTATATTTTTTCCCTCTAGGAAGAAGATCTGAATTCAATTGTATTGTTGAGCATTTACTAGATAAATATTCTGCTAAAATCCTTGGCTCAGTATTATTTGGTGGAATACTTGATATTATAATAGATTGACTTCCGTATTGTGGATTAAGTGGAAAGTATTTATCGATCTGAGAATCAATGACTTCACCACATCCTGATAAGAATGGAGTAATTATAGTAATAAAAACAAATTTTACTTTATTCATGTCAATTAGTCCTTATTAGATTTTTCGTTGTGTGCGAAATAATCAACCGCCCGTTTCCCTGATTCACTCTCTTGACTAAGAGATAAACACGAACCAATTTTTTGTTCCAGTTTTAAAAAATACTGATAGTTGAAATATTCTTCTTTCAATTCAAATTGTTGTTTATTCATCTTATCTTTAAAGTTCTGTATATTTTCTTTATAAAGTACATTTTTCTCAGGAATACATAACGAAACAATCTTTTCTTTTATAAAATCCATATAAACCCCACTAAAGTGGTGTAATATGTTGTTTGACAATGACTTATTGGGTTGTTTGTTATTTGGTAAGAAATTTTCGATTGCAGAATCGTTTGGTAATAATGATGGAACCAAATAAAAATTAAACCCCACTTTTTCGGCAATATTTATTGGAGAAATTAAATTTGCAGTGGAACCATATATAATCTCTCCTTTATATAAATGAACGGTTTTCCCTTGATGTAAAAATAAATCATTTGCTTTTATTTTATCAAGTCTAGTAGTTATCATTGCTGCGGGTGTCAAACTAGCTGTGATTAGCGATGGAGATGTAATTATGGCAGACACAGGAAGACTTAATGCTTCTATAGCATACCCCATGGAATCCCAACCATTTTCAAAATAATAATTATTCATATCTTTTTCGAAAGGTACACCAGGAACTAAATCATTTCGATTAATATGGCGATAATGGATAATGTCCTGAATTTCCATTATTGCATTGTAAGTGAATACCCTGGGCATGCCATAGGTATATAAACATGGATTGTATTCTTTTAATTGCACGCTATGAATTAATGCCAGTGCACCACCTAAACTATGGCCGCAAACAAATATTTTTCTATCTCTTGTTAGTTCCTTTATATCATCAAAAACACTTATTTTTCCTATGTCTGACTTATTGATTCCAGCCCAAAAAGCTTTCCAAAAACCATCATGCACTCTACCTTTCCCAATGAAATTACTGGGTAGTTTAGTTGGCTTAAAATTTAAATCAGTAATAACAGCATCTGTAAAACTAGCTGTACCTCGCCAACTGATAATCAATTCCTTGTTATTCGCTACATAAAACATTTGTGTATCTAAATTATCACCAGTATCAATAAATTTCACGACTATATAACGATCCCTGAAAGGAACATCATAAACAATTGGCTGAAAATCTTTTTGTTCAATTCTATTAGGTAAACAAGATAAATCAAGGAGCTGCTCTTTAAAGAAATGAAAGACAGAACCGCTGTATTCTTTTGTATCTTTGTCTCCATTATCTGTAGCATTGGCATAAACTAGAACGGACATTAGTCCTTGGTTATAAGCATTAGCCAGAGAATATTCTGGTTGATGATGTAATAACAACACCCAGGCACGGAAAGGACACACTTCCAATACCCAGCGTTCATCCATAAACACGGCACGAAATCCCTGAAATTTATCATCAGGGAAGTGATATTTGGGAAGTTCTTCTTCATTCCATTCATTAATTTTGGGCGCTTTATCGCAAAGATCACCAATTTTAACATAGCGATAAAAATGTCCTTGCGTTTTGGCATTATGTTGAACTTTTGAACCCAGAAGCCCACGAACAGTTCTTAATTGCCTGAATTCCATCTCATCAGTGAGTTTTTGTGCATCAACCCAAAGTCTTACTGGGGTTGGTGGTAAATTTTCTTCTCGCAATAACCCTTCACCATCGGTAACACCTGTACGAATATCTTTTTTATTCCCCATACTTATCAACTTATAAGGCATCCCCACCAATGGTTTACCCTGTTCATCCACAAGTTGAAATTCAATCCAGTGTTTCAGTATCTTCTGGCAATCAATGCAATCCATTGGTTGTAACTGACTCATTCTTTTCTTCCTTAATTAATTTTAGATAGTGGAAAATTGATCTCAAATCTCTTTATCGAGCGCAACTTGTTGGTTATCGGTAATAAAGCGTTCAACAGTGAGTTTATTCAGGTTATGTTTTTCATCTCTCGCCCGTTTCAGCCATGCAACAAGACTGTTCTGCAATTGTCCTTCCGGTGTATCCAGTTTCAGCGCCAATTCGGAGTTTTCCTCCCAAAGCTGGCAACCTAAGGCATAGGCCATATTATTAAGAGTAACGCGATGCTCGACTTTAACACCCTATAACCTTGGCTTGTTGAAGCAAGTCGCGTTGACTTTTGCCTTGTTTAAAATTGGCAAAAATACCCAACGTGTGAGAAAGCAGTTTTCTGGCTATTCGATTA